>JAZDES010000104.1:0-23646 GCA_043808585.1 Pseudomonadota bacterium | reverse complement strand
AGAAGAGAAGACAAGTTTTGGGAATGCGGCTGAGAGGTATTGCAGAAGGCCCTGGGCGATCAAAGCGGTCTGAACATATCTATGATATGCATCTATTTTTCTTCGGATGGCCTGCCGATACGCTTGTGGTTTTTTGTGAAGATATTGGGCTCCTCATACGAATTTGTGGGTAGAAAGGTGATTTAAAAACTTGAAAGCATGAATCAAATCCAATAGTTCCTGTTGGTGAAGATCCGATAGGAAAGGAGGATAAGATTCATGCTCGTTGAAAGTATAGTCCGAAAGACCTTGGGACTCAAGAGACATTGCGTCAAAAAGGTTACTGAAGAACATGGTAAAATAGTGGTTTATCTGTTTCCCGATAGAAGATACAGGGTTGTTTGTTCCTGTTGTTGTAGCAAAGGGCCTGGGTACGACACGTTGAAAGAAAGACGCTGGAAGCATGTTCCTCTCTGGGGTATCCCCGTCACCCTGGTTTATTCGCCCAGAAGGGTCGAATGCATTAACTGTGGCATTAAAGTGGAAGCTATTCCATGGACTCAAGGGAAAAGCCCGCTCTCTTTGCCTTTGAGTGTGGTCTTGGCTACTTGGTCCAAGATGGTGGCTTGGAACGTGGTTGGTCAGCTCTTTGGTTTCCATTGGAATACAGTCCGTAAAGCCGTTAAAAACGTTGTCGACTATGGATTGGCAAATCGAGATCTTGGCAACCTTATTTACATAGGGATCGATGAGATCTCCCGCAAGAAAGGGCATGTGTATCATACCCAAGTGTATGATCTCGTAGAGAAAAGACTCCTATGGTCGGGAGAAGATCGAACATCTGAGACATTAGAAGCCTTCTTTGATTATCTGGGCGAAGATCGTTGCGAACATATCGAAGCCGTGTGTTGTGATATGTGGGCTCCTTATATTGATGCTATCAGGAAACGTCTCCCCAATGCCCTCCTTGTCTTCGACAAATTCCATATTGTTCGTCATCTCCTGGATGCTGTTGATAAGGTCCGGAAAGAAGAAGCTCAAAAACTCAAATCAGAGAATCCGGAACTCCTTAAGAAAAGCCGATACATCTGGCTGAAAAACCCATGGAATCTTACAGACAAACAGAAGGTTAGACTCAGCGATCTCGAGAAGCTCAATCTTAAGATAAACCGGGCCTACCTATTAAAAGAGGCCTTTCGAAAGTTCTGGGATTACTCCTATCCAGCATGGGCCAAAAAGTACCTCAACCAATGGTTCTGGTGGGCCACCCATTCCAGATTAAAACCAATGAGAGATTTCGCCTGGATGATCAAAAGGCACCAAGACGATATTCTAAATTACTTCAAGGTCCTTATTGATAATGGGGCAGTAGAAGGACTCAACAATAAAGCAAAGGCCATCAGCCACCGAGCATATGGTTATCGAACCGCTGAAACGTTCAAACTCGCATTATATCATGGCATGGGGAAGCTCCCTGAGCCTCAATTAACCCACAAATTCGTATGAGGAGCCTTGAAAAAAGACCCTCGCGGTCCTCTGCCTTTCTTTAAAAACGCTAAAGTGTTATTACTGATTTAAATCTGTTGTGCCGATTCCCCACGTGAGAGCAGAAAGAACCATAACCTATTTTCGGCTTGCCATTCCGGGTGCGATCCATTAAAGTGCATCCCCTGTTATTGACAAGTGCCAAGCCCGTTGTCATCTGTTTTGCCTGTTACCGCCATGGACCCGTTCGGCCCGCTCCGGGCTGGACAAAAATATTGCATGGTGGAACACGATTTCTTGGTCAGTATGCCTTACTGATACCATGATGTTCTAAGACAAATTCGGTTGGCAGGATATCACCAGCGGAAGAGAAAGAATGCAGGGGGACGACAATGATAAAACCTTTCTACCTGGACCTCACCGAGATCGAAATTCAGAATATTCAGGATAAATTGGGAGAGATTCTCAGGGGAGGGACCCTCATCTTAGGCAAATACACCCAAACCTTTGAAAACGAGTTTGCGAAATATATAGGAACCAAATATGCCGTATCGCTCAACACATGCACTTCCGCTCTCGAGGTCCTTCTGGTCTTGAACGGCGCGCGGGGGAAGAAGGTGGCGGTACCGACAAATACCAACTTTGCAACGGTAGCGGCCATAATCCGCGCGGGTGGGCTACCCATCTATATGGATATGACGAATGATCACTTTGTCCCGAGCCTGGAGATTCTGAAGTATACTATGAATAAACATAAAGAAATCCGGGGTGTTGTTTGGGTCCATATAGGGGGAGTCATTGCGCCCGACTTCGCGCAGATCGTCGAATACTGTAAACTGAACAGCCTATTTCTGATAGAAGATGCAGCCCATGCCCACGGAAGCCAACTGAGCGGAATAAGGGCCGGAAATTTTGCAGATGGCGGCGCCTTTTCATTTTTTCCCACCAAGGTAATGACCACCGTTGAAGGTGGCATGATAACCACGAATAACATAGAACACGCAGAGCTTGCCAAGTCATATCGGAACCAGGGCAAAAGAGGCGGTAATTATGGGGGTCTCCATTACGACCTCGGCAACAGCTGGCGGCTAACCGAAATATCCGCCTACATTGGGCTTGTACAATTAGCGAAGCTGGACTCCATGCTTTATAGGCGACAGCGTGCCGTTGAAGCGCTTATCCCGACACTCAAACACCTTGGCATCGATTATGTAGATGTTGGCCACATGGACAGGGCCAGCCATTATAAGTTCATCATCAAATATACCACCGGTCAAGACGTTGAATCGGTAAAGAAAAGATTTAACTCAGAAGGTATTATCCTTGGCGGCGGTGTATACGAAGTCCCCTGTCATCTTCAGCCTGTATTTGAAAATATTCCTTATGACAAAAGAGATCTTCAAGCTTCTGAAACATACTGCCCAAAACACGTTTGTCCGCCAATAACATCAGGAACAACTGAACAAGATGTGGCAAAAATAGCTCAAGCCATAGAGGAAATTCTAAAACCATGATGGAGAGAAGATACGATCTTATAGTGGTGGGGGGTGGTATAGCAGGTCTAGCAACTGGGGAAATCTTTGCCAGAAGCGGCTTTAAGGTAGCCTTAGTCGAGAAAAACGATCGCATTTGCACGGAGGCCAGTGGGATCCATCACGAGTGGTTTCATTTTGGAAGCCTCTATTCGATCTTCCCAACAAATCAGTTCCTCCGAACCATGGTCGGTGGAATTGATGACATATTGCTCTATTACCGAGACTTTGAGGGAATGAACCTTCGCATTGATGCCCAGGGAAAACTAATCACAATTGATACAACTAAAAAATGGTTCAGAGAAGACAGTATAGAATACATTGTCAATACCATAGAGGATCCTGATTTCACTCTCTCAAAGCAAGATTCCGGAAAAGACAAGATCAGGAAGATCTTCTTCAGGTGGACTTGGGATAGAAACATCAAGCAATTCATTGCCCGACACAATAGGTTTCAGAAGTACGACTGGAGACGTGGTTGTGCCTCTCACTATATACCCAAGGCTGGATTTCTTGATTACTCCCGAAACTCTATACAAAAAGCCGACCTCCCCGATACGAATTTGGACGCGAATACCCATATCAAGATCAAAAGCTATGACAGGCCAATGAATGCCTATGCCATAATCTCGGATCTGATTAAGAGTTTCGTTTCTTACGGTGGCAACCTATTTACAAACACGACCTTTCATGATTATGAATCGGATGGAAAGGGGTCGAAAGTCCTTCTGGATAACGATCGGGTACTGGAAACCGATTTTCTGATCCTGGCTTTGGGCAAAGACCTCGAGAGGTATGCCAAAGGCAAGATCCGTGTCAAATCGGTAGCATCTCCTCTCCTCGTCGCATACCCGCAAGTTTGTGATGCCAACTTTGTAAGGCTCACCCCTTTTATCAATGAAACCATAAACCACCTCACACATGAGATCGATAACAAACGCTACTCCCTAATAGGCGGCGGATATGCTGCAGGCGCTGAATGCGAAACAGAAAAGGAGGATGCCAGAAACGCCTTGCTTAGCAGGGCTAGAAAGGTGTTTCCGAAGCTTGCCGACGCGGATATCCTTGAAACTTACTTTGGCTATAAGGTTGAAGTGTCGGCCTCATATTCCAAGAGAAACTATGTCTATCATATCGAACCAATTAATAATCGCGTCTATATAGTAGTGCCGGGTAAATTCTCCCTGGCATTCAGCCTGGCCGTCAATGTTTTTCACAGGCTGGTGGGACACTACCCCAATACCTATGTTGTCTATGATAGAACCATCGACGATGGCAAATGGCATGGTCTCATGAAACACAAGAGCATCGTATCTGATTTTGTCTCCCAATGATTCACCCCCCAGGGAAACCCCAGCATGAGCGAGTGAAAAACATTAACTGTGAAGTCGGTCGCTGAATTTAGACCAAATGCTGACGATGGATCGTTTCGGTCGTGATCTAGATTGACTGATATGAGCTGGAATCAATTATTCCTAATCCCGGTTGTAATGGGCGTTTTCTTCTGGTTAGGGACTGCTGCTTGCATGGCTGTTTTTATGCGGAAAAGGCATATGTCTGAGAAAACCCGGCCGAGTAGCCATCTCCCCAGTGTTTCCCTAATCAAACCTGTCTATGGCCTAGAGAAAGACCTCTATACGAATCTGATTACGGCATGTGAACAAGACTATCCAGACTACGAAGTTATTTACTCTGTTCAACGTAGAGACGACCCGGCCCTTGAAATCTTACAACGGATACGACAGGAATTCAAAGGCAGGAACATCCATATCCTCGTAAATGAAAAGGCCATCGGCCCAAACGGCAAGCTGTCCAATCTCTACAACGCGAGCCAGAGAGCAACCGGAGATGTCTTTGTGATTTCCGACAGTGATATGTCCTTTGGAACCGATTATCTCAAGACGATCGTTGCTCCATTTGCAGATGAGAGGGTAGGCATCTCATGCACGCTTTACAAGGCGTCGTGTCCGGCTAATATCTTCGAGGTTCTGGAGTTACTCACATATAACGCCGACTTTGTCCCTTCGATGGTTTTCGCCATTGTAACAAAGACTTCCATAGCATGCCCCGGGAATACCCATGCAATCCGGCGCACCGTTTTGGAAATGGTCGGAGGGTTGGCACCGTTAGCTCACTATCTGGTTGAAGATTATGAACTGGGAAGACGTGTTGTCGAGGCTGGTTTTCAAATCTGTTTTACGCCATATGTGGTCGATAACTCAGTGGATCTAGGTGGTTTTCGAGATTGGTGGCGGCATCAGGTCTACTGGGATCAAAACACCCGGTCCGCCAACCCTTCGGGCTTTTATCTCACCCTCCTTGTTAGAGGGATCCCTTTCGCCCTGCTATATGCCTGCCTGGGAGGGTTATATGGTTGGACCATTCTTGCTATAACCGTTGGTTTGAGAATGGTGACGGCCATAGCCAATTCGATAATGCTGGAGGATAGGGATGGCATGAAGTGCTCTTGGCTGCTCCCCTTGAGAGACCTCTCAGGGGTTTTTGTGTGGTTTGCCAGTTTTGTCAAGAGAGATACTTACTGGCGAGGGAAAACCTTTGCCCTGAAAAAGGGAAAACTGGTGGAAATGGAATAGAGATTAAAGGCTAAAGGGCTATCACCCTTCTCAAATTTGAGTGCATTCTTGACTAACACCCCACAAATCATTATTTTTTTTTGTAACAATTTAGCGCTCTGAAACCAGGGCAATGGAGGTTTCCCTTTTTCGGGTGTAAAACTCGCCCATAAGAGAGCGTAAAGTAATCACTCGCCATACAGGGTTACACCTCTCAAGAGGAAAACCCCCCTTGCCCCGGATAAAGGAGAGCCCGAAAAAAGGCTAAAATGATACATTTTTTTAATTGAGGCGGCAATAGAAAGCGAGTAGTCTTTTAATAGAGTTGACTAACGAGTTGGGGGACAAGCCCCGGTTTCGGCACCAAATGGTGCTTCTCTTAAATTGTCGAACAGTTAGGTGGATGCCAGCCAGAATGCGTATGTGGCTGGGGTTTAAACCCAAGGGTGAATAAAATCGAACCCTTTCGGGTTTTTTTGTATCGCGTAGTCAAGAGGCAGGCGGGGAGAGGATTAACAGAAAAGGCACCGGGTTTTGTACCGGGGTCCGGGTGATAAGTCAGAAAAGTTCAGGTTGACTGGTGTTACGATATGAGAATCATCTTTTTTGCCGGTAAAGGAGGAGTCGGAAAGACGAGCGTGGCGGCTGCCACCGGGATCCTGACGGCTGAAATGGGGCACAGGACCGTGATCATGTCCTTGGACGTGGCCCATAGCCTCTCCGATATCTTTGATCGCGATACCTCACTCCTTGATCAAAACAAGGGGAGACCTGTCAAGGTCAGCAATAATCTGTGGATTCAGGAATTGGACATCCAGGAGGAGGTGGAAAAGAACTGGGGGGATATACACAAGTACATCTCCACCCTGCTCAATACAACGGGCCTGGACGAGATACTGGCGGAAGAGCTTGCCATCTTACCCGGCATGGAAGAGGTAAGCCTGCTCCTCTATATCAATCGTTATGTCAAGAAAAGGAGATTCGATGTCATAATACTGGATTGTGCTCCTACCGGAGAGTCTCTCAGGTTTATCAGTATTCCAACTGCCCTGGAGTGGTATATCAAGAAGCTCTTCAAGGTAGAAAGGGCCATCGCCAGATACGCTCGGCCAATAGCCAAAAAGCTATATGATGTCCCCCTTCCAGGTGATGAGTACTTTGACGCCATTGAATATCTCTTTGAGCGCTTGAGGGGTGTGGGCGAAGTCCTGGTTGACCCCAAGATCACAACCGTACGGCTTATTGCCAACCCCGAGAAGATCGTACTGAAAGAGACCCAGCGGGCGTGTATGTATTTTTCCCGGTACAAGATGAGTATCGACGGGATAATTATGAACAGGATTCTCCCGGATGACGTGAAGGATGCATATTTCAAGGGCTGGAGGGATATCCAACGGGAATATATGGAGAGGGCAGAGGAATATTTCAGCCCTGTTCCCATCTTCCCTGTAAACCTCTTCAGATCCGAGGTAGTCGGTTATGATAGCCTCAAGGCATTATCAGGGCAGATATATGGCGGGAGAAATCCCCTGGATAGGTTTTTTGAAGGAGAGCCATATAATATAGTCAAGAGAAATGGGGAATACCGGCTTATGATGAAACTTCCCTTTGTTGCCAAAGAAGATGTCGAACTCAGCAAGCTATCCGACGAGTTGATTGTTCGGGTGGGAGGTTTTAAGAGACACCTGTTACTTCCTAGACAGGTGGCTGCCTCAAAGTCGGTCAAGGCCAGGCTTGATGGCCAGCATCTATGTATCCACTTTAGAGGAGATGATTATGGCCAAGGAGAGAAATGAGAAAGAGATGGCATATTGCCCGGTGGGGAGGTTCTTCCTGGACCTGGAAAAGGCCTCGGGAAAAAGGTCCAAGTTCTTTGATCATCTCACCCAGTCCCGCGTTGAATTTCTGAAGGCGATCCGATCGCTGGTTGATGACAGAATAGGGGAGCTCGAAAGAAAGGGGGCAACTAAGGGTGAAAAGAGGGTGAAAAAGATCAAGGTCGAGTGACCAAGGCTGAAGCCCTTGCAGACACACCCTTACACCGGAACGGCCCGGGTGCTGGAGGGCAAGATCTGACTGACAGGAGAATGGATTAATTGGAGTTCACGGCAATCAAGGGCTTTAGGGATGTCCTGCCCGGTGAGGCGGGAAACTGGCAGATCCTTGAATCAACGGCCCGCAGGGTCTTTTTTTCCTTTGGGTTTCAGGAGATCAAGACACCTATTCTTGAGTGGACCGAGCTATTCAGTCGGGGAATTGGGCAGGAGACCGACATCGTCTCAAAGGAGATGTACTCCTTTAAGGATAGCAAGGGGAAGGGCCTGACCCTCAGGCCAGAGGCAACGGCCTCAGTGGTAAGGGCCTATATCCAGCACCGGCTATACCAGAGGGACCCTATACAGAAGCTGTTTACCATCGGGCCGATGTTCAGGCACGAGCGACCCCAAAAGGGGAGATTCAGGCAGTTCCATCAGATAAATGCCGAGCTGTTTGGTGACCCGGGCCCCGGGTGTGATGCTGAGGTCATAGTCATGGCGATGGAGATCTTTGACCTGCTAGGATTCAGCGACCTCAGGCTTAACCTCAACTCCCTTGGGTGTACCGAGTGCAGGCCCGGATTCAGGGAGGAACTCAGAGATTATCTCAGGGACAAGACCGATTTCCTTTGCTCAGACTGCGAGAGGAGAGTAAAGGTCAATCCCCTGAGGGTCTTTGACTGCAAGGTCGAGGAATGCAATCAGGTGGCCTCGGGCGCTCCGTCCGTACTCCAATTTCTTTGCGACACATGCAAAGGCCATTTTCAATCTGTCCAGGGTTATCTTGAGAGGCTTGGCATACCCTTTGTCCTTAACCACCGGCTTGTAAGAGGACTTGATTATTATAACAGGACCACGTTTGAGATTCAGACCGATCGCCTGGGCGCACAGAATGCAGTCGCAGGGGGTGGCCGATATGATGGGCTGGTGAAACTACTTGGGGGACCTGACCACCCTGCTATCGGCTTTGCAATGGGTATAGAGAGGATTGTTTCGCTTCTCTCTGAAGATAAAGAGACCGAGAACCCTAATCCCGATCTCTTTATTGCCGCCCTTGGGGAGAACGCGGAAAAGGCCTGTTTTAACTGGGCCCATGAGCTGAGAAAGGCCGGCCTGTGGGTAGAAACGGACTATGGATCTAAGGGCCTGAAGGCCCAGATGAAGAAGGCTGATCGGCTGGGTGCAAGAAAGGTCCTTATTGTCGGAGAGGATGAACTGGCATCAGGGAGGGCTCTTCTGAGGGACATGTACACCAAGGTTCAAGAGGAAGTGGGTCTTAAGGACATTGTAAAAAACCTTATTCAGGCGATAGGGTTAGATGGAAGAGAAACCGGAGTTTAAGGTAAATACACTGGGAGGGTGGAGGAGAACCCACGACTGCGGCAGTCTCAGGGCAGAGGACGTCGGCCGCGAGGTCATCCTCATGGGATGGGTAAACAGCAGGCGGGACCTGGGGAACCTCATCTTTATCGACCTCCGCGATAGGGAGGGGCTCACCCAGGTCGTATTCGATCCCCAGGAGGACATGGAGAGCCATAGAAGGGCTCATGTCCTGAGAAATGAGTGGGTCCTGGCCGTAAAGGGCACTGTCGCCCGTCGCCTGGAGGGGCAAGAAAACCCGAATCTCCCCACCGGCGCTATTGAGCTGAGGTCCTCGGAAATCAAGATCCTAAATGAGACCCAAATACCTCCCTTCCAGGTGGATGGGGCCGTGGACGCCTCCGAGACCCTCAGACTCAAGTACCGGTACCTGGAGCTGCGGAGGCCCCAGGCCTTAAGCGTCCTGCGGAAACGCCATAAGATAGCCTCCTCTGTAAGACAATATCTGAACGGCCAGGAATTTATCGAGGTCGAGACCCCGTTTCTGACCAAGAGCACCCCAGAGGGGGCCAGGGACTACCTGGTGCCAAGCAGGGTCAGCAGGGGTCACTTCTATGCCTTGCCCCAGTCACCCCAGCTCTTCAAGCAGATCCTCATGATTGCCGGCCTTGACCGGTATTATCAGATTGTCCGGTGCTTCCGGGATGAGGACCTGAGGGCGGACCGCCAGCCCGAATTCACCCAGGTGGACCTGGAGATGGCCTTTGTCGAAGAGGATGTGGTCATGGGAGTGATAGAAGGCATGATGACCCACATCTTCAAGGAGGTATTGGGCCGCGAAGTCCCCGTCCCCATCGAGCGTATCGAATACCATGATGCCATGGAAAGGTTTGGGACCGACAGACCGGACACAAGATTCGGCATGGAACTCAGAGACCTTACCGAGATAGCTGCCAGGTCAGATTTCCAGGCCTTCAAAAAGGTAATCGACAAGGGTGGGGTGGTCAAAGGCATGAGGGTCAAGGGAGGGTCGAATTCACTTTCAAGGAAGACACTGGATGAGCTCTCTCAGGTGGTGCTTGACTGTGGCGGCAAGGCCTTGAGCTGGGTCAAGGTAAAGGAAGAGGGGTGGCAGTCCTCTCTCAGCAAGTTCTTTAGAGAGGATGATAAGCGGGCGATCAACCATGGGATGGATGCCCGCCAGGACGACCTCATCCTGATTCTGGCGGAAAGACCTAAGATCGCGAACGAGGCCCTCGGAAGGCTCAGGCTGGAGGTGGCAAGGCGCCTGGGTCTGATCCCTGATGACCGTTACGACTTTGTGTGGATTACCAAGTTTCCACTCCTAGAGTATAACGAGGCAGAGGGACGTCTTGAAGCCGTTCATCACCCCTTCACTTCCCCCCTGGAGGAAGACCTTCCGCTGCTCGACCGTCAACCCGAAAGGGCAAGGGCAAGATCCTACGACCTGGTCCTGAACGGTGCAGAAATCGGCGGGGGCAGTATCAGGATACATGACCTCTCGGTTCAGAAGAAGATGTTCAATACCCTGGGGATCTCAACCGAAGAGGCCCAGATGAAGTTCGGGTTTCTATTGGAGGCCTTAAGATACGGTGCCCCGCCCCATGGGGGAGTGGCATTAGGGTTCGATCGCCTGGTGGCCATAATGGCGGGAGCCAGTTCTATCCGGGAGACCATCGCCTTCCCCAAGACAACGAGTGCAACTTGTCCGCTGACTGATGCCCCCTCCCGGGTGAATGAAGCCCAGCTTGAAGAGTTAGGGCTCAAGCTCGCCGCAAGCCTTACGCCTTCAATACTGAATACTGGATAATGGATAACCCCTGAACCCTGAACCTGACAACCTGAAAAGTTGCTTATTGAGAGGTAAATACTATGAAAACGAAAATTTCTTTAGCGGGATGCTTTCCTCCGATCCCAACACCCTTTGACCCTCGCGGCATGGTGGATCATGATCGGTTGGCGTTCAATCTCGAAAAGTGGCAGAAGACCCCCCTTAGGGGATTCGTTGTTCTGGGATCGAATGGTGAAGCCGTTCTGCTGAAGGCGGAGGAGAGGATTGAGACCTGGAAGACGGCAGGGCAGGTCATAGACTCTGATCACCTCTTTATTGCAGGGACGGGCTGTGAATCCACTTTAGAAACCCTGGAACTAACGGAAAAGGCGGCGCTTCTGGGGGCGAGCGGGGCCATGATCGTCACCCCGCACTATTACAAGGCCAGGATGGACCATAAGGCCATGCTCAACCATTATACCACAGTGGCTGATCGCTCACCGATCCCGGTCATCCTCTATAACGTCCCTGCCTTTACGGGAATCGACCTGACAGCAGAGATTATCATAGAACTCTCCCCTCACCCCAATATCATAGGACTCAAGGAGAGCTCCGGAAACGTGGTAAAGATCGGTCAGGTAGTGAAGAATGCCGGCGATTCCTTTCAGGTATTGGCAGGATCAGGGAGCTTTTTCCTTCCGGCCCTCACCGTAGGGGCCACGGGGTGTGTAGCGGCCCTGGCGGCCGTTGCCCCTGATTCGCTGGCTGAACTCCTGGAGAGCTATCACAGTGGGGAAATGAAAAAGGCCAGGGAAATCCAGCTTCGACTTATCGCCCCAAATGCCGCTGTAACCACCCGGTTTGGCATTCCAGGGCTGAAGGCCGCCCTGGACCTTATCGGCCTCTATGGGGGACCGGTAAGGTCTCCCTTGATGGACCTGACCCAGCAGCAAAAAGAGGAGATTGGTGTCATACTGAGGAAGGCTGGTATATCAGTGAGCGCATGAAAAGAGAGGGGGATGTGATCATGGAAGAGTGGCGCCTGTTGGGTCAAAAGGTGCGCACATTAATCAATCCTTCAACCTTCTTGGTGGCAGTAAAGTTTTTGGGGGAAGAATCTCTTATACCTCCTTCCGCCAAAAGGCCTCTGAAGGACCTTAATGTACGAATGGCGCCTTGCCAGGGGGCTGGCATGACCAGACGCTATGGGTGGACAGTGGCCTTCGGCAAGGAGGATGTGGGTTGTGCCATTGCCGCCCATACCTACGGATGGGAAAAGGCAAATCAACAGGCGGCGATCAAGTTCCTTACGGAGATGAATTACGCCCGTGACGAGGCAGCGGCCCATGAGGTTATGAACGGTTTCCGATTGCTGGAAAGGGGAGAAGACCCACCAGAGGGGCATACGTTATCCCATACCAACATACCTGCGTTACACCCCTGAGGTTGCCTTTTCGCTGCCCCTCTCCGAAATCTTCAAAAACGGGTAGTATTGGGGTCACATCTTGATTTGTGAATTATAGCATATCTTTTGTGGAGACGATGGCCGTGGTTAGCCTCTGGATATCGTCGGTCAAACTCGCTATCCATTTGATATAGTAGTATAAAGGTCAGGGCAAAAAGCAGTAATTCACAAATCAAGATGTGACCCCAGATAAAAGGAGAATCCATGTTCCGGACCGAATTGTGCGATTTATTGGGGATTGAATATCCCATCCTTCAGGGGGGGATGGTGTGGGTGAGTTATAGCGAGCTCTGCGCCGAGGTTTCCAGGGCGGGGGGTCTGGGAATCCTGGCGGGCGGCAGCATGACACCTGATGAGCTGAGAGGAGAAATCAGACTTGTCAAGGAGAAGACCGCTAAGCCATTCGGAGTGAATATCCCCATTGTAAGACCCGATTCGAAAGGTCTCGTAGATGTGGCCATTGAAGAGCAGGTAGAGGTCATTTCCACCTCAGCTGGAAATCCCAAGCGATTTACCCAGAAGATCCATGATGCAGGGCTTAAGGTGATCCACGTGTCACCCAGCCCTCAACTGGCCGCCAAGGCGGCCGAGGCCGGTGTGGACGCCATAGTGGCTGAGGGTATTGAGGCCGGAGGGCACGACGGCTTTGAAGAGATCACCACGATGGTACTGGTTCCGCAGGTAGTAAGAACGGTTGATGTCCCTGTCATTGCCGCAGGAGGTATAGCCGACTTCCGGGGTTTTGTTGCCGCACTCTCCCTGGGTGCAAAAGGGGTCCAGATCGGTACGCGCTTTGCCGCAACCCGTGAGGCCCAGGGTCACCCCGATTTCAAGAAGGCCATCCTGGATTCAGGACCTGCGGGCACCGTGATTACGGGCAGGGCCTTTGGCCCGACCCGCTGCATCAGGAACAGGTTCTCGGACAAGATACTGGATGCTGAAAGGAGGGGCGCCAGCCCGGAAGAACTCCTGAAACTGATCGGAAGCGGGCGTTCGAGGCGTGCTGTTCAAGACGGTGACGTGGAGGAGGGTACAATATACTGCGGACAGATAGCCGGGATGATCGACGCCCTTAAGGGCGCCGGAGAGGTGATTACCGAGATCATCGAGGGCGCTGGGGCCCTGGTCAGGGAACTGGAGAAGATGTCAGCCAGGTGAGCCGTTTTATCCGGCTCAGGTATTATGTCGATACGAATGATTGCAAGAGACCTCTATCGCCTCCATCAAGAGGTGGAACGATTGGAGAAAGAGCTGAAGGAGGCGCCCCCACCAAGCCGTGGGGAATTGGAGGATCAGCTCCGCAAGAAAAGGGCGGAAAGGAACCGGATGCGTAAGGTCCTTGAGGGGTGCAAGGATACCCCCAGGCAAGGAGATAGACCTTGATCCCCATTCGGGACACGACTGAATCCAAGAGATACCCTGTTGTTAACAATATCATCATCGCGGCAAATGTGCTCTCCTATGTGATCCAGCTTTCACAAGGACACAGGATAAACCAATTCATTTATACCTATGGCCTGGTCCCTGCCCGATACTCGGTACCTGAAATCGCTTCATACTTCACCCCTGGCCAACAGGTCTTTTCACTCTTTTCCTACATGTTTGTTCATGGCGGGTTCTGGCACATCCTCATGAACATGTGGTCCCTTTACATCTTCGGCGATAACGTGGAGGATCGCCTGGGTTCCCTCAGGTACCTTGCCTTCTATCTCTTGTGCGGGCTTACGTCCGGTCTCTCCCATCTCTTTCTAAACTGGCACTCTCAGATCCCCAGCATTGGCGCGAGCGGCGCCATTGCCGGGGTCATGGGCGCCTATTTCTTGCTCTACCCGAGATCCAGGATCCTTACCCTTATCCCCATCTTCTTTATCCCCTATTTTCTGGAGCTGCCCGCCTTCTTTTTTCTGGCCGTATGGTTCATAATTCAATTTATCAGCGCGGCGGGATCTCCGGCCCAGGAGGGAGGTGTTGCATGGTGGGCCCATATCGGCGGGTTTATATTCGGGATGATCTTCCTGAAATTATTTCTCAGGGTTCCGGAAACGGGAATTGGTCGAGAGATGCGCGAGAAGACCACCAGGAAAAAGACCCATCGACTCCAGGCCGTACACACGACCAGCACAGCAGGTGATCCCAATCTCTACGGGTCCATAACCATCACTCGGAGAGAGGCCCTTACGGGAACCCAAAAACTTGTCAATATCCCTTGGGCATTCCAGCGACGTCTCCTCCGGGTGTCTGTACCGCCCGGCGTGAAGGATGGGACCCAGCTTCGTCTCGCAGGTATGGGCCGAAGGATCGATGAGGATACCCGCGGGGATCTCTTTTTGCGGGTTACGATCCAGGAATAGATGATTCAAAAGGGGATCTTAAACGCTATGATGAGCAAGAATTTTTCTTTTTCTCCTATGCCACGTATTCTATTCGGCGCCGGGAAGTCTCGTCAGTTGGCCGGTATCGTCAGTGAGTTCGGCAGGAGGATATTGATGGTCACCGGTGCCGGTTCCCTCAGAGAGTCGGGCAGTCTCGATGGGATATGCGAAAAATTCAGGCAGGCCTCAATAGATTTTCAGATCGTTACCGTAAAGGGTGAACCGTCTCCTGATTTTGTGGATAAGGTCACAGCGGAATTGCGGGGCCAAGAGATTGAAGTCATTGTTGCAGTCGGAGGCGGAAGCGCCCTGGATGCCGGGAAGGCAATATCGGCAATGATTCCCCAGGATGGATCCGTATACGACTTTTTGGAGGGGATCGGCACGAAAACGCATGACGGGAGGAAAATCCCGTTTGTTGCCGTCCCCACCACAGCCGGAACAGGGGGTGAAGCCACGAAGAATGCCGTACTCAGCAAAACAGGACCGCAAGGTTTCAAGAAATCCATCCGTCATGAAAATTTTGTACCGGATATCGCCCTGATTGATCCCGAACTGATGATCTCCTGCCCTGCCGGTATTACGGCCGCCTGCGGTATGGACGCCTTTTCCCAGTTGCTTGAGTCTTACGTTTCGACCGGTGCCTCACCCCTGACGGATGCCCTGGCCCTCAGTGGACTCGCTTACATGAAAGACGCTATTATCCCCGTCTGCACCCATAAGGCGGGAGACATTTCAGTAAGAGGGGCCATGGCCTACGGCGCTCTGATTTCGGGCATCACCCTGGCTAACGCCGGGCTGGGTGTCATTCACGGGCTGGCCTCGCCCTTAGGCGCCTTCTTCGATATACCCCACGGTGTAGTCTGCGGGACCCTGTTGGGTGTGGCAACCCGGAAGAATATCGAGACGCTGAAGAAGGCTGATCCGCAAAACCTATATTTGAAAAAATATGCCCGGATTGGCGCCTTACTGGCTGGAAAACCACAAGAGTCCGAAGGAGACTTAGAGGTCCTTTGCAACGGACTCATCGCAAGGCTAGATGAATGGGTCCGAACCTTGAAGATCCCACGCCTGGGCGATTATGGGATCGCAGGCTCAGACGTTGACAAGATCGTGGCCGCAACTGGTCTCAAAAACAATCCGGCCCCTTTGGGTGAGGCGGCCCTTAGCGAAATCCTTGCTGAGAGGATATGATCCGCCAGAGAACTTATCTAATGCCTGACCGAAAACCTCCTAAATGGGCCTTCACAAGTTTTCAAGGATATAATCAACTGTCTGAATTTGGCTAGTTTTTTGAATCCAAAATCCCCAATCCAAAATAGTGCCTGAACAGGGTTACCGTTCAGGCACTCTCCATATCAGGCTGCCAGAAGAAGATAGGGTTTTTGGACGTACGTTTTGATACGCTTGAGAAAACGGCCTCCGTCCGCTCCATCAACAATCCGATGATCAAAAGTCAGGCTCAATGTCATCCGCTGGCCTATCTGGATCTCGCCATTCGCCACCACCGGCTTCTCGACGATCTTTCCGATACCCAGGATGCCGGTCTCTGGCGGATTCAAAATGGGGGTAAAGGCCTCGATATCCACAAAGCCCAGATTGGTCAGTGTAAAGGTCCCGCCTCGAAGGTCATCGGGTACCAATCGTTTCAACCGCGCCTTCTCTACAAGGTCATCCATCTCCCTCTGTATGGCCGTCAAATCCTTTTTGTTCGCATCACGAATCACGGGGACCACCAGGCCTTCCGCGACGTCAACGGCCACGCCAAGGTTCACTGATTCCCACAACCAGATTTCGTCGCCAACAACGCTCGAATTCATCTGGGGATGCTCCTCCAGGACACGTGCCAAAATTTTTACCAGAATCGCATTGTAAGAAACCCGGACCCGTTCATCCTCTGGCCCCTCTCCCAGAACTTGCCTGAACCGAACGAGTTCCCCTGCGTCTGCCTCCATCATGAGGGTGAGCTGGGCAGACTGCTGCAGGCTCTGGTGCATCCGCTCAAAGATCACCTGCCTGACCCCCCTGATCGGCAGGACCTCTCTGACCTCCTTAAGGGCTGCCGCGGCCGGTCTCTCCGCCAGCATTTTTTCTCGGGCCCTCGCTTCTCGGGCCCGCTCCACATCCTCCTTCATGATGCGGCCGCCAGGCCCGGTGCCCTTCACGGCATTCAGTTCAATACCGTTTTCTTCGGCCATCTTTTTGGCCACGGGGGATATCCTTACCTTGTCCCCGGCCCCTTCGGGAGCTGCGCGCTCCACATCTTTCTCTACAATGCGGCCTCCGGGCCCTGTTCCTTTGATAGTCGAAAGGTCAATCCCCTTCTCTTTTGCCAGTTTCCTCGCCCTTCCTGAGACCTTGATCTTCCCAGTATCCGCCCAATCCTTTTTACCCAACCTTTTGCGAATATCAGAGACGTCAACGCCTGGTTCCTCCTTCTCCTCCCCAGCGAGAAATTCGGCCAAATCAAACGCTTCTCCTGGTTCACCCACTATCCCGATGGTTGAAAATATCTTGGTCTTTTGGCCATCCGGCACAATGACCTTCAAGAGGACCCCATCGACGGGCGATTCAACCTCAAAGACGACCTTCTCCGTCTCGACCTCACAGATGGGTTCCCCTTGTTTGACCGTATCCCCCTCGGCCTTGAGCCATTTTACGACTCTTCCTTCTGTAATATCCTGCCCGGCCTGTGGCATTATTATTCTTGTTGCCATAATATTCGCTCATCCTCACATGTCTAATTGGTGAAGCGTTCACGTGAACGGATACTGTCTCGTTGTCAGAACAGACCCAACGGACTAAGTTATTTTGACAATGGCTTCTATAATGTCCTCAGTCGTCGGGATACATACCTTTTCCAGCTCAAGGTTATACGGGATGGGCGTGTTTTTACCGCAGACGCGAATGACCGGACCGTCCAGATCATCATAGGCCTCTTCCATGATCATCGCGGCAATATCCCCACCGACGCCGCCCCTCTTGCACGCCTCGTGGACAATGATAACGCGACCTGTCTTCCTTGCTGAGCTCAATAGGGTCACTTCGTCCAGGGGCTTGAGTGTCCTCAAATCGACCACCTCGACACTGATCCCTTCTTTTTCCATGAGTTCGGCAGCTTCAAGACATTTAAGCGTCATATATGAATAAGTTACCAAAGTGACGTCTTCGCCTTCGCGCTTGACATCAGCGGATCCCAGAGGCACAACATACTCGTCTTCAGGGACCTCTCCTTTGGTCATGTAAAGCAATTTGTGCTCTATAAATAGGGTCGGGTCGTCATCCCGTATCGCTGACAAGAGGAGGCCATACGCATCATAGGGTGTCGAGGGCATCACCAGCTTGAGGCCTGGGATATGATAGAATAGGGCTTCGAGGCTCTGGGAGTGTTGGGCCGCTAGACCGTTTCCGGCCCCTCCCTGTGTTCTCAACACCATGGGGACCTTTCCCTGCCCACCGGACATGAATTCATACTTGGCCGCCTGGTTGACGATCTGATCCATAGGCAGCGTCGTGAAATCAACAAACAGGATTTCCACGATGGGCCTCGTTCCCGCTAGGGCCGCACCTACTGCTGCTCCGGTAAACGTTGCCTCGGCCAGTGGCGTGTCAATTACCCGTTCGGGACCAAATTCCTTGATGAGCCCCTCGGTTACCTTGTATGATCCACCACGCTCGCCGATGTTCTCTCCCATAATAAAGACAAACGGGTCCCTTCGCATTTCTTCAAAAAGGGCCCGATTCAATGCTTCCCGATACATCATCTCAGCCATTGCATTGCTCCTTGTCTGGTGGAATTCATCAGAAATTCGGGATACCCGCCAAGAATTCATCCACTGACGGTTGCGGGCTATTCTTGGCGAATTCTATGGCCTCTGCCAGTTCCGACTCCACCTGTCTTTCGACTTCATCCACTTTCTTGTTGTTCTTGATTTTGCCGCGAAGAATATCAATGGGATCCCTAGCTTTCCACTCGGCCAGGACCTTCTGATCCATATAAAGCCCCGGATCATTGATGTGGTGACCGCCGTGACGGTAGGTCTTGGCCTCAATGAGCGTTGGACCTTCTCCGTTTCGTGCCCGCTCAGCGGCACTCTTGGTGGCCAGATAGACTTCTACGGCATCATTTCCGTCAATACAGACCCCGGGCATGCCGTACGCCTGCCCTTTGCACGCCAAATCACAGTTCCCAAAAGAGCACTCCACCGGTGTTGAAACGGCATAATGGTTGTTTTCCAGCATGAATATCACCGGTAGATCAAACGCGGCGGCAAAGTTCAAAGACTCGCCGAAAACACCGTTGTTGGCCGCGCCGTCACTAAAAAAGACGACAACAATCTCCTTGCTTTTTCTTACCTTGATCCCCATGGCGGCCCCGGCGCCAATGGGAATTCCTGCGCCAACAATCCCGTTGGCCCCCAGGTTCTTATCGGCTTTGCTTGAAATGTGCATGGAACCGCCCCGGCCCTTACAGTATCCAGTCGCCCTCCCCATAATCTCAGCGACCATCAACTTTAGATCAGCGCCTTTGCAGATACAGTGTCCATGACCGCGATGGGTGCTAACAATGTAATCGTCACGCCCGATGGCCGCACAGGCGCCAGCTGCGATGGCCTCCTCCCCGAGATAGGGATGAAGGTAACCCCGGATGAAGCCCTGGCGATAAAGATCCATGCACTGAAGCTCAAACTGCCGAGTCATATAGGCATTGCGATACATTTCCAAGAGAATTCCTTCATCGACGGGGGGTGAAGAACCTTTCCCTTTGCTGGACTTTTTTGGCTGTGACTTCTTGCTCATTGTTTCTCCTCCTCACTGATATCGGTTCAGCCCCACCCAAACCCTTACGACGCACCCACGGGCGGGACCAAATATAGGCTGTTGAAGAACACGATTAAAAGAACACACCGGCTTTTATCCGAGAACAGCAAATACAAAGTCTAGTACAATATTACAATGTTATTTTCACCGGTCAAGAAAAAAATCTGAACCCGTGAACGGTTACGACATACCTCTGAGGAAAAATGAATTGCTGTAGTTGTAGGTTTTCAGGCCTGACTTTCTCGTCCAAAACCTAGTTTAGGCTTGACATCGCCGTAATATAATAATAGTGTTCAAAAGATGGTATAGTGTGACAGCTCAATAAGTCGGGCGGTTGGCTCTTGGATTCCCGTAAAGGTGGGAATCCAGAAAAGCAGTCCTAGAAAGCATTGGCCCTGATATATTGAGGAGATACGGTATGGTTTTGTCGCTAAGAGGGTAATCGATTAGATCATATTCTGTTCTGATCCAAGTCGGGTAATGCAATGGTGATTGATCAACAGTCAAAGGTACCCCTTTATTATCAACTCAAAGAAGAGATTAAGAAGAAGATATTGAGGAGAGACCTCAAGGAAGGGGATTTACTCCCGTCAGAGCGGGAATTCAGCGAACGATATGGCATCTCATCCACCACGATCCGGCGTGCCCTCAATGACCTTGTTCATGAAAATTTCCTCGAGAGAAAGGCCGGAAAGGGCACGTTCGTGCGAATGGGGAAGGTCAAAAGAGACCTGCGAAAGGTCCTGGGGTTTACCCAGAATATGAAGGAAATGGGGTTAATCCCGTCAACAAAGGTCTTGAGCAAGAAAGTAGTCCCGGCAAATGCCTTCGCAAGGGAGAGGCTGGGACTCAGAACGGGAACAAAAATCGTCCGACTGAATCGGCTGCGTCTGGCCAATGATGTCCCCATGATGCTCGAGACCCGATATATTCGTACGGACCTCTGCCCCGGGATACAAAAGCAAGACCTGTCTTCTTCCCTGTGGAATGTCTTCGAAAATGTATACGGGTGTAGGCCCTACAGACATAGCCAAAATCTGAGAATTGCCAGAATTTCGGGTGATTCGGCCTCCCTGCTCGGGCTCAAAGATGACTCGCTTGTTTTTCTCGTAAAAGGGATTACTTATCTTCAGAGCGGGGAGGCAATCGAATGCGAGGAATCCCTTTATCGCAGCGACAAATATGACCTGGCGTTTGAAGCCATAGTCGAGTAGTTGAGGGAGTCGACCTTGACTTCTCGCTCAGTACGATTGCGTAGTTTGCCGCGGCCCTATGGCTAATTCACCTTTTCAAATATCTCGATGATCACGTTGTCTGGTCCCCTAAAATAGGTGATTTTGGGGCCATTTTCTCTGGCAACCATAGGCGGTGCATTAAACTCGAAACCGAGTGCCTTTATCCTTTGGTATTCCTTTTCAACATCGTCGACCGAAAATGCCAAATGGATGAGGCCAAGTTCATCCTGTCTCTTATGGATCTCTTGTCTTTTGAGATCGTCGTTCTTATAATCCAATAACTCGATCCTCAGGTTGTTTTTCTGGACAACGCAAACGTCAATATCTGCATTTGCCACACCCACGATCTGGCTGATCTTTTCGCCGACGTTGCGTGTCCGGTACTCTTCCACCATTCCCATGATTTCGGTATAAAATCTCGCAGACTCCTCAATATCCCTTACCCCGATACCCACATGAAGCAACTCTTTTACCATTGTTTACTCTCCACATTCGGCTTGGTTATCGTCCACAGTGACATTTTAGCACCCAAATAATACCTACCCGGTTAAGCCCTTGCCAAAGATGTTTAAAACTTGAGGGCACAGAGAGGGAAGGGTTTTTTCCCAGTTTCGCCCCCAGTGGGCCTACGCCCCGGATGGCTTGTAGAGGTTAGGGCCCGAATAGATCTATGAACAGGACACCAGCAAGAGAAGCGATTTTTTTATTCTATATGTATTTTAACGGCTTTAGTCCAGGACTTTAAAAAAAATGGGGACCGGTTCGGAGTTTGCGGAAATGGTCCCGGATAAAATGGGAATTTCAATAATCCGGTCCAATAACCACTTGACAACCTAATAACATCATAATATTATTATAATCCGAAGGTTTTGATTTCAGTAGGGAACAAAATCCAAAAAATGAAGTTTTTGGGATTTTGTTGGAGGCGGGGGCCCCGGCCGGCAGGTCGGGCGAGTCTGTTAACAGTTCTTAACCCAAACATTAAAAAAGGAGGGTATGTGATGGACTTAACTCGGCGGGAAGTACTCAAGAAAATTGGTCTCGGTGGTTTGGTGCTGGTAGGCGGACATATTGTTAAATCGCCGTTGAGTTTTACGCAACTCGCCCATGCATCAGAAGACGAAAAATGGAAACAATTTGCCGGCTCTAAGATTGTGTTCATGTCGGAAGACACGCCTCCGACAGCGGCGATCAAGTCAAAAATCCAGCCGTTCATAGAACTCACTGGCATAAAAATCGAAATCATTGAAGAACACCTCGATATCGTATCGGAAAAGGTGGGGATTGATGTCAGGGGCAAAAAGGGGGCCTATGCCTGTTATTACTCCCAGGACAAGCCGATCGGCGCGCCCTTTTACAAGCATACCGAGGACCTGCGCAAGTTCGAGAAAGACCCGACCCTACCGAAGGTCCCGGGTGGAACGGGCGACGACGTGTGGTTGAACCGCTTTCTGGACGTAACCGGTCGTTTCTACGGGGATCCTAAAGTGGCGGCATACCCCTATGACAATGCCGTGGCTGTCATGATGTACCGTAAAGACCTCTTTGAGAAATACTCTCCGAATTTCGAGGCAGAACACGGGAAGCCCCTTGTATACACAGATAACACCACTTGGAAGGACGTACTGGAGATCTGCAAATTCTTTACGAAGGCAAACTTCCCGGACGTAAAATACGGTATTGCCCTTCAAGGTCGCGAAGGCTGGGGCGGCCAGCTGGACTATCAGCGGGTCTCTTACGCCAACGGCATGTGGCTGGAATGGGATTTTGATGACTACTTCGGCAGCACAAATCCCGGACCCTGTAAGTGGGGAGACGAGCAGTCCATTGTCACTATGGGTAATTACAAAGAGCTTATGAAATATGCCCACCCCGACTCCCTTACAAATGACTGGTCGGGGGCCAACACCGCCTATATTACCGGTCTTGCGGCCATGCAGCCCCAGTACGGGGAGTTTGCGGCCGTGGTGGAAGACCCCCGGCAATCCAAGGCGGCAGGCGGCCGTACAACCTACGCCCTGTGCCCCAAGGGAGATCCCTCATGGATCGTCAACGGTGGGAAGGCGGTCAACGGGACCAACTGCGGCATCGGCGGCATCGCCATCAACCACTGGGCCAAACCGGAACTGCAGAAGGCGGCCTACCTCTTCGCCCTCTGGTCCACCTCTCATGATACCCAGTACATGGTTCTGAAAGACGTGGGTGGCACCCCCACCCGCAAATCCGTGTTTGAGATGCCGGATGTGAAAAAGGCCTTTGTCCGCGAAACGGCTCCCATGAAGAAGATCAAACCCGTTGAGATGGAAAAGGGCGTCATGGTAGACCAAGTTCCGTTGATGCCCAATGGCTTGACCTACGGCCCTATTTTGAAGGGCATTTGGAAGCCCGACTTCGTCGTAGGACCAAAGGTTCCGCAATTTAATGAGTATATTCAGATTCAGACCACGGAAATCCACAAATGTGTCGCCGGCATCAAGTCTCCGAAAGAGGCGTGCCTGGCCATAAAGGAGAAAACAGATAGACTCTTCCGCGTGTAAAAATCTCCCCTTTTGAGCTGAGCCGGGGAGTCGTGCAGGCCCCGGCCCAGTTTTTCTTTAGCTATAATCAAATGACAGATTTGACGAGAGAGGTATTATGGCTAACCTGAGAGATGGAACAAGGAGCCGCGATATACCAACGCTGCAGGGAGCAAGTGCTGCCTACGGGTTATTTGATAGAATTAGGAGGTTGCTTCCCTTTCACCTGTGGATCATGCTCCCGACCATTATCGTACTTGCCGCCATTACCATATATCCCTTTATCTGGATGGTCGTCATGAGCTTTAAGGAAACAGCCATGAATCCAGGGGAAAAGGATGTCTGGGTTGGCCTTTACAACTATACGCGGCTTCTCGATGATGAGCCTTTCATCAATGGGGTCAAGTTACTCCTCTGGTACTTTATCCTTTGCTTGTCTCTCGAGGTGCTTATTGGGACGGGCGTCGCGCTGCTGATTAACAATGTCAAATTCGAAAATTTTCTAATTGTCGTCTTTATC
>JAZDES010000103.1:0-2590 GCA_043808585.1 Pseudomonadota bacterium | reverse complement strand
ACCCTTGCTGCGACGTTTGTGGAGATGGAGAAAATGGAGAAGGCCCAGGCGGAAATCACCGAGTTCCTGCGGATCGATCCCAAATATACTGTGAAACTTGTTCCACGATCGTTCCCATGGAAGGATCAGGCCGAGATAGATCGATTGATCGATTCCCTGCGCAAGGCGGGGCTGAAGTGAGTGCAAGGAACTTTCAACAAAGTTCATCTTCATCAAATCGTGCTCATTTCTAACGATAATCGTTATTTGTTGGTGTTATCTTTTTTGAGGACTTGTAGATACTCTTTGAATTCGGTGGGGATGTCTTGGCGGCGGTGACCTTGTTACCAGGCCTGGTCAAGACGAGGGCAAAATAAGCTTTTAAACAGTGCCTTTCCCCTGGGAGAGGATCCCCCTCAGACGAGAAAGCTCCTGATCCGATTTGCGGATGCGCTGAGACATCTGTTGAAGGATCTGGAAGGCCAGGGAAGGATCTTCATGGACTCGCCTCAGGAAGGCCCTTTTGTCCAGGGTGAGCACCCGGGCTTTCCCTTTAGCCCGGACCGTCGCGGAACGAGGTCGACGATCAATGATGGCCATTTCTCCAAATATGGCTCCGGATCGAAGGTTGGCGATCACAACTTCATGGCCTGATTCCTCTTGTAGCACCTCTACCTGGCCGACCTGTACCACATACATGCAGTCACCGATTTCCCCCTGGCGGCAGATGATCTCTCTGTCGTAGTACTCCTTACCCAGTGCGCCTTCTTCCATATCACCTTTCCCCTCTTTTCTTACGACCGCGCCCCATGGATCGCGCACTTTCCCAGATCAGTCGTCCCACAAAACGCGGCTCCATAGTCCGGGAAAAAACCTCGCGATAAGGGGCACTGCCGCTGAACAGGTCCCAGAGCACCGTGCTCATAGGCCTGGGAATACCGGTGCCGCGCTGCTCCCTGGCGACCATTGCCAGAGTGCCACGAAGCACCGGGGATAGATGCTTGATCAGATGCACAAAGGCGAATATCAACGAGCCGAAGCGATTATCCCGAATGATCTTTCCACAGATAGGCAGGTAGTGCTTCTCGAAGTCCTTGGCAGAAACGCCCCCAAAGATGGCCGTGCGTGCCGCGGTCTTGGCCGTACGATAGGCGGTCCCGATGCCGTCTTTGTATAGTCGGGTTACACCGCAATCGCCTATCAGCACGACCCTGTCCTTGAAAGGTCTTGTTACCCCTCCTACATTAATCTTCGGAGAACACTGGCACAGGCCTTCCCCAAGTCTCCAGGTGTCGGGGAAACATTGCCTCACTGCCTCGGTTTTGAAGAAGGCATCGACCAGTCCCTGGTCCAGGCCCTGACCGAGTAGACAGACGGTAACGAATCTCCCTTTGGGGATAACAGAGACCACATTCAGGTGAGGCAAGTCAAGCAGGAAAACGTGCACAGAGCTTGAAAAGTACTTGCTGATCGCCTCCTGACCGAGATCCAATTCAGTGATGTAGGCCTGAGTAGTTTTAGGATGCCTGCTTTGGAAACCGAGGTCCTCAAAAATCTGCCGGCCCGCTGAATTGACGCCGGTTGCGCCGACCAGAAGGTCATAGGTTTGTGTCGACTGATCCAGATAGACCTGGGGACGCCCGCCACACCTGCCCACTTTGTTTACACCGGCCCTAACCACCGTTGCCCCCTTTTGACAAGCTAAATCCAACAAATATCCGTCCAGACCACCCCAGGCTACTCTACAGCCCTCCGTTGGTCCGCCACCCCGATGGACTGCTGCGATTCTCTTTTCCATCCGCGGGGTGTCGAGTCTGACGTTTGAGTCTTTGGTGTGCAGGATGTACGAGTCTATGCCCCTTTGCACAACGGTCGAAGGCAGGTTGATACCCTCAAGTGCCATGGCTTGAATCAGAGATTCGGAAACTACGCCCCCGCACCTATTACACCCGTCCAGACCTGATTTACTAAAGTCCCTGGACTCATAGATATCCACCCTTAAGTCCAGGTCAAGACGTTCGGCAAATAAAAGGGCGAAGTAGGAAAAAAGTGAGCCGGCTGGGCCACCGCCGATAACGCCGATTCGGGATCCATCCTCGAGAAGTGAACTCATTGCAGCCTCACCCTTTAGGTTGAAAGGTTTGGTCTATACCTTTAAAGAAAGGATCAGAACCGGCCTTGAGAGGAAGGCCGACCGTCTCTGCTTGACCGGTTGGAAAAAAGGAGAGGTGGAAATAACAGATTCGGTAACTTCTTAAAAATAATGGCAGTTCCCCATTCCGTTTTTCTCCATCCTTTTCCTGGTCCTGTTTTACATTAATTCTTTTTCCATATTATCTCAAAAAATAGTTTTTGACTAAAGGGTGATAATAATATTTCTTTTCCCTATGGCCAAAAATAATAATCGGGGGACTTATTATGCTGTATCTTTTGATCGGTTTTACTCCCTAACCTCTAATCCTTTGTCATTTGAGCTCTTGCAAAAGTCGCAGACCACTTCGGTTTTTCAGCTGGAATCAAACGGAATGAAAAGATGGTTGAGAACCCTTAAGCCAAGCAAAGTAGAAGACATCATTGCCATGGTTGCCCTTTATCGCCCCGGCCCAATGGA
>JAZDES010000102.1:0-30544 GCA_043808585.1 Pseudomonadota bacterium | reverse complement strand
CTCTGTGTCAGATCTGGATGCGTGGGACATGAAAAACTCACCAAATGTGTGGTAAAATCCATCCATCCGATAGGGAGGCCTCTTTCGGCCGGATCTGACATGACGAAAAAACGCCCTGGCATGAGAGATAGGGATTCCGGAAAAGGAGGGCTCAAGTCCCAATAAACTACGCGCCCAGAAATTGAATAGGAGAGAATGAAATGTCAGTTCATTCGACTGACTCAGGTCTGCTTCCACTTGAAATTGCTGTGAGATGCGCTCCAGGAGCGCATCCAAGACCATTAAACGGCGAAGGACCTTTAGAGAGTCCCCAAGATCAGACAGCCACTGGACTTCCCTGAATTCTTCCCCATCGCGGTGGAACCCAACAAAGAAATTAGGCCGCCTCTGCAGAATACCGGAAAGTATCTGCCCCCAAGGCTCTCCCCAGAAACCGACGCCAAGGCCCTGGGCCCTGAACCAGCTTGTCTTTATCCAGCGTTCTGCCTCCCATTTGACCTTAATCGTAAGCCCAAAGCCCACGCGAAAGACAGACACCAGGGAGTACCTTTCGAGAAGCTTCAGGGCTGAGGAGACATCCTTACCGCACAGTCTCTCAACGGCCAGATTCAAGTATCCAGCTGCCCTTCGACATGTTTTTATGAGGTCCTCAATGTCCTGGGCCAAGAGTCCTTCTGCCGATAGGAGCTGATTACACAGACCGGCAAACTCAAGACGCAACCTGTCCAGGAACACCGGGTCAGTTATTTGAGATACGGCCATAGCCAGGATGTTCTCAGTGCCGGCGTGATAGAGGGGAGAAAGGGGCACTAGGGCACTGGTCTCCTGGTCAATAGAAATTCCGGATGATGCCCCTGCCTTCTCGTTCTTGAGGGCTTCAATGTCCAAAGGGGTATAAATCGATATGGCCTCCTCATAGGCGAGAACCCCATGCTCTGCGAGGCGGACATTTCTCATCCGATACATTTCTTCCTCAATCTCGGCCGGGAGGAGGCCTGCAAGCCCTAGAAGAAGGGCCTGGTATCGAAGAGAATCCTCATGAGCCATCTCTCGCAGTAAATCCTCTATTGTATCTCTGTAACGAGGATCAATGACCCTAATATAGAACACACCGTCAAGGCTAAAAAACCCTGCTGAGAGATCAAGATCTTCGTCCTTGTCCTTAATTATTAGCTCAATGTTCCTATACAGGTAATAGTAAACAAGGCTCTGCCCTTGGCCAAATAGCCACCTGGTGAGCCCCCCTGGTTGTGCCTGCTGGAGCCGCTTTAGCCAAAGCGAGGTGCTTTCTACGTCCATACGGTCTTTCTGCCATATCTCCAGGTCCAGGAGGTAGGTCCACTGATCCACAGTCGCCATTTCAAGAACCGGAAGGCAGTCGTCCACACCAACTTTTTTAACGAGCCAGAAGAAGTCCTCAGCGGCCATTTCTTGTATAATCTTTTGCGGATTCTCATACTCGAGGATCCGGTTCAAGATTTCGCTCCCGGAAAGGGTACTAATCTCTCTTGCTATGGCCTGTCGATGGGCCAATAGAGGATCTTTGACCCTGCCAATGCGGGCCTCCCTATTTGATTGCGATCGCGCCTTCTCTTCCATTGCGTTAGTTTTGATGGCTTCGAAAAAGTCCTCTTTTCTTATTTGTTATGAGACAATTAAGATTCTTGAAAGTCCAAAGTTCTTTACTAGAGACGGCCCGATCCTTCAAGTTTTCGCAGGTTCTCCTCTGCAAAATCGATGGTCGGGTCCAATTCCAGGGCCAGTCGATAATGGCGAATGGCATTTTCCGTATCACCCATATCCCTGTAATTAGAACCGATATTGGCATAGTCAATGGCTGAACCGGGATTCAGTCTGAGGACCTTCCGGAAACATTCTATGGCCTCTTCGTGCTCCTTCAGTTTGAAATGGCAGAAGCCCATGAGATTATATATATCGGTCCTCTCTCTATCGTATTTTTCCCCCTTCTGCAGGATCTTGATGGCCTCCCTATATTGCGCAAGATCTTTGAGACAGATACCCATATAGGAATAGATGCTTGGGATATCCTCCTCTTTGGGTCCCAGGTCAAGGGCCTCCTCAAGGTATTTCAATGCCTTGGATGGTTCGTGGATGGGGAGATGGGTGATACCAAGGAAGAACTTGGTGTAGTATTTTCCTGGCATTAGCTTATCCATCTGCTCGATCTCTTGGATGGCCCAGTAAGGGTCATTATTCATTGAGATCAGCTTGGCTGAAAACATCCCGACACCGGTCCCGGCCGCCCTTTCCCTAAAGTGGGCCCCGGGAATGATGGTGTAGAATGCTGGGATCTGAAGCTTGGGATGCTTGACGTTTACAAGGATGACCTCCATCTTAATGCGGGCAAGGGCCGAAACGCATTTTTCCACTTCCACCCTGATGTTCTCGCTGGAAAGATCCGGTAACCGCTCAATACCTACCGATATTTCGGGATTGATAACGAAGTTGGCTTCCTCCAAATTGCTGAACTTTGGAAGGCCGCTTGCCACGTAGTTTGAGCTGCTGTTGAAATCCCCGGCCAGCTGAGCCACCTCGGTCAAGGCGCGGCTGAGGGCCTTTTGTGGACTGGGGGTTGTACCAGCAGTCCAGATAATCTCACTTTTTTGGGGGAACGTGGAGGGGTCATAGGCGAGCACTCCCACACTGGGGATGCCAGTATTGAGGGAAAAGTCGGAGACGAAGAGCTTAATGCCCGATTTTCGGTATTTGCCCAACATCTCAAGGACAAGTGGATCAGTGACAGTGCCGAGATCCATGGCAGGGGTCTTGAGCCTGTTACGGCTGACAACGGAGGACACATGCCTTTCTACGATCTCACAGACCCCCTGGCTTACCGCCTCCTCCACACAATTGCCTGCCGAGGGGCCATTAAATTCATTAATGGTAAAGAACCAGTCAAAGGGTATTAGGACCTCTTTTTCTCTGGTCATATTATAGGCCCAGGTCCATTTGAGGGGCAGCCGCGAAAAGACCTCCCGGGCCTTGTCCAGTTCCTCTGAGTCGTCATGTACGGATTGGGCAATTGCATCAAAGGGGAGGGCCTTATCTCTGATATTTGCATATTTTTCTACAACGAAGTTCTTGGGATCCTTACAAAAGCTGAAGAAGCTGAATCTCTCGGCCAGTTCCATGACAGCACTGGCCTCTGACTGCTGGGGAGTGCCCCCTTTTCCCATCTGTTTTTTGGTCCCGATCACCCGCTCGGCGTCACGGCCGCATACACTGAAAAAGATAGGAATATCAAGACGGCCGTTATCAATCCTTATCGTCTCTTCCAGGATATCCAGGTCCACCATCTTCAGCTTCTCCCGGAAACGCCGGACCGTCTCTTCCGGAGTGACGATCTTGTCCTGGTCCACGGTATAGCCCTTGTAGGCATCTTGCAAGACAACCTTATGCTCGTTCATGTTATCTATTTTCTCCAGTCTTATCTAAAGCTCGATTCAGGCTCACCCGAGCATAGCCTTCCAGATCTAGGGATCATATGCCAGAATAGGTCAAAGAGTAAGGCTTTAGCGTTTTGAAAGAAAGCCAGAAGACCGCGAGGGTCTTTTTTCCAAAGGACGTAACCCAAATTCTTCACAGCCTGTGGTACGCCCCCTTACCTTAAATACAGTCTCTGCAAGGCAGGGGAGAGGAAAAAAGACCCTCGCGGTCTGTCATGCCACTCATCACTGTTTTCAAAGCACTAAACTATTAGGTCAAAGGTTTTTTCATGAAAGCTAGACTTTCATTCAGCGGGCAAGGCCTGTGCGATCTTTTTCCCAAGTTCGTGGCATGCCTTAATCCCTTCCCCGTCAGGTACGTACAGGGTTTTTACCCCCGGATCGATCAGCCTAAATTTCATCTCTTCCAGTTCGCGATTTATCAGCTTTACTGCCTCCCCACTCCAGCCGTAAGAGCCAAAGGCGGCCGCGGCCTTGTTTTGAGGTTTCAGCCCCTTTAGGTAGGTCAGAAAATCGCTCACTGTGGGGAAAATCCCATTATTGAGGGTGGGAGAGCCCACGACGATCGCCCCTGCGTCCATAATTTCGGTGATGATATCGCTCCTGTGGCAGGACCTCAGGTGCATTGGCTTGGCATCCACGCCTTGCTGGCCGAGGGATTCAACAATGGTCCGTGCCATAGTTTCGGTACTGTGCCACATGGTATCATAGATGACAACGGCCTTTCTCTTGGGTTTCTGTTGGCTCCATTCCACGTAGCAGCCGATGATCTTCCCAGGGTCTTTTCTCCATATAATGCCATGGTCGGGACACAGCATTTCAAATGCCAATCCCATTTCCTTGACCTGATCCACCAGTTTGAGGATGAGGGGAGAGTAAGGTAGAAGGATATTGGCGAAATATTTCAGGGCATGCGGCATAATGGCATCCCCCATTTCATCATCAAACCTCTCCAGTCCGGCATAGTGCTGGCCGAATGCATCGCTAGAAAAGAGGATTCTGTCCTCTTTCAGATAGCTGAACATGCTGTCAGGCCAGTGCAGCATCCGGGTCTCCAAGAAGGTTAGTGTCTTCTTGCCGAGGCTCAGCTCTCCACCATTTTCAACGGGGTGGTAATTCCAGTTCTGTGAGTAGTGTCTCGAAAGATTCTTGTGCCCCACCTTTGAGCAGTAAAGGGGCTTGTCCTCACCAACCCTGTGCATCACCCTCGGGAGGCCCCCCGAATGGTCCATTTCCGTATGATTGCTGATGACGCAATCGATCTTCTTTGGATCAATAACCTGTCCTATTCCGCTGATCAGTTCATCGGCGAACTCCTTTTTGACGGTGTCGATGAGGGCGACATTTTCGTCCAAAATCAGGTAGGCGTTATAGGTGGTTCCCTTATAGGTGGAATATCCATGGAAGTCTCTGATATTCCAATCGATTGCCCCTAAACAATAGATTCCTTCCGAGATCTCAATCGGCTTCATTCGTATTACCTCCTCACTGATTCCTAAATTTACCTCAAAATTCCCACATTGTGGCATGAAACGTGGAATTATCCGCATTTAGGAAAAATAGGTGGATTGGTCAAGCTTTTTTTAGTCTTGCCAAGGCCTCTATTGCCAAATCCATCACCGTTACGACCTTGAGCTTCCGGTCCCAGTAAAGCTCAATCTCAGAGTTATCTCCCAAGAGCCTCTCGATCTGTGGATATCCCTCAGGCCCTCCCAGCAGCCCAAGGGCCAATAGGGAGAGCCCCCTGAGAAGTGCATCAGGGCCGTTGAGGAAGGGCATCAGATGCGGGAGGGAGGCGACCACCCTCTGCGCGTCGACCTGTGCAAGGCGGGCTATGCCCCAGAGGGCCCCTCTCTGAAGCGGTATATATTCGAGAAAATTTGCGTCTTCTCTCACATAAGATACGAGCACTTCCGAGTACTCCCTGGCAAGGCCGGCGTGACAGGCCATGATCTCCCCCATGGTCTCAGGACAACCCCACCCGATGCCGCCGGATTCGTCATTTAACTGCCACATCAGCCGCCTCATGATTATACGGGCCGCCTCCATATCTTGGTCTGCAAGATTTGCCACCACAGCACCCAGGGCAGAGACAGAGGCCCATTTGATCTTTTGATCAATACTGGTGAGGAGGGACAATAGGGGGCTGATTGGCTGACGAGCAGGCATCTGGCAGAGGGCGTCTACTGCATGGTCCAGATCTTTTGAACCGAGGAGTTCCAGGATCTCTCTCTTCAGTTGACGAGCACTCCGCCTGTGGGTTGACATAGCACCGTTCTTCACCCCGATGCCCTTTCCATCCTCAGGTCTCCGTTTTCATTATCCCAAATCCACCTTGCCAGAACCTTTGAAGAAACTATCTTGAATCTTAACAGAATCCAGGGTAAATGGATAGAAATGATTTGAAAGACGGTGATTGTGCATTAGTTATGGTTAGTTCCCGCTGGAGTCAGTCATGAAGATCAATTGTCACTGCCACATTTTCAGCCTGGATTGCGCCCCGCTGGAATTCCGAAGGCGGTTCCTGCTGGACGTAAAAAACCCGGTGCACCAATGGGTCCACCAGATCATCCAAAGGATTCTCCCTGCCGACTCAAAACTCGAAGACTGGCTAGAATTTGTACACCTCTCGATCATGGAAATTGCCAACAGGCTGGTTGAGGAGATGGATCGGGCCGGTGTTGAGATCTGCACTCCACTCATGATGGACATGGCCTATTGCCGGAAATTTGGTGGAGGCACAAAGGACTTTGAAGAGCAGAAATCTGAAACCCTGGCCGCTGTTGAGGCCGTAAACAGAAGATACAATCGTATCAGGATGCTTCCCTTTATTGCGGCCGATCCAAACAGGGAAGATGTGGTGAAAATGGTAATAGACGCCCTCAGCAATCAGGGATTTAAGGGGGTCAAGATCTACCCGGTCATGGGTTTTACCCCGGATGACAAAAGGCTTTACCCCATATATAAATATTGTGCGGAATACCAGATCCCAATAACCGCCCATTGTGAAAACGGGGGCATACCCGGACTCAGGGAGTATTACCATCTGGCGGACCCTAAGTACTGGGCCCTGGTCTTGAGTGACATCCCGTCCCTGAAGTTGAATCTGGCCCACAATGATCGGACAGGGTCTGAATGGCAGACCAAGATCGCTGAACTGATGATCAAATACCCCAGTGTCTATACAGACATCTCTTTCGATACTGAGATGCTGTTTATGCCCAGGCGGTATTTTAAGGATATAAAGCGAATGCTTGGAACCCCCAAGATACAGGATAGGGTCTTATATGGCACTGACTGGTACATGGGCCGATGCCTTTGGACAGAGATCTCCTATTTGAACTGGTTCCTGGTATACTCGAAGAAGCTCTTTTGGTGCCGCGTGGAGTTTACAGCAAATGAGATAAGGAAGTTGATGGAAGAAAATCCCAGGAGGTTTCTGGGACTGGATTCTGGATCTCCATAGGTTGGTTAGTGGACGTGGATATTATCGAGCACATTTCATCGATTCCGCTTTTTGAGGGGCTTCCAGATGCCCAGCTTGAAGATCTTTCGAAAATCATTGATGATCAGATGGTCGGCCGGGGAGAGATCATTTTCTCAGAGGGAGATGAAGGTAAAGGCTTCTACGTGGTCATCTCCGGGCGGGTGAAGATATTCAAGGTCTCATCGGAGGGTAAGGAGCAGATCCTTCACATTTTAGGACCTGGAGAACCCTTCGGAGAGGTACCGGTCTTTGAGGGGCACAAGTTTCCAGCAAACGCAGAGGCCATTGAGGGAGGGTTAATTTTCTTTTTCCCGAGGAAGGACTTCATTGGTCTGATCAAGAATAACCCTGAACTTGCCCTGAATCTATTGGCGATATTATCCAGACGCCTCAGAAGATTTACATCGCTCATCGAAGACCTCTCACTGAAGGAGGTCCCGGGCCGTCTGGCTGCCTATCTTGTTTACCGCAGCGAGTCGAGGGAGGGGGCTAAGGATCTGATTCTCGATATCTCCAAGGGCCAGCTGGCTAGCATCTTGGGCACTATCCCGGAGACCCTTTCGCGTATCCTGGGCAGAATGAACAATAAGGGATTGATCGAATCCGAAGGCCCCCGGATCAGGATCCTGGACCTCCCAGGGCTCCGGGCCCTTGCCGAAGGAGAAGCGCGGCTCTAGGAAAAAAATCGGGGTCGGGGCCGCATTAACTGCACCCTGCCTGCCAGGGAAGGTCGCTGGCGCCAGTTGGGCATGCAGTATTACATTCCGTTTCTTTTCCATTGGGTTCAATGACAACCTTTACAGCGCCGTCACGACGATTGACGAAGGTATCTAAGGCCTTGTCAAATTCTTCCAGAGGAAACCTATGTGTGATCAGGTCCTTAACAACAAGTTGGCCCGATGAGATCAGGGAGATAACCTTGTGTTTGGTGTTGGGGTCCGCCTTAGCGGCAAATATGGCAATTTCACTCCGACAAATATACCGAAAAGGTAATGGTTCCATAAACTCCCCCTGGGGAACCCCCAGCAGTGCAACCCGTCCGCCCGCTTTTACCATCCTCACGGCCTGATTAAAGGTTCCTCTAGCCCCCGAACATTCGAAGGCCTCATCAACCCCTTTGCCGTCTCCTGCGGCACGCACGGCTTCGACGGGGTCTTCCTTTTCAAAGTCAATTAAAAGATCGGCCCCCAGCCTGCCCGCCGCTTCTAATCGAGACCCCCTGCCCACAACGATAACCTTCGCTGCCCCCATACAGCGGGCCATCCGCATGGTCAATAATCCGATGGGACCAGGGCCTATCACTGCAATGGTGCCCCCGGGAGTGATGCCCGTTAATTTCATTCCGTGTAAAGCGACTCCGGCCGTGTCAACCAAAGCTCCTTCAACGAAGGATATATTCGAAGGCATCTTGCTGATGCTCTTTATTGAGTAGACATTGTACTGAGCATAAGCGCCAGGAGAAATAAAGCCATAGTGCCGGAATCCTGTCTCCTGCCTGCCGTAATTCTCACAGAGGTTGTATCTGCCTTCCAGACAATTAACGCAATAGCCGCACCCCTTCCACGGTTCGCCGGCTACCCTGTCGCCCGGTTTAAGAGACGTTACATTCTCTCCTACGGCAACCACCTCTCCGGCCCATTCATGGCCTGGAATAAATGGATAGGACGGCGGCCAGGTTCCGGCCAGGTCTCCTCTGATGATTTCAGGATCGCTGCCGCAGATGGCCACGCCGTGGACCCGGCACAAGACCTCGAAAGGTCCCGGAGCAGGCACCGGGACTTCCTGGATCTCAAACTCACCAGGACTCGTAAGAACCAACGCTCGCATTCCTTCGGGGATCGCCTTATCCATGTTTCACTGCCTTTGGTCTGCAAGATATCCGGCGCCGCTCAACACCGTGGATCAGCGCCAGCTGACCCCTTATTTTACACGTGATGAAACCCGGCTTTCAATCACCCTAAAAAGCTCTTCCGCTCTTATCGGCTTGGGTACATAGTCGTCCATGCCTGCTTCAAGGCATCGCTCCCTGTCTCCCTTGATGGCATGGGCCGTCATGGCCACAATAGGGATATGTCCTCCCTCCCGCTCCTCTTTCTCCCGTATCGCCTTTGTTGTCTCAAACCCGTCCATCCCCGGCATCTGTACATCCATCAGGATCAGGTCAAAACTCTCCCTGTCAAGTGCCTCCATAGCCTGCCTACCGTCTGAGGCCACAACAACCCGATGACCCCGCTTCTCCAGCATCTTCACAGCCAGCTTCTGGTTCACGGGGTTGTCCTCGGCCAGCAGGATGTCAAGCCTACTGCGGGCCTCCTGGATGGTATAGCGCGTAATAACAGGGATCTTTTCTTCTGTGGAATGGCCGTGGAGAATTCACCCTCGGCTTATATCTCCTCCATAATTTCATCACCAAATTTATCAACGATCATGTTTTCTAAAAGGTTGAAGATGATTCCTTTCATAACGAGCCCCACTTACTCTATCATTTAGGGAAAATAATATTCACCGCTGGCTTAATATAAATTTTGGCATTTCGGGCATTTCATTCTCTACGCCCTCCAAATCAAAAGAAAAGCCGATTTATGAGGTAAAAGGAGAGGGACCGGCATCAATTTAGGTGACGTGTTACATCAACTCCTTCCACCGATTTCTTGCAAGGTCCAACAGCTTTTCGGCAACATCCAACACAAATCTGGCATCCTTTTCAGAAAAAACCGCATCGGGCCTGTATCTGGCTTCGTTTCTCAGCTTGAGAGATCTGTTGAGGTTGCGACCGACCGTCTTGTCTGTCAGTTCCGTCTTTACATACAGTTGGCCTAACAGGCTAACGACACCCCCGTGACTTCCGGGGAGATCATCCTGTTTCAGAAGAATAAGGGCCTTCCCCGCCAGTTCGGCGGCGTTGTAACCTGCATCGATGGCAAGCCGTATCCGATTTGAATCAAGCACTTCCCTTGCAGACTCCAGATACTCCTCGCACAGGCCAAGGAAGCTATCTACCGCTGCTTTCTTTATCTGTTTCTCGTCCATTGAATATACCTCAATCCCGTACCGTACAACGTTGTAGATAAAGTAGTCCTGCATATTAAACAGGTCGTCTACAGGTCTGGTCATCACTTCAAGAGGCGCATCGTTTTCAACCATGAAATCATAGACGTGATCCATCAAGGCATCTTCCACGTCCCTCCCATCTGACGTAAAGACCAGTACATCGATATCAGAGTCTGCTGTGGCTGTTTTTTTTGCGTGGCTACCAAAAAGAAACACCTTCGCAATCCTGGCCCCCACTTCGCTCGCCAGCAAAAAACCCTTGAAACGGTTGATGATTTCATCTGGTCCCCATGTCGTTTTCATTTAAACAATACCTCAGATGTTCTTTGAAAACGCCCCTATTTGCCCTTCGAAACATGGGCACAGTATATCATAGGATCTTCATTATATGAAGAGAGATCGCCTTTCTGAGTGACTTTCGAACTGACTATCTTGGGCCCAAGAAATGAAAACCATAATCCCGATCCCTTGGTGTTTAGCAGCATCCCCCGACTATAAGATTTCTGCCTAAATCTTGAACACTGGTACACCCGATAGGGAGGGAGACATATGCGCAATCACGATACAGGTAGACAAGGCCCTAAATCTCCTCATAGGATAGTGCTAATCTCACGTCATCATCAATGTCCACAGTTATGACATGATCACTAAGCATAGATCTCCACCTCCAGGGGATTCCTTCACCTTTCAATAGGCCCTTTTGGAGGCACGTCTTATGTTTGGCTTGACCTTATTGGGTTGGCAGTTTGAGCTCCTAACAGAACAGGCTCGTTCTCTCAGGAGCAGATAAGCACAATTTGTGGCTATTCTCCATTGATATCCCCCTTTAAAAGGGTTAACTTAGGAAAGTTTAGCTTTTATGAATAGAATTGAACAAAACAAAAACAGAGTCAAGGAAAATCGGGTTTGAATTTAGGCAAATTAGTGGTTTCTTTGTCCATTGAAAATTGAACCCGGATGCCTCTTGCAGTAGTAACAGTCATGATACCTGATGAAGCATAAAGAAGCTGTGGACGGGCATGCCGATGAAACGGCATGTAGGATATTCATGTTCTCAGGGATAATCACGCCATAAAGCCAATCGAACGATTCTTTAATGAATAATGGTACGCCTTCATAGTGTTCGCCATCGCCTTTGCAAACGATGGTTTTGTCAACCGTCCTGCCTTACCAGTTTTCTCCCATAAACATACAGGTATCGCGAGGACCGTTATTATGACTGCTGCGGGTTGAGCAATAGAGAGGTTCTCTATTCTCCGATGATCTTGACCAGGACACGTTTCTTTCTTCGGCCGTCAAATTCACCATAAAAGATCTGCTCCCAGGTACCCAGGTCCAGTTTTCCCTCTGTAACGGCGACGACCACCTCCCGGCCCATGATCTGCCTTTTCATATGGGCATCGGCATTGTCCTCACCGACATTGTGTCTATATTGCGACACAGGTTCATGGGGGGCCAGTCTTTCGAGCCAGACCTCATAGTCATGGTGAAGCCCGGCTTCATCGTCGTTGATAAAGACAGATGCGGTAATATGCATCGCGTTGCAGAGGACAAAACCTTCTTTGACGCCACTCTCCTTCAGGCATTCGTTTACTTGCGGCGTGATGTTGATGAAGGCACGTCTGGTGGGTACATTAAACCACAGTTCTTTTCGGCGACTTTTCATCTTATACTCCTTTCTGCCCTCTCAATCCCGTTTGGCGGGAGAAAATCCATCTTCCCTTTGCGCACTTTGGGCTTTGCGGTGAACTATCGCCTTTCAGGTAATATAGAATAGGGTCAAGGATTCTTAGAACTGGAATCATATTTCAAGAAGGTCCACAGTGCAAATGTAAAAGATTGCACTACGGTATGGTTGTGGGCTATAAACAATCAACAATTACAAATCGTGTAACACTTTAGTGTTTTGAAAGAAAGGCAGAGGACCGCGAGGGTCTTTTTTCAAAAGGACGTAAAGGGCAGCATCATTTCAAAGAACGGCAGTGAGGTCTTGAACCTCGTCACGGAACAGCCCCATAAAAGGATGTCCCTATGAAGAGCCCTCTCCCCTGCCTGTGTCCCGATTACATCGGGATATTTAAAGGTAAGGGGGCGTGGCACGGGCTGTGAAGAATTTGGGTTACGTCCTTTGGAAAAAAGGCCCTCACGGTCCGTCATCTTACTCCTCAGTGTTTTTAAAGGGCTAAAGTATTACAAGATTGGGAGGATGCCAAATGGAAAAAGGCGAGTTGGATCCGCGTTTGAGATTGGTTCAGAATGCAGAGATGCAGGGTAAGGTCGTCCTTCTTAGGGTGGATCACAATGTGGTCAAAAAAGGAAAGATCAAGGATCCTTATAGGATTGACGCCACTTTCGGAACGCTCTATCTCATTGCGGCAAAAGGGGGAAGGCCGATCCTTATGACCCATATTGGGAGACCCAGAGACAAGAAGACGGGAAAAATAGCGTGCCAGGAGGAGCAGTCTGTTGGACCCATTGTCAAGTACTTGGAGCAGAAACTGCCCATAAAGATACATGCTCAGGAGTTTCCCATAGACCCTGAGAGGGGAATTCTGCACATTGATTCATCCATGAGGCAGCACATATCGGATCTGAAGGCAGGAAAACTCGGGATGATCTACCTCCCTAATTCTCGATGGTTTCAAGGCGAGCAATCAAAGGGACCCGAGAAGGAGGCCCTTGCGAATGAACTGGCGTCGCTGGCTGATATTTTTGTAAATGATGCCTTTGGATCCTGGCGCCCCCACGCATCCACTTATGATATTGCCACCCGCCTGCCATCCTTTGCAGGCACCTTGCTACAGAAGGAGATAGGCAGTCTCCACAGGGTATTCAACCCTGAAAGGCCTTTTGTGGCCGTTGTGGCCGGGGCCAAATATGACACCAAGATAGGGCCACTCAAATCCCTTTACGAGAGGGTGGACCACTTGATCCTCGGCGGCATCATGTATAACGCCTTCCTTTCGGCCAAGTATGGCACCCAAATCGCCGGGGTCTCAGAAGAGGACAGGTCCCTTGCAATGGAATTGGTAGAAGTTGACAGGAAGAAGGGCAAGGTCCTGGAGCTGCCTCGCCTGGTTGAGTCAGATACAATTGATGGGCGAATAGAGGGTCGATATAGATCAATCTGGGGTGAGGAGCTCAAGAAAGGGAAAGAGATCAAGTATATTCTCGATATTGACCCTCAATCCCTTGAAGAGAAGGTAGTGAAGGAGGTGATAGGTTCTGCCAGGACCATCTTTGTGAATGCCGTAATGGGGCTTATGCCCATGTTTTTTGAAGGCTCTCAGGCGCTTTATCGTTTAATCGGCTCCAACGGGTCTGCCTGGAAGCTTTTTGCCGGGGGAGACACCCTTCAAGAGCTGAGGAATCTCTGCCCAAAGATCTATCTTGCAGGACTAGATGACCCTGGCACCTATTATTTTACAGGGGGCGGAAGTGTCTTGACGGCGATAGAGGAGGGAAGCCCTTATCACTTAAGGCCAGTGGAGGTATTGATGGATTGAGGCTTGAGGCATAAGGCGTAAGGATCAGGGACAAAAAGAGACACTGCTGATGTCTTTGCCCAATGCCTAGTGCCTAGCGCCGTGGGCCTATCAAGCGATGTAGGTGAAACCAGCCGAACTGTCGTGTCATCCATCACCGGAATAACTTGCTCAACCATGTATCATGAGGTCGACCCATGCCCCTAACTCCTATCTTTGATCCATTAGAAACCGGGAGACCCATGCGGGTAGCTGCCTTCATGTCAGGCTCAGGGACAAACGTAAAGAGACTGCTGGAGCATGAAGAGGGCCTCAAGGGGCGAGAAGGATCATCGCCCTATGAAGTGATCTTTATTTTTAGCGACCGCTCTGATGGGCTCTGTGCAGGAGAAAGGATTGCACTGGATAACGGCCTTCCTTATTTCAGCTACGATATACGCGCCTTTCATAGAAAGAGGAGCTTAGAGAGAAACGTTCAGACTACCGAGGGACTGGAGGCAAGAAGAGTATATGACCAGGTGGCAAAGAGGCTTGTAAAGGCATTCGACATTGATGTGATAGCCCTTGGTGGCTATATGAGCTATACTACCCTGGAAAGATGCGTTAACGTCCATCCTGCCGATCTCTCCGTGCTCCTGCCTGACGGCAGTAGAAAATATGTTGGAGATCAGGCCGTCAGGGATGCAATCGTGGCCGGCGAAACCACGCTCCGTGCTTCTACCCTATGGACAGATGAAGGAGTCGATACAGGCCCCTTATTGATTGTCTCTGAATCGGTCCCTGTGGGGTTCTCCGAACCCCTTGAAACCTTGATCAAAGATGAAAAGAAATTGTTCGAAGTTGTGGGGCAGCAACAAGAACTTCTCAAGGAGCGGGGAGACTGGCGGATCTTCCCCCTAACCATTGAGATGATTGCACGGGGGCGTTTCACCCTTGATGAAAAAAACCGCGTCTATGTGGATGGATGTCCAGTGCCAGAGGGGTATAGAGAATAGGGTGGGAGGGATGCTTGATGAGAGCAAAGGGGCGCGGAACTCAAAAGGTCATTTGAGCTTGACATTGTTAAATGCCCATCTTATTTTCGTTTGAGCCTTCGATAGCTGGACCTATTAGTTAACTATAGCGTTTCAGAAAAACCAGTTGCAACAACCTCAAAATACCTGTCCCTGAAGGTTATGACGGCGGGATTCCGTGGATTCCCGCTTTCGCGGGAATGGCAGACTGCGGCCCTGTGTATGTTTATGCAACGTTAAGGTTAACTTACCCAATTGGACACAAGATACTGTGATTAAAGCCCATAATGAGCTATGTCATACAGGTGCCAGGCTCTCAAATGACGTTGTAGGGCTGACCTTCGCTGGATCTTGAAGTGGGGTTTTGATAAAGTGATCGAAGGCCGGGGGATGGTGTCTTGGGCCAATAATAAAATTTTGAGAAAAGGAGGAATGAAGGATGGACAAATATGAATGCTCGGTTTGTGGGTATATTTATGATCCTGCCGAAGGGGATCCGGATAATGGGGTGCCTGCCGGAACAAAGTTTAAAGACCTCCCAGCTGACTGGACGTGCCCTGTCTGCGGGGCAGAGAAAGACCAGTTTGAAAAGATGGCGTAGCCCGGTCAGGCATTACTTTTCTTGTAAGGTTGGGGGATTATTTCCCCCTTTTTTGTCCCCAATCAGTTGGGTGTATCAATTGAATGAGTAGCTATTCTTTCTGGGTGCATACAGGAGAGCGTGGATGAAGAGGGTCCCTGCCATCGATCGCAGTGGATGCATTGACTGTGATTCCTGCGTGGAGGTCTGTCCAAAGCTATTTAGGAAAAATGAAGAGACAGGTATTATTGAAGTGGCGGACCTCCAGGATTATCCCGAAGACGAGGTCCATGAGGCCATCAAGATGTGCCCATCCGGCTGCATTACCTGGGTAGAGGAATGAAGATCCATGGGGCATCTATAGTAAACAAGTCGCAGCTTGATCGACTATATGCGTTCTATAACTCACGAAAATGGGTCCACCCTGATCCAATTGAATATCTCTACCATTACCCCGATCTCCGTGACCGGGAAATTGTGGGCATCGTCGCGTCATCCCTTGCCTATGGAAAGGTCTCCCAAATTCTCAAAAGTGTATCTCAGGTCCTGATGAGAATGGGCCCGTCCCCGTATGAATTCCTCAAGTGGGAAACAGCCGCGTCCTTAGAGAAGACTTACTTTGGTTTCAGGCACAGGTTTACGAGTGGAAGAGAGCTTGCCAGGATGCTAGCAGGGATAAGGGAGGTGATTGATCAATACGGCTCTCTTTATGCGTGTTTTCTGGCCGGGATGAGGCAAGATCACGAGACCGTTCTTCCAGCACTTTCTTTCCTGGTGAAAAGACTCAGGGTGGCCTTTGATGGTGATCGCAACAGCCTTTTGCCCTTGCCTGAAGCGGGTAGTGCATGCAAGAGATTAAACCTCTTCCTTCGCTGGATGGTGCGGAAGGATAATGTAGACCCAGGGGGTTGGCCGGGAATCAGTCCCTCAAGGTTGATCATTCCCCTGGATACCCATATGCATAGGATATCTACTCTGATGAAGTTGACAAATCGAAAATGCCCTGATATGCGCACAGCCAGAGAGATCACCGGTGCATTCAGGAGACTGCAACCCGGAGACCCGGTGCGTTACGACTTTGCGTTGACCCGCCTTGGGATTCGAAATGATGCCGATATCGGCGCTTTTCTTCAAGAGGTTAAATATACTTAGCCATGAGAGTATTTTTGACTGGGGGCACGGGTTTTGTGGGGACGCCCCTTACTCGGGGGCTGGCGGCGCAAGGGCACCAGGTAACGATTCTGACACGTTCGGCCAATAAGCAGAGAATTTTGCCCCAGGGTGTCCGCATCATTGAGGGTAATCCCATTGAAAGAGGTCCATGGCAGGAAGAGATTGCCGGACACGATATCATCATCAACCTAGCGGGGGCCTCCATTTTCAGACGTTGGACAAATAAGGCCAAAAAGTCCATCCGCGAGAGTCGTATCCTCTGCACAAGGAACCTGGTGGAGGCCATCTCCGGACGTAGCGGCAAAGAGGCCATGTTCTTCAGCACCTCGGCGGTGGGGTATTATGGTTCTTGTGGGGACGAGGAGCTGGATGAAGGAGGCCTCCCTGGCGAGGGCTTTCTCGCCTCTGTCACCCGCGAATGGGAGGCTGAGGCCCTGAAGGCAGAAAGATTTGGCACAAGGGTCTTGGTCTGCCGTTTCGGCATTGTGCTGGGTTCAGAGGGAGGTGCCCTTGCACAGCTGGTCCCTCTTTTCAGATGGTATCTCGGGGCGCCTCTTGGCAGTGGAAGGCAGTGGTTTTCCTGGATTCACGAGCAGGACCTGATAGACGCCTACCTATTCCTGATAGGCACCGAGGAGATCTCCGGCCCCATAAACTTCACTTCCCCCAATCCTGTCAGAAACAAAGACATGACCAAGGCCCTCGGTGAGGCCTTGAAAAGGCCCACCTTTATGCCCTCGGTCCCTGGCTTTATGATCAGACTGCTTAAGGGGGAATTTGGGTCAGTCTTGCTTGAGGGGCAAAAGGTGATTCCAATAAAGCTCCTTCAGAAAGGCTATCAGTTTCGGTTTGCCACTATCAAAGAGGCCTTAACGAACCTGTTACAGGAAACTTGATGAATTCGTAAAAGCTCATTCGCAGCACTTATGTGTCATTCCCGTGAAAACGGGAATCCAGGAGTCCCGCCTGGCGGGAGTGACGGTCTGGGAGGCTTTTTACGAGTCCATCAAACTTATTACTATCAATTCCTTATTAGGGATTCGTTCATTATTTCCTCCTTTCATGGTGTCGCATCACGAGGGGGCTGTTGGGAGACCCAGCTTTTAGCCTTCTCACCCTGTGCCTGTTTGCGGCCGTCATAGAAATTCCTTGCATCAAGGCCCCCCTGGTTTTAGAATGGGCTTCAAAAGGCACTTGGTATAACCTTTCAAAACAGAAAGGAGATTCTTGCCATGTCGGAGCTGATCCTATGGAAGAATCAGGAGATTAGTAAGCTCAGAGACGACCTTGACCGCCTCATTAACCGGTGCTTGGCCGACCTGGGGGTGAACATTTTTCTGAATAGGGTCTCGGAAGGGATTTCTGTGGATACCTTTGAGACCAAAGATGCCCTGATCGTAAAGGCGAAGTTGCAGGATATGGACCCAAGAGACCTGGATATATCCTTGAGCGAAGACACCCTTACGATCAGGGGGAAGAGGCAGGAGCAGGTTGTCCAGGACGGCAGTTACTACAACAGGGTCGAGAGGAGGCTTGCCTCTTTTTCCCGCACTATTCCGCTCCCTTTCAAGGTAAAGGCCCAGGATGTAAAGGCCACATACAAACAGGGGTTTTTGGAGATCGTGTTGCCCAGATCGAGGCCAAAGAGGGTTCGCCTCATAAAGATCGAGGTCAGATAGGAAGGCCCGCTTCTACAGATACGTTGAGGGGGAGAAAATCAGAGAAGGAGGTAATAGATGCCCGATACGACACCTTATGATGAAGTTCCAGTTGAAAAGCTTAGGTGGAGGCTTGATCCAGCAAGCCTGCCTTTTGAGACAACCGCTGACCTCGAACCCTTGAAAGAGATTGTTGGGCAGAAGCGAGGGGTAGAGGCCTTCAAATTCGGCATGGGCATTGACAAACAGGGATACAACGTGTTTGTCACCGGAATGGCAGGAACGGGCAGGATGACCACGGTCAAAAAACTTCTCAAAGAGATAACCAAGGATGGAAAGGTCCCGGACGACCTCTGCTATGTGAACAATTTCAAGAACCCGGAGGCGCCGATCTTGTTGCGCCTTGCCGGGGGCCAGGGGATCGCCTTTAAGAAAGACGTCAGTGACCTTGTGGAGACACTGAAAAAGGAGATTCCCCAGCTCTTTGAGAGCCAGGAATATATTAACACAAAAAAAGAAATCATGGAGGCGTACGAGGCCAAGGGCAAGAGCTTTTTCAAGGGTCTGGATGAAAAAGTGAAACAGGAAGGCTTTGCCCTTGTGGATATACAGGTGGGGCCGGTCAAGCGGCCTGAGGTCATGCCTCTGGTTGATGGGAAACCCGTGCATATAGACCAGCTTGAGGCCATGGTGGAAAAAGGGAGGTTCCCAAAGGACGAGTTTGAGGCAATGAGGGAAAAACACGCCAAGTTGCGGGAGGCCATAGACCACATCTTCCTGGAACTGAGGGATCTTCAGAAGGAGGTCCAGGAAAAGATAGAGAAGATGGATCGGGTCATGTTCATGAAGAATGCTTCCAGGTTAACAGAACGTATAGCCCACAAATATGAGAAGAATCAGATCAAAGAATACCTGGATGCCATTCTTGAAGACATGGCCGATAACCTCCAGATCTTCATGCCCCAGGCCCAGACACAGATACCGGGGATTTTACCCTTGCTTCCAGAGGGCGATCGCTTTCAGCCCTATCAGATAAATCTTCTCGTAGATAATAGCAACCAAAAAGGCCCACCGGTCGTCATTGAATCATACCCAACATACCGGAACATCTTTGGAAGCATTGAAAGGGTAGTGGACCGTTCCGGGATGTGGCGGACCGATTTCAGCAAGATCAAGGCAGGGTCTTTGATCAAGGCCATGGGGGGCTATCTCGTGCTCAATCTCCTGGATGCCGTGATCGAGCCAGGCGTGTGGCAGGGTCTCAAACGGGCCCTTAAGAGCGAAAAACTGGAGATTCAGACATACGACCCCTTTTATCTGTTCACCACCAGCGGCCTAAAGCCCGAACCGATTGATCTGGATGTCAAGGTGGTGGTTGTTTCAGATGAGCATCTTTATTATCTGCTCTTGTATTATGACGAAGATGCAAAAAAGATCTTCAAGGTAAGGGCCGACTTCGATACCTCCATGGATAAAACCGAGGAAAGCATCCAGCAGATTTCAAGATTCATCAAGATGATAACAGATGAAGAGAAACTCAGGCCATTTGACAGGACCGCTGTGGCAGCACTGGTAGAACAGGCGGTCCGTATGACAGGGAGGCAGGAGAAGATCTCCACCAGCTTTTCTCAGATCACGGATTTAATCCGCGAGGCCGACTTCTTTGCAGGCCAGGAAAAAGAACCTGCTGTCAGAGATGGCCATGTGGACAAGGCCATTGAATCGAGGATTTACCGTGCAAATTTGGTGGAGGAGCATATCCAGGAGATGATCAATCGGGGCACCTTGATGATCGATTCGGATGGAGAGGTGGTGGGCCAGGTCAATGGCCTTTCAGTGTATGCCCTCGGGGACTACATGTTTGGAAAGCCCACCCGGATCACTGCCGCTACTTCCATGGGCCGGGCCGGCATCATTAATATTGAAAGGGAGGCGGATATGTCAGGCAACACCCATAACAAGGGTGTCCTGATCCTCAGCGGGTATTTTCGCAAGAAATATGCCCAGGACAAGCCCTTGGCTGTCAGCGCCAGCATTGCCTTTGAACAGTCATACGGGGGAGTTGACGGTGACAGCGCATCCAGCACTGAGATCTATGCCCTGCTGTCAAGCCTCTCCGGCATCCCTATTAGGCAATATATAGCCGTTACCGGATCAGTAAACCAAAAGGGGGAGGTCCAGGCCATAGGCGGGGTCAACCAGAAGATAGAGGGTTTCTATGACTGCTGTCGGAGCAAGGGATTGACCAGGCACCAGGGGGTTTTGATTCCAAAGAGCAATGTCAAGGACCTGATGCTCAGAAAAGATGTTGTGGAGGCAGTCAAAAAGGGCGAGTTCCACATCTATCCTGTAGAGACCATTGATCAAGGGATAGAAATCCTGACCGGTACAAAGGCGGGAGAAAGACAGGCGGACGGCACCTATCCCGAGGGAACAGGGAATTTCTTGGTGGACCAAAAACTGAGGGAATTGGCAGAAGGTCTCAAAAATTTCGGAGAGAAGCCGGAAAAGGAAGAAAAGAAGTCAAAGGGGCCCAAGAAGGGCACGGGTAAGAAGCGGAAGAGTTCGTGAGCATCATAAAGGTCCCCCTTTCAAGTGCCATTGAGGAGAAGGTTGCCTGGGCAGAATACACATATGAGAAATTCAGCGGGCACTTACTCAGGGATAAGGGAGTCCTTGACGGATCAAAGGGCCTAAGAGAAGCAATTGGAATCTCCCGCATGGAGATGGCGCGGACAGGTATCGCCCGGATATGTGCCGAGTGCGAAGAGCGGGAAGGTGGCTCATGTTGCGGGGCGGGGCTGGAAAACCATTACAATGCGGCGCTCCTCCTAATTAATCTCCTCCTCAATAGAGAACTTCCCAAGACAAGACGCGATGAGAGAAGCTGTTTCTTCCTGGGAGAGGCAGGGTGCCTTCTTTATGCCCGCCATGTGATCTGCATCAATTATCTCTGCAAGAAGATCACCAATCGTATTGATTCCCCACAGATCATCAGACTGCGACAAGAGGAAGGGCAGGAGCTTCAAAGGCTATTCCTCTTGCATGAACGTGTCAAGAGGGTACTGAGGGGGCAGGGTGAGATATCGAGATAAAGGGAGGTTGGTCCTGGCCGGTGACATAGGGGGAACCAAGATCAACCTCTGTATATATTCCCAGGGCAAGACCCGCCCGATCCCGCGGGTCATGGAATCCTATTCAAGCCGTAGCGCACCGGATCTTGAGACCGTGATCGAGCGATTTGTTCAAAGGCATTCCGCATCTTTTGGTGGCACCTGCCTGGCCGTTGCCGGTCCCGTGATTGATGGTCGCTCAAAGCTGACAAACTTACCGTGGGAGGTCTCAGAGACGCGAATAAAGAGGCGTTTTGGATGGACTGCGAGGATAATCAACGATCTTGCTTCGATCGGCCTGGCAATACCACTTCTGCATAACCGAGAACTTCATCCCTTGAATCTGGTCAGGCCCCGGAAAGGGCATAACATTGCTATCATCGCCCCCGGCACGGGTCTGGGCACATCAATTCTCGCGTCTTATGAGGGTATATACGTGCCGATCGCTTCAGAAGGAGGACATGTGGATTTTGCCCCCGCAGACGAGAATCAGGTACTTTTGTGGAGGTATCTGCGTCAGCGCTACGGGCATGTGAGCGTCGAGAGAATCGTTTCAGGAATGGGGATTTTAAATATTTTCTACTGCCTGAAAGAGGCGAGGGATTATCGCGTCCCTGAATGGCTGGGGCTGGAAATTGAAGAAAAGGATCCAGCTCAGGCGATCGCAGAGGCCGCGATGAATAGCCAGGAACCCCTGTGTGTAGAGGTTCTCCGGGTGTTCAGTTCAATCCTTGGCGCTGTTGCAGGGAACCTCGCCTTGACGGTCCTCGCCACCGGCGGGGTCTACCTGGCTGGTGGCATACCGCCGAAAATACTGCCGGCCCTATTAGAGGGGGCCTTTATCAAGGCATTTTCTGACAAGGGTCGGTTTAAGGACCTACTTGAGAAAATCGCCGTTAGGGTCATCCTGAACGACAAGGCTGCTTTGCTGGGGGCTGCACGTTGTGCCCTGGAAAGCGATCTTGAGATGGTTTAGAGGGGTTGCCAGAAAGTGGAAAGGACTCTAAGAGAGACCCTTCGTGAGGTGGCCCGGTTTTATGACGAAAGGAAGGTCGGTGATGTTGGCGCCCTAGGTTTCCGGAGATCCACCGACCTGACGACCCTCCTGGCATGCCTGGGGCATATGCTGGGTGAAGGGATCGTCCGTAAGGACGAATCGTTATTCCTGGATCTGGGATGTGGAGATGGCAGGGTAAATCTCTTTATGGGGTACATGGTCAAGACCTCCGTCGGAATCGAAACGGATGGGTGGACCCTCGAAGAATATGGACCGTTGAGGTCCGAACTGGAGCAGGTTCTCGATAAAGATGGCCTCTTGTCACCACCCGGCAATGTCTTTCTCTACGAAGGGGATTCTAAGGACGAAAGTGTTTATGATAGGATCACCCGGGAGACTGGCATAGGGTTCGATGACTTCGATCTATTCTACACATATCTTGTAATGCACCAGGAGTTTGCCCAGTTGATAGCGGAGAGTGCGAAAAAGGGGGCCATATTCATGGTCTATGGCCTTCACAGGATCTTACCCCAATATGAGGGGCTTAGTCTCCTGAGCCATATCAGCCCGCTGGAAAGGATTCTTGCTCTTTATCAAAAGGATTAACAGAAACTGCCAGGTTCAGATAAAGGCCCCTATTGTGAGCTCTTCAGACCGAGGTCAAAGGCCTTTAGATTTGATTCCAGGAAGGCCTTCTTTGTGGAAGTGGAGATGACCTCTTTCATGTCATCCGGGCCGATGGGAACGGCCCCTGAGCCGATCACTGCCCCCAGCATCACCATATTGAGGGCCAAGGGGTTGCCCGCTTTGGCAGCCAATTTGTTGCCATCAAGGGAGATGACCTTCCTGGCCTTACTCTTAATCAAGGCCAGGATCTCCTCTACGGGCGGATAGGTGCCTTGGCCAACCGAGACGGTAAAGGGTGGAAGGGGGTGGGTATTGGTGATGACAAGGGTGTTCTTGTTACATTTCCCGAGGGCACGCAAGGTCTCCAGGGGCTCGAACCCTACCAGGACGTCTGCCTCGCCGTTTGAGACGATGGGGCTTGTAACATCTCCCATCAATACCGCTGATTCCACTATGCCCCCCCGTTGGGCCATACCGTGGATTTCACTTACAACAGCGGGTATCCCTTTGGAGAGAGAGGCCTCGCCCAAGAGGCGTGATGCAAGAAGATTCCCCTGGCCACCTACACCGATAAATACGAGTCTCCTCGTTTCCATTAGAGCCTCCGATTACTCTTTCAATGGCAGGATTGCATTTTCCGGACAAATCTGGGCACACACAGTACAGCCGATACAGAGATCCCTATTGATCTCAACCTGCTCCCCTTCCAGATACATGGCCGGGCAGGCCAGCTTTTTGATACAGGACCTGTGGTTCTTACACTTGTTCGGGTCAATATGAAAGGGTCTTATCTTTTTCTGCTGCCCCGTAGCCCTGGCAAAGAGGGGACAAAATTCCCTGGAAATAACGACAGAGACCCCATCATATTCCTTGGCAGCCCTGACCGATTCTATAGTCTTCTTCAACTTGAAGGGGCTGACCACGTGGATGTCTTTGACACCGCAGCCCCTGACCAGTTCCTCAAGAGAGACCCGGGTCCTTTCAATACCCATGGGAGCGGTGTCAACCCCTGGATGGGGTTGATGGCCGGTCATCGCAGTTGTCCCGTTGTCAAGGATAACGAGGGTGAATTTGTGGTTGTTATGGACCGCATTGATCAGTCCGGTGATGCCTGAGTGGAAAAAGGTGGAATCGCCGATAAAGGATACCACCTCCTGGTCTGTTGCTCGCGAAAATCCGCAGGAAGAGCTCACAGAAGATCCCATACAGATCACCAGGTCGGCCATGGATATGGGGGGGAGGAGACCAAGGGTATAACAACCGATATCGGTTGGCTTGATGGCATCGGCCCCATATACCTCCTTGACCGCATAGTATGTGGCCCTGTGCGGGCATCCAGCGCAGAGATTGGGGGGCCTTGCGGGGAGTGTCGGGAGGTCTGATAGATCGTAGCCCTCAGGGGCCTGATAATCGACCCCAAAATATTTTGCAATGGCCTTCCTCACCATCCCTGGGTCATACTCGTACAAGCGGGATAACCCGCCGACTCCCTTGCCCTTGATCGGGATAGTGACCCCATTTTCCTGGGCAATTGCCTTCAGGTCATTTTCATTTACCGGCTCCAGCTCTTCCACTACCAACACCCTGTCAACCTGCTTCAGAAACCTGGTGCAGAGGCCCTTGGGGAGGGGCCATGAAAATCCAAGCTTCAGAATGCTGGTCCTCTCTGATATTCCCAGATCTGCGACAGCGTCGCTTACATAGTTAAAGCTGACGCCATTGGCAACGATCCCCCATTTCCCATTCCCTATGATCTGGTTATATGGGGAGCCATCTGATTCCTGCATGGCCTTACCAAATTTTTCCACCAACAGCTTGTGGAGGTTCCGAGAGACTGCAGGGACACATACGAAATGGAAGGGATTCTTTTGGAAGGTGTCTTTGGTCTTTACTGTTCCCATCTCCCCGAGTGTCACAGCGCCCCTGATGTGGTTCAGTCTTGTAGTGGTCCTCATGATTACGGGGAGTTCCAGCCGTTCAGACAGGTCAAAGGCGGCAACGGTCATATCCTTCATCTCCTGGGGGCTTGTAGGTTCCAGCATAGGGAGACCGGATAGCCTGCCATAGTAACGGTTGTCCTGCTCGTTTTGGCTTGAGAAGAGAGAGGGGTCGTCAGCGTTGACAATAACCATTCCGCCCTTTACCCCCACATAGGCCAAGGTCATCAGGGGGTCGGCGGCCACATTGAGCCCCACGTGCTTCATGGTCACCATGGTCCTCAGACCGGAGATCGCAGCGGCTGCCCCCACTTCTAAGGCGACCTTTTCATTGGTTGAATATTCGAAGTAGAGATCGGTCTCCCTGCTGATTGCAAAGAACTGTTCTGGAATCTCTGAAGAGGGTGTTCCAGGGTAACAGGTGGCAAAAGATACCCCTGCCTCAAGGGCTCCCCTTGCAATGGCCTCGTTACCCAATAGAAGCATCTCCTTCCCCGAGTCTTGTGATAAAAGCTTGTGCATGTCTTCACCCTCCCCTTAATCCCCCAGGACAGAAATCGTCTGAGGCGAAATCAAATCTTAAAGCTCTCTGCCGAGCCTCCATATATCTTCCTTAGCTTGGGCTTCTCTATCTTGCCTGTGGGATTCCTGGGGACGCTGCCAAAAAAGACCTTCCTGGGTCTCTTATAACGCGGGAGTGCCTCTGAGAATTCAAGAATCACTTCTTCCGTCATTTCATGACCAGGTTTAACCTGCACGATTGCTGCTACAATTTCACCCAGGCGCTCGTCAGGGATCCCGATAACAGCCACATCATGAATCTTTTGATGCTCCATCAAAAAATCTTCTATCTCAACGGGGAAGATGTTTTCCCCTCCAGTGATGATAAGGTCCTTTTTCCTGTCCACAAGCCAGATGAATCCGTCGTCGTCAAACCGGGCCATATCGCCTGTCAGAAGCCAGCCGTTGATAAGAGCCTGTTTGGTGGCCTCGGGGTTTTTATAGTATTCCCTCATTATTCCCGGGCCCTTGACCATGAGCTCACCAGTTTCGCCTTTGGCCACCTCCTTAAGGTCGTTATCCACGATCTTACACTCCCAATCGAATCCTGGAATACCGATGGCGCCCACCTTGTGAAGGTTTTCCATGCCCAGGTGGACACATCCTGGCCCGGCGGTTTCGCTCAGTCCGTAGTCTGTGTCGTAATCGTGGTTGGGAAAGACCTTTTTCCAGTTCTTTATGAGACTGGGCGGAACAGGCTGCGCACCGATATGCATCAACCTCCACTGGGCTAATTGATAGTCATCCAGGGTTACATCCCCATTCTCAATGGCCACCAGAATATCCTGGGCCCATGGCACCAGAAGCCATACGATGGTGACCCTTTCTTCAGATATGGCCTGGAGTATCCATTGCGGCCTGATACCCTTCAAGATTACCGCCCTGGCACCAACGATCAAATTACCAAACCAGTGCATCTTGGCCCCGGTATGATAAAGGGGGGGGATGCACAAAAAATTGTCTTCATGGGTCTGGTTGTGATGACGGTTCTCTATCACGCATGCATGTTCAAGGTTCCTGTGGGTCAGGAGTATCGGCTTGGGGGTTCCAGTGGTGCCTGAGGTAAAATAAAGGGCAGCCTCATCCATGAGATCAACAGGGATATTGGGATTCTCTGTCGACCCGGTCTCCAGAAATGCATTAAATGGCTCTGCGAAATCAGGCGTAATATTGTCAGGGCCCAGGAAGACATAGCTCCCGATGGTTCCCAGGCTGTCTTTAATGGCATCAATGCGCTCTACAAACTCCTCCCCGAATAGGATGGCCTTGGCCTCGGCGATTTTGGCGCAGTACCGGATATCCTCTGCGGTGAACCGAAAATTCAGGGGCACCGCCCATGCCCCTGTCCGGAGAATCCCAAAGTAGGCAGGGAGCCATTCCAGACAGTTCATCATGAGGTGGATGACCTTGTCTCCCTTTCCAATACCTCTTGCAATCAAGGCATTGGCTGTCCTGTTGGCAATGTCATCGAATTCCTTCCATGTTATAGAGGTCCTTCTTCCCTTTGAAGGGTCCCTTTCGATCAGGGCGACCTCATCCCGGTACATCCGTGAGTTTCTTGCCAAAATCTCTGTGATGATCATGGTGATTCTCTTCAAAGACGGGCCTTGGCCCTGGCAACAAAAGGTGAAGTCTTGTACTCCTCGACAAATTTTTTGAGGATTTCTTCTGCCTTGTCGGGTTGACCATCTAACCTGTAGAGTCGCGCCAGGCTATACATGGCTGTCTCCCTGAAGGGGTCCTCAGGCCGGTCCAGGATAGAGTTTAAAAACTCTATGGCCTTCTTCAGGTCTCCTTTGGCCTCGTAACAGGCGGCCAGTGCCAGGTGCGTTAGCGACCGGAAGCTCCCTTCGCCCGAAAGCTTCTTTGAGAACTTCATGTACAGGTCTATTGCCTCATCGTACTTCTTGTCAGCGAATTTCAGATAGGCGACTTGGGGGAGGGCCAAACGGGCGGCCTTTGATCGTCCATACTCATGGATTACCTTGTCAAACAACTCCTCCGACTTTTTTAGCTCCTCAGGTGCTGCATCAGGCTTCATGTTTTTATTGAGGGTATCATAGGCAAGGTTATAGGCCTCTTGCCCATTCCTATTGACATAACGCATATAGGTATTGGCCCCAAGGTAGACAGCAACGATGAGGGCTATGGCGTATCCAGCGTACTTGAACGCAGTTCTGTGGGCATTAAAGAAGTTGAAGGCCCTGGCGGAAAAACTGAGAAATTCATCTGTCCCTTTTACGAGTTCTTTTCTTCTTATTTTCTTTGCCATAGATGGTGCTCTTTCTGTGAAATATGGATCTTCCGTCTTTAAAGCAAGCCTGATGCTTCCGTAAAACTAAAACCCCCCTGTCTCGTCACAGAAACATCAATCCTGATAACAGACGGGAAAATTCCCGTCAACTCTGATAATGCATCAGATTGCCTCCAAATGCAAGAAAAAGGCTAATGTTGCAGTTCTGTCGTTGACGATTGATTCACCTTGGGAGTGAATAAAATCTAGCTTGCTCGAAGGGTTCTCGATTACCCGCATCCAGTTGAAGCAACAGGCAGTTATCGAATAGGCGTCAAGGCAAAAAGATCGCTTGTTTTTTCCAATGGAAACCTCAATAATCCGAGCCTATAGGCAATGCTCGGCATGCAAGACTGTGGCCTAAGACTACCTAAGGAGAAGATCGGTTGCCTTTATTAGATAGTTTCCTGGATTTTCTTAATTCATTGCCAGATGCACTCATATACCTACTTTTGGGGGTGAGCGCGTTTGTTGAGAACGTCTTTCCACCCATACCAGGGGATACCATTACCGCCTTCGGTGCCTTCCTGGTAGGTACAAACAGGCTTCATTTTCTTGGTGTATATCTTTCCACCGTCTCGGGGAGTCTCATGGGGTTTATGTTCCTTTTCTGGGTAGGGGGTCTCCTGGGCCGGAGGTTTTTCTTGGAAAGGGACTATTGGTTCTTCAAGGCCCAAGACATAATAAAGGCCGAAAACTGGTTCCGAAGGTATGGCTATCTGCTCATATTGTTGAATAGGTTTTTCCCCGGTATAAGGTCAGTCATTTCTATAGCGGGGGGTATATCAAGGCTTAAGATCTCCAGGGTCTTGTTGCTCGCCCTTATCAGCTGCGGCGCATGGAATCTGATATGGATCTTTTTCGGTTATATGCTGGGGAGTAACTGGGAGACGGTCAGAGACAGGATGGCCCAAATTATGGCACGCTACAATCTCGTAGTCCTAATACTCGTCGGCTTGGCTGTCCTTTTCTTTGCAATAAGAATGATTGTGAAGAGGCATAGATGACGCTGGAGTTATATATGGCCCGACACCTCTTTTCCCGGTGGGCATTTTCTACCTGGTTTCTTCTACGACCCAATCCAAGAATGGCTTGTTTCCGTCAAGTATTGGGAGACTCACTATGCAGGGGCACTCATAGCTGTGCATCGATTTTACCTTCTCGATCAACTCAGGAACCAGCGATTCCTTGGTTTTTGAAATGATCGTTACCTCCGTGTCTTCCTGGATTTCCCCCGCCCACCAGTAAATGGAATTTACTCCGTCAATAATATTGACGCATGCGGCGAGCCGGCTTGAAACCAATTCCCTACCAATGGTCTTAGCCTCATCCATATTGCCGGCAGTTATATAAACTAAATTCGTTCTCATGATCTTTCTCCACTAAAAATAATCAATAAGAAGTCAGAAGTCAGGAGCCAGATTCATTCTGACTCCTGGCTCCTCAATAGTTAGAACGGGACAGTAACACTTTAGCGTTTTTAAAGAAAGGCAGAGGACCGCGAGGGTCTTTTTTCCTCTCCCCTGCCTGGCAGAAACTGTATTTAAAGGTAAGGGGGCGTGCCACAGGCTGTGAAGAATTTGGGTTACGTCCTTTGGAAAAAGACCCTCACGGTCTGTCATCTTACTCCTCAGTGTTTTCAAAACGCTAAAGTGTTACTTATTTTTATGTTTTAATCATTTTTATCTTAAGGATTGGAGCATTGAATGAATAATCAACTTGTTAAAACAATGCGGGATACTAATATTGAAAATTTACTTACGTCATTAATTGATAAGGATACAGTTTTCATTTTGTTTTTTTATGGTGCGGATGTTGATTTTAATCTGCTTTATGATTCTCTAAAAATGACAGATATAGCATTCATGGGATGCATGGATGCAGGAAGGCTGTCTGATGATTCATATTATCTGGCTGAAAAATCAATTGCAGGAATGTCGTTTTCAAATAGAGTTTTTGAAAAATACGCTTTTGGAACTGTTGATATGTCTCCGGAGGCATCGAGTGATAAAATAAGGGATTCGAGCAGGCGGGAGCTGCAAAAAGCATGTCAAGGCATTAATCTTGATCTGTCAAATCCTGATATGAAAAGAGATTTTATTATTAATCTTGCATACGGGCTGAATTCAGCAACGCCTTTCCTTGAAGGTCAAACACAGGCTGGAATGATGCTTCAGAGTATAGGCGGAAGTTCCGGGGGAAAAACGGATTTTATAACTACAAATGTAATGAGTCATCTGGGTATCGGCGAGATTGGTGCTTTCGGGGTTTTCAGATTGAATAAGGATTTCAATTATGACATGAATAGGGTATCAAGTTTTGAAAGGCAGAAAGGTAAAATCCTTAAGGCTACAAAACTTGCAGGGCCAAGACATGTATTGGAATTTAATGGAAAAGCCGCGGTTAACGAGTATTGCTCTGTTTTGAATATATCGATTGATAAATTAGGTCCGGAAATTTTTGCAGATTATACTCTTGGGATAGAACCTGGAGATGAGGAAAGGTTAATTACAAGCATAATGAAAAACGATGATAAAAGCAGCGGACTGTTAACCTATAATGATGTAAGGGAAGGGACTGAATTTAATCTCTATAAAGCAGTAGATCAATCAATAGACCGAAAAAAAATGCTTGAAAAAATTAAAACAAAGAATTTAATCTGTTATATATCTTTTGACTGTATTTTATGTTATCTAGCACGAAATAATCTGAAGCATGTAGAAAAAATAGCTGAATTATACGGCAAATGCCTACCAGAGGTTCCAAAACTAGGATTTGGAACTTTTAGCGAGAATATATGCGGAGCCAATGTTAATCAAACAGAAACTTTCATAGGTATTTATAGAGCCTAAAAAATAAACCCTATGGCTAAAGGCGTCATAAGTAATCTTTTAAATAAGGTTTATGAATATAAAAAGATTGAGGGAGATTTATCAGATGTAAAAAAAAGAATAATTAGGCTGCAATTATCATTAAAAACAGGCTTATCTTTAAACAAATATGCTGAAGAGACAAATGATTCTCCTGAAGACGTGAAAAAAGTCATTAATGCATTGAAAAACCCGGAATTTGAATTAGAGGGTTTTCCTTTTAGATCCTTCA
>JAZDES010000101.1:0-9117 GCA_043808585.1 Pseudomonadota bacterium | reverse complement strand
AGGGGAGAGGGCTCTTCATAGGGACATCCTCTTATGGGGCTGTTGCGTAACGAGGTTCAAGACCTCACTGCCGTTCTATGAAGTGATGCCGTCCTTTACGTCCTTTGGAAAAAAGACCCTCGCGGTCCCCTGCCTTTCTTTTAAAAGGCTAAAGTGTTACGAATAGACCAATTTTTCCGCCGTAAACCAGGACAATCACTATTTGATGAGGACCAACGCCAGTTATTCCAAACCTTTAAGGACGTTAACCATCTCAATGGCAGCCATAGCGGCCTGATACCCCTTGTTCCCCGATTTTGACCCCGCACGTTCTATGGCCTGTTCCAGGGTGTCTGTGGTTAAGACCCCAAAGGCGATGGGAATCTCGCTTTCGAGGGCAACGTTGGCTATCCCTTTTGAGACTTCAGCGGCCACGTATTCGAAATGGGGTGTAGCGCCCCTTATAACAGCTCCCAGGCAAATCACAGCATCATATCGACCGGACTGGGAAAGCTTCTTTGCCACAAATGGGATCTCGAAGGCCCCAGGGACCTTTACGAGTAAGAGTTTTTTCTCATCAGCCCCATGCCGTAGCAGAGCATCCATGGCCCCATCCACCAGCCTGGAAGAGATGAAATCGTTAAACCGGCTCATTATGATCGCAAACCGGAACCCTTCGGCTGAAAGCCTGCCTTCGATAGTATTGGGCATATCCACCCCCTCTTCAACAATACACTCGGTTATCCTTATGGCGTGCATCGAGCGCCAAATCCCTGACCCTACCCCTCAAGCAGTTTCATCACGTGTCCCAGCTTTTGACACTTGGTTAATAGATATCCTCGGTTTTCAGGCCTGGGCTCGCATTCAAGGGGGACCCTCCCTGTCACCTCGAGCCCGTAACCTTCCAGGCCAATAATTTTCTTGGGGTTATTCGTCATCAGGCGCATCTTTCTGATTCCAAGGGCAGCCAGAATCTGCGCTCCCACCCCGTAATTTCTGAGGTCAGCCCGAAATCCCAACTCCTCATTCGCTTCAACCGTATCCATACCTTTGTCCTGCAGCGAATAGGCCTTTAGCTTATTTGCAAGACCGATCCCCCTGCCCTCCTGTTGCAGATAGAGGATTACTCCCATTCCTTCGGCCTGAACAATTGCCATGGCCTTATGGAGTTGCTCACCGCAATCGCAGCGAAAGGAGCCAAATACGTCCCCCGTGAGACACCCGGAATGGACCCTCACCAAGGCCTCTTCTTCGGGATCAATTTCGCCCGTGACCAAGGCCAGGTGTTCATAATCATCAATATCGTTTGCAAAGGCAAATGCCTTAAACCGGCCATAAGGGGTGGGCAAGGTCGTTTCGGCCACCTTATGCACAAAAGACTCATAACGCATGCGATACGCAATTATGTCAGCCACTGTAGCGATCTTAAGCCCATGCTTCTGACTAAACTCCTCAAGGTCAGGCATCCTGGCCATAGTGCCGTCTTCTTTCATGATTTCACAGATCACGGCGGCCGGCTTAAGACCTGCAACACTGGCAAGGTCCACAGATCCCTCTGTCTGACCGGTCCTGAACAGGACCCCTCCCCTTCTTGCCCTTATGGGAAAAACGTGTCCCGGGTGAACCAGATCCTCCGGCCTGGCATCGTCAGCCACTGCCGTCAAGACGGTGTGCGCCCTGTCTGCTGCCGATATGCCGGTTGTCACTCCATGGCGTGCCTCTATGGATATGGTAAAGGCAGTCTTATAAGCTGAACGATTGTCATAGACCATTGGCGGAAGCTTCAGCCTTTCAACTATCTCAGGGCTCAAGGCGAGGCAGATAAGGCCGCGGCCATGCCTGGCCATGAAATTGATGGCCTCCGGTGTGACCTTTTCTGCTGCAATGGTAAGGTCCCCTTCGTTTTCCCTCCCCTCGTCATCAACGAGGATTGCCATCTTCCCTTGTCTCAGGTCTTCCAATACCTCTTCAATACTTGAAATTGCCATATTACTTACCAAATCCTTGCTTTAGGAGCATCTCCAGTTCAATTCCTGAGGACGTATCTTTTTGTTGTTGCCCTTGCCTAGCACCCAGAAAGAATTTCTCCACATACTTTCCGATCAAATCTGTCTCAATGTTTACCAGATCTCCTACTCTTTTCTTCAAAAGAGTCGTCTTCCTTCCGGTCTGAGGTACTATGTTTACCTCAAAGAATCTGTCTTCACGGCGATCGATGGTCAGGCTAACGCCGTCAACCGCGATAGATCCCTTTTCGATGGTATGCCTTGATAACTGCAGGTCAATCTCTATCCTCAAGAGCCAGGATCTTTGCTTAGATTCCTTTTTGATGATCCTTCCGGTTCCGTCCACATGTCCAGAGACCAGGTGCCCCCCCAATCGATCCATTAGGCGCAAGGCCCTCTCCAGGTTCACCTCGCCGCCCTCTCGAAGAAGACCTATAGTGCTTCGTGAAATAGTCTCTCCAGAGACATCCATAATATAGGCCCCTTCCTTGATACCCGTCACCGTGAGACACACGCCGTCGACACAGATACTGTCCCCTACCTTGCAATCGCTGAATTCAAAAAGGGGGATAATGGTCACTCTCATATCACCTTGAGTGCGACGAACGTCCTTTATCTTACCAATCCCTTCTATCAAACCTGTAAACATCTCTAGTCGACCGTTTTCAGTTGTCGGCTGATGACAGCTAACAGCTTACCACTTACTAATGACCAATGACTAATGACACTACTTGTAATCAGGATAACCCACCGTCAGTATGTCCCCGCCAAATCGCCTTACCTCAACGTCTCTCAGGCTCAGGCAGTCATCAATCCTCCTTGCCCCTGGACCCCTTGCCAATGGAACTCCATCATCTCCTCCCAGAAACCTTGACGCTGTGAAGATAAAGACCTTGTCGATCAGCCTTCCACGGAACATTGAACCGATAATCGAGGCGCCTCCCTCAACCAGCAGGGTCATCACGGATCTATGTCCCAATATATCCATCAAGGCTCCTAAGTCAATCTTCTCACCTCTCAGAGGACAGGCAAGTACAGAAACCCCTTTATTCTCATACCTCTTTAGGTCTTCGGGGGGGAGATGATTGCCCACCACAAGCAAGGTCTGAGCAATGGAATTGTGATTTAGGACCTTGGCATTCATGGGTATCCTTAAGTGGGTATCGGCGATTACGCGCAAAGGATCCTTGCCTTGCCCCTGTCTGAGGCGGGTAGTAAGAGAAGGATCATCCCTGAGCACCGTTCCGACCCCCACCATCAAGGCGTCCACCTGATTCCTTAACCTGTGGACGAACTGCCTTGATCTTTCATTTGTGATCCACTTGGAATCTCCTGTTGATGTGGCTGTCCACCCATCTATTGTAAGGGCCGACTTGACTAGTACAAAGGGTCGTTTATTGGCAACAAACTTCAGGTAACCTTCATTTAACCGCCGGCATTCGGATTCCATGACACCGGTATCCACTTCTACCCCATTTTTTCTCAGAAACTCGCATCCCCCCCCGGAAACCTCTGGGTTAGGATCCTTCATACCTACCACGACCCTCTTTATTCCGCTCTCCAGGATTGCCCCTGTGCACGGAGGTGTTCTACCGAAGTGGTTACATGGCTCCAGGGTCACATAAAGGGTCGCCCCTTGAGCCTTTCCGTCCATTTTACGCAAGGCCTCAACCTCTGCATGGGGGAGCCCCGCCTTATGGTGATATCCTCTGGCGATGATCTCCCCATCCCGGACAATCACGGCTCCCACAGCAGGGTTGGGCGAGGTGCGCCCCAGGCCTTTACGGGCCTGCTGTAACGCCTCCCTCATGAACTTGCAGTCCACTTCGTTCAAGGCCGACCCCCGGACCCTTCGCCCTTTTCCCTCCTTGCCTTGAGAATCTCTTCCAATTCGGTCATGAATTCATTGATATCCTTGAACTGCCTATAGACGGAAGCAAAGCGGACATAGGCTACTTCATCCCATTCCCTCAAGACATTAATTACCCTTTCCCCTATTTCAGTGCTGTCAATCTCTCTTGTCCCCACCTCTTGAAAATAGAACTCCAGGGAGTCTGCAAATTCTTCTATCCTCGTCATACTGATGGGCCTTTTTTGGCAGGCCTTGCGAATTCCAGATATGATCTTCTCACGATCAAAGGCCTCCCTTCGACCATCTTTCTTGACCACCATGGGAAGGACATCTTCCAGCTTTTCGTAGGTGGTAAACCTCCTCCCGCATCCCAGGCATTCCCGCCGTCTTCTAATGTTTCTTCCATCCTTGCTAAGCCTTGAGTCAATCACTTTGTTGTTTATCTTAGTACAATAAGGGCATTTCATGGAACAAACCTCGCAATCTCGATACCTGCCTCTGCCAGCATCTGATCGGCCAGGGGATCGTCGTAACCCTCTTCATAACAGATCGTTTTTATGCCTGCATTGATGAGCATTTTGGTGCATATTGCACAGGGTTTGTTGGTGCAGTAAATAATAGATCCAGCGATGGGGATACCGTGATATGCGGCCTGAATAATGGCATTTTGCTCTGCATGAAGTCCCCGGCAGAGTTCATGTCTTTCCCCGGAGGGAATAGAGGAGTCCTCTCTCAAACAGCCCGCGTCCTCACAATGCCTCAAACCCGCAGGTGCTCCGTTATAGCCTGTAGCCAGTATCCTCCGGTCCTTTACTAAAATGGCGCCAACATGACGCCGCAGGCAGGTGGATCTCCTGCCCACCACGTTGGTTATGGTCATGAAGTATTCTGACCAGGAAGGTCTGGTCAATTATGTCTCCTTATCAGATTCTGGGGCGAAGAGTATACAGGATGCAGGGTCAAAGTATGGACTCAATCGATCTGTTCCACTCTTATTTGATGACGCCCCCTCTCAAAAGGGGTATTTAGGAAGAGATCGACCATTTCAAGGGCGAGTCCTACACCTATAACCCGCCCTCCCATTACCAGTATATTGGCATCATTATGCAGCCGGCTCATACGGGCCGTATAGAGGTTGTGGCAGAGGGCGGCTCGTACCCCCTTATGGCGATTGGCCACGATGCTCATTCCCAATCCTGTTCCACAGATCAGAATCCCCCGTTCGAATTCACCATTGGCGACCGACCGAGCCACATCGTGTGCCACTTTGGGGTAATCGGCAGGGTCCGGGCTGAACACACCCATATCCCACAAGACATAATCGGATAGATTTTCTAAATGGGCCTTGCAGGCCTCCTTTAGCTCAAACCCCCCGTGGTCTGATCCCAGTACCAGGTCCATGCCACGTTTTCTCCATTGGACGGTTTACCCCCAGTCTTCAATTTTCCGGTTATCCCTGCTAAGGCTCAAAGGCCTTGAAGATCAGGCATGCATTTGTGCCGCCAAATCCAAAGGAGTTTGACATGGCGGCTCGCACATTGGCGCGTCTCGACACATTGGGGACATAATCCAGGTCACACTCAGGATCAGGGGTCTCATAATTAATTGTAGGCGGAATAATGCCATGCTTGATTGTGAGTGCCGTAAATATAGCCTCAATCCCACCAGCACCCCCGAGAAGATGACCCGTCATGGATTTGGTGGAGCTAATTGCGAGTTTGTAGGCATGTTCCCCGAATACGGCCTTTATGGCCTTATTTTCTGATATGTCATTCAGTTTGGTAGAGGTGCCATGGGCATTAATATAATCAATTTGATCCGGCCGCAGACCTGCATAATTGAGGGCCATCTTCATACAGCTAATGGCTCCTTCGCCCTCAGGTTCGGGAGCAGATACGTGATATGCATCCGCGGTTAATCCGTACCCCACTACCTCCGCATATATATTGGCCCCCCTTTCAAGGGCCAGTTCAAGATCTTCCAGGATGAGTATCCCCGCGCCTTCGCCCATAACAAAGCCATCTCGGTCCAGGTCAAAGGGACGCGAGGCCTTCTCTGGTTCGTCATTTCTAGTCGAAAGCGCCCGCATGGAACAGAACCCTCCAAGTGCCAGTGGAGTAACCACTGCCTCTGATCCCCCGGCGATCATAGCATCCGAGATGCCTTCTCTGATCAGCCGGAAGGCCTCTCCAACGGCGTGACAACTGGCCGCACACGCGGTCTCAATTGACATATTGGGCCCCTTGGCCCCAAACTCTATAGCGATCTGGCCAGGGGCCATGTTGGCAATCATACCCGGGATAAAGAAGGGGCTGATGCGCCGAGGCCCTTTCTCCAAAAGGACCTTGTGAAAATACTCGAGCATGGTCAGACCCCCCAGTCCTGAACCGGTTATGCTTCCCACCCTATGGGCATTCGAGGAATCGATCTTTAGACCGGAATCCTCCAGGGCCATTCTGGCGGAGGCTACAGCATAGTGAATGAAGATGTCGAATCGGCGGATCTGCTGCTTGTCCATAAAGTCTTCGGATCTAAAGTCGGTAACCTCTCCGGCAATCTGAGCCGCAAAAGGGGACGGGTCAAATTTTGTAATGGGCCCGATACCGGATTTTCCCGCACACGCGGCCTCCCAATTCTTCTCTACGCCGGTTCCCAACGGCGTGGTCATACCTAAGCCCGTAACCACAACCCTCCTGGTCATCTTCCTACTCCTGCCTTGAAAGAAAATTCACTCACACATCCCCTCGCCTTCCCTTTGTTTGACCTCGTTCGGTTACCCTGAACTGGCGGCATCCCCTGTCCAAGCACCTATTGTTTTTCAATGGCTTTTTTAATATACTCTATTGCGTCCTTAACGGTCCCTATCTTCTCGGCGTCTTCATCAGGAATCGATACGTCAAATTCCTCTTCCATTGCCATGATTAGTTCCACCTGATCCAACGAATCCGCACCCAGATCGTCAACAAATGAGGCCTCAGGGACCACGTCCTCTTCGGCCACATCTAACTGCTCGCAGATGATCGCTATTACCTTTTTCTCTATCTCTGACATTTACCATTACCTCCTGATTGAATTTTTCTCCCAAAGCTGATCAAGTTGTGTTAAGGTAAGACTATAAGTCCAGTCTACATATACAAGCCCCCGTTTACATGAAGTATTTGGCCGGTTATGTACCTTGCCCCTTCGGAGCAGAGCCAATAGATCGCTTCGGCAACATCCTCGGGTTTGCCGATTCTGCCCAGTGGTATCTGCTGCAAGAAATTCTCCCTGACCTTTTCCGGAAGGGCCATGGTCATTTCTGTGTCAATAAACCCTGGGGCAACCGCATTAACTATGATCCCTCTCCCCGCTACCTCCCTGGCAATGCTCTTGGTAAAACCCATGATCCCGGCCTTGGAAGCTGCATAGTTTGACTGGCCGAAATTGCCGATCTGCCCTACAACTGAAGATATGTTTACGATCCACCCGCCTCTCTGTTTCACCATTGTCCTCATGACGGCTTGGGTACAGTTAAAAGCACTCTTCAGATTGACCCTGATAACGCTGTCCCATGCATCCTCACTCATTCTCATCAAAAGGGTATCTCTGGTTATGCCAGCATTATTCACCAGGACATCTATTCTTTCAAACCTTGAGATTATTTCCTTAAATAAAACACTCACCGCCTCAAAAGATGATACGTCAATCCTGTAGCTCTCCGCCTCCACTCCCATTTGAGCCAAGGTATTGAGGGTCTCTCCAGATGCAGTTTCATCCGGATCATAATGCAGAATAACGATTCTTGCCTTCTCCTCTCCGAACTTGAAGGCGACCGAACGTCCTATACCCTTTGAACCTCCAGTAACGATCACCACCCTTGAATTCTTGTTGCTCACGATCCTTTCCTATCCACGCCGGGAAGAAGTGCTTTTCCCATTCCAGGCCTTTAATTTGAGCGTCATCTTTTCCAAGACCCGGTTATTCACATAAGAGACCGCCAGTCTTATTGCATTCCTTAGGGACTTGGCCGAAGACTCACCGTGGCATATGATCCCAACCCCATTGATGCCCAGAAGGGGTGCCCCCCCATACTCTTCATAATCTAATTTCCCCTTTAGGCGCTCAAGGGAGCCAAGGCCAAGCCGACGTCCCACCCTCCATAAAAAGGAGGTATTAAGCTCGTTTTCTACCAGCCTGCTTAATGATCCCGCCAACCCTTCTGCCAGCTTCAGGGCAACATTCCCCACAAAACCGTCGCATACAATGACCTCCACTTCCCCAGTGGAGATATGGCGACCCTCAACGTTGCCGACAAAATTGAGTTTGCTCTCCTCGAACAATGGGCGGGCTAATAGTACCTGCTCGTTTCCCTTACCCCCCTCCTCGCCGATACTCAGCAGGCCTACCTTGGGATCTTCCATGTGAAGGCAAGCGCTGGCAAATGCCTGGGCCATTAGGCCAAATTGAAAGAGATGAGCAGGCCTGCAATCCACATTGGCCCCAACGTCAATAAGGACCACAGAACCTCTCTCAGCAGGAATAATGCCTGCAATGGCGGGTCTATCAACCCCATCCAGCCTGCCCAGGGTCAAGACCCCCGCAGCCAAGGTAGCACCCGAATTACCCGCACTGACAACGGCATCCGCTTCACCCCTTCTTACCAAGTCAAAGGCCACACTTATGGAGGAATTTCTCTTCTTGCGCACCGCCATCAGCGGCGGTTCGCTCATCCCTACCACCTCATGGCAGTGGTGTACCATGATATGATCATCGGGGTAGTGAGGACCCAAAATCCCTGTTATGACATCTCCGTCCCCCACGAGGGTAATATCCACCCCCAGTTCTTCTGCAGATTCAACCGCGCCCTGAACAACCACTTCCGGAGCTTTATCCCCTCCCATGGCGTCCACGGCCACCTTCATATCAGCTCTCTTCTTTCTTAATTATTGTTCTGCCCTTGTAGGTCCCGCACTGGGGACACAGGTGATGGGGTAGCACGGGTTCGTGGCAGTGGGGGCAAGTGACGACATTGGGCATTTTTAGGCTATGATGGGAACGCCTAGAATCTCGCCTGGACCTTGATGTTTTTTTCTTTGGTAGAGCCATTCTATGAATTCATTCTCCTTTGAGTTTAAGGTCTTTTAGTTTAGAAAAATATGGACTTCCTTCTTCTGGCCGACATCGGCATTTTTCATTGTTCAGGTCAATACCGCACACTGGGCAGAGCCCAGAGCAATCCTCCCGGCAAAGTGATTTCATGGGTAGGGACAAATAGATCTGCTCCCTGATTATCTCGTCCAG
>JAZDES010000100.1:0-15085 GCA_043808585.1 Pseudomonadota bacterium | reverse complement strand
TAGACTGGGGGGATTTTCTTGACACATTAGGTAGGTGAATGGGCTGTTTGAGATCAGCGAATAAAGCAAGGAGCCAACTGAAAGAAGATCGTGGCAACAAGAAGAAATACAGATTGAATAATTCACAAATCAAGATGCGACTCCAGCTAGCAGCTGCTCGCAAAGCAGTAACAGTTTAGCGCTCTGCAACCGGAGCAATGGGGGTTAGAGAAAACCCCCTCGGCATAATCTGATTATCATTGCTTAAGAAAAGGGTTGCCTCTGATTCCGTTGACTATTCACCTCTCTGCCTTTGAAAGGATTTCTCGTACAGGCTCTGCTGCTAAGAACCCTTCTTTGAGTTCCCGATCAGACAGACCTTCAGCCTGCCTGCGAATTACTGCGGCCGCTGCGCCCCACTGATCCTTGGCTTCGCTGCGGCTTCCCAACCTATGAAGGGCCGATGCGAGAGAGGCATGAGCCTCCCAGAGCTGTCGGGAATTACTCACCTCATTGAGAATTTGGATTGCTTCACTGAAATTCACAACAGCATTTTCGGATTCGTCACGTTTGACCTGAACTTCACCCAGTAACCTTAGAAAACCCCCTTCTCTCTTTTTCGTTTTTTGTTTTCGCACTCTCTCCAGGTTCTTTTTAATGACTGTCTCTGCTTCACCGAGGTCATTTCTATGCAGAAGGATTTGAGCTGCCAGATAATTCATTCGGGACTCCCTTTGATCCCGGTTTCGATCGTAATCATCACTTTTCGATTCTTCCCTAAAAGACTCCATCCTTCGCCAGGTTTCCTCCAGCTTACCTTGGTCAAATAAATTTTCCATAAGATTGACATTGGCTTGCGCGGCTGCCTCACCGGCCATTTGGCGGGCCATCGGATACTGCTCCATCAATCTACGAGCAACTTCTTCGCTTTTTAAATTGAAACTCCATGCCCGCTCAGGATGATGTATTTCATGGTAGCAATAACCCAGGGCGTTATAAAACATTCCAAGCATAAGTGAACCACCAAATTTTTCACAGATATCAATGCCTTCGCTGAGAAGTCTGATGCCATCCTCAATTCTGCCTATTTCTGCAAGAGCGAGGCCCCGGATGAACATAAGGGGAGAAGACCGATTTAAATTATAAATGCCACGTAGCGCCGCAACCAACCCGTCGGTCAATTCAATCGTCTTCCTGGGTCTGCCAAGCCATCTTTCTGATAATGCGCGAAAACCGCGATTGAGAAAAATAGCATGCAGGTCCTCAGACTCCAGAGCAATTCGCTCAGAGTCGAGTAGGATCTCATTCCCTCTGTATCTTTCCGGACCCCGATATCTCCGGCCAACCATAGAAATATAAGCTCCCTTAACGGTTAGAATTCTACTCTCAGCCGCTTTATTCCCGACCTCTCTGGCTCGTGCAATTCCACTTTCAAAAAATCTGACAACTTCATCCTTAATAGCCGCAACAGGCGTCCACCACATTGTCAAGGCAAGTTCTGAGAGAATATTCATTTCACGGTCAATCATATTGTGTCGTTGACTGATTTCAAGGGCCCTTCTATATTCCCTCAAAGCGGTGTCGATGTCACCTATGTCCTGGCTCGCCTGCGCCATTCCTTGATGTGCTCGCACCTCCGTTTCCGGATCTATTACAATACTGGCGCTTTCTATCAGTTCAAAGGCTTTACTGAAAAATTCACATGCAGATTGAGAGGCGCTATTTTGATTTGATTTTTCACCAGCCAAAATCAAATAATTTGCAGTTTTTGGAGAATCTCCGCTTTGCTCGTAATGATGCGCAAGAATTTCGTAATGTTCCTCAAGCTGATCAGCGTACAGCTCTTCGATGGTCCGGGCAATTCGGCCGTGAATCTCTCGACGCCTCTGTTTAAGCAGACTATCGTAAGCCACTTCTTGGGTAAGTGCATGTTTAAAGATGTATTCGAGCTCCGGATAAAGTGCCTTTTCATAAAGGATCTCCAATCCGACCAGGTTAGCCAGGTGAGCCCTCAGCTCGTCCCCCAGCTCCATAATACTCTTCAGGAGCCGGAACGCAAAACCCTTGCCGATGACGCTCGCCACCTGCACGGTCCGCTTGAGGTCCTCACTCAAACGGTCCATTCGAGCAGCCAAAACCCCCTGGACAGTGTTCGGAATTTCACACTGATCGATGGGCTGCCTGCAAGTGTAACGATCGCCGGCTTTCACAAGCTCCCCGCGCTCAAGGAGTTCTCTCACAATCTCCTCAACGAAAAACGGATTTCCCTCGGTCTTCTCCACTATCTTTTGTTCAAGCTCCGGGTCCAACGCTATCCCGCCCAGAACGTTCCTCACAAGCTGGATGGAAGACTTGGAACTGAGTGCCTCCAGTCCCAGCCTTTGATAATGGGCGCCCTGAGCCCACCGCGGTGTGCCCTCAGGACGGTAGGTTGCAAGCATCAAGACCGGATGATCAAGAATGCAGCGGGAAAGATAGGTAAAAAATTCTTCGGAGATTTTATCCATCCAGTGGACGTCCTCCAGGAACAGGACGAGCGGTTTTTCTCCGCTTTCGGCAAGGAGAATGCTTTTCACTGCCTCGAACGTTCCAAACTTGCGCCCTTCTGGATTCAGGGCTTTAAAATGAGTATCTTCCACTTTAAGAGACAGCAAATTCCGGTAAAAGGGAATCATCGGCACGAGACTTTGCGCAGCTTTTTCCTCAATTCGATTTTCTACATCTTTTTCCATCATTCCTTCTTCAATGCTAAAGGCCTCCCTAACGATATCAATTACAGGAAAAAAGTTTATGTTCCTGCCATGATGGACACATATACCGGTGATAAATGTCACATCTTTGTTGAGGGCTTTTTGAAATTCATACACTAGCCGGCTCTTACCAACACCGGCCTCCCCAACCACATCGATCACTTGACCCTCACCGCCTTTTGCCTTTTCGAACGCTGACCGAAGGGCTTCCATTTCAGACCGCCTGCCGACGAGTTCAGTAACCCCCCGCATAAGACCAGCCTCGAATCGCGTGCGCACACCCCGTCGCTCAGAAACCACTTGGTACATGGGCTGTTGTCGGGACTTGCCCTTCAGAGGCATCTCGCCTACAGGCTCATCTTGAAAGTAATTCTGAATGATATTGTGTGTTTCTTGACTCACCCAGATTTGACCTGGCTTTGCAACCTGCTGAATACGGGCAGACAGATTGGTTGTGTCTCCGACTGCGGTGTAATCCATCCGAAGATCATTACCGATAGCCCCCACGATCACCTGGCCAGAGTTGAGCCCGATCCGTATCTTGAACGCTACGCCGCTTTCCTTCTCTATCTTTTCACCGTACTGCCCCATAGCCTTCTGTATGCCCAATGCTGCATGACAGGCCCTCTGCGCATGGTCCTCATGCGCCACAGGCGCACCGAAAAGGGCCATGACACCGTCTCCGGTGAACTGGTTGATCGTGCCCTCGTACTTGTGGATTTCGTCCATCAGGATCTTGAAGCACCCATCCATTATCTGGTGGACTTCCTCGGGGTCGAGGTTTTCAGAGATGGAAGTAAAGTTGGCCACGTCGGCAAAGAGGACCGTTACCAATTTTCGCTCACCTTCAATGGAACTGCGAGTGGTCAGGATTTTATCAGCCAGGTGTTTGGGGGTGTAAGATTGGGGTTCAGAATAGTTTACGGGGGGAGCTTTCTTGGGTTCCTTCAAATTGTGACCACATGCCTTACAGAATTTGCCTGTGCTTGGAGTTACTGCCCCACAGGTGGGACAATGGAATTCTATGGGTTTGCCACATTCAATGCAAAACTGCGCATCAACAGGATTCTCAAATTGGCACTCTGGGCACTTCATTTAGATGCCCTCCAGATTTAAGGAAAGGCTGTCTTGAAAGACTGAAAGGTAGGCCTGGTTGTTATTAAGATGGAGTATAATCGAGATGTAGGTTGGTGTCAATTCAGGACAGATACCCAGATTTCTTGTCTCGTTTCAGCCTTCTCAGACTGATGATGATCGGTCTTTAAGAATATGGGGTCACATCTTGATTTGTGAATTGTAATGTGTTATCGTTGCCGTTGAATCATGCTTTGAATTCGGAGAGTGAAAAATGGCTAGACCCTGGAGAATAGAATATGATGGTGCTTATTACCATGTTCTTTCGCGCGGAAACGAGGGACGGGACATTTTCTATGACGATAAAGACCGGGGGGATTTTCTTGACGCATTAGGGGAGGTGAGTGACCGGCTTGAGATTAGCGAACAAAGTAAAGGGTCAATTGAAAGAAGATCGTGGCTATAAGAAAAAATACAAATTGATCAATTCACAAATCAAGATGTGACCCCTGTTTCACGCCACAGAACGTGTTCCATTAGAATCACTATTACAATCCCGACGATCAAACTGTTGCCGAGGAACACCTGTGTAAACCCCGGGAGGGTATCAAAAAGGCCGCGGGGGAAGAAGCCTGCCAGGGTACCCAGGAGCAGGGGTAATCCAACCACGAAATAATCCCTATAGGTGACGTCTTTAGCGGCTATTATAGAGATCCCGGCGCCTATCTGTCCACCCAGGGCGACACATAGCGCAGCCCCCACTACCGGTCCCGGAACCAGAGCCAGCAGAGCGGCCAGTTTGGGAAAAAACGCAGCGGTCAGCAAAATTATGCCGCAGTAGCTGACCGTAAACCGGCTGGCAACCCGATTTACCAGGACCACACCTGGACTCATGCTGTAGCTCACGGTTCCAACCACGCCCAAAAGCCCACAAAAGACCCCTGAGATCCCATTGACCAGAATACCCCTCCGGGTTGCTGAAGGCAGGCGTGCCTCATCCGTGATGGCAGCGATCCCTTGAAGGCTGCCGAGGCTGTTCACGATGACCGCCAGATAGGCACAGCCAAAGGCGATTGCTGTCGGCCAGTAGAAGCCCGGAATCGACTCGACCCACCTCTTTGAAAACGAGATCCAGGAGGCATCACCCAGGCTCTGAAAGTCCAGACGTCCCAAGAGGACGAATATCAAGGACCCCACAATCATCCCCAGGAGAATGGAAATGGTTTTCCAGAACCCCTTAAGGCGGTAAGACACGGTCGCCATAAAAAGGACCAGAGCCAGGCCTATCATCATGGTCACTGCCTCGCCCTGGGGATGGGCATCGCTGACGCCCGTCAACAATTTTAGCAACGCAGGAACAAGGCCGAATGCGATCAGCATCAGGATAACGCCAATGACATTGGGCGTAAAAAGCCGGATAATTCTTTGCAGCTGGTTCGAAAGAACCGCGACGATCAGGAGGATCGCCCCTATGATCGTACCCCCTTGAACGGCTGAAAGGCCATAGGGGGCCACGAGTAGAAAGGTAAGAAGAACCGCAGTGGAAGGCCCTTCCAGGAGGGGGTATCGGTGACCCCAGAGGGTCTGGATGAACGTAAAGAGGCCCGAAGTCAGAAGGGTAAACTGGAGGAAACGTATGCTCCCCGCTGAGGTCATATCAAGAGCGGCTGAACATATCGTCACCGCGATAATAAGGGCCGGAAAGGTAATAAAGGCCCATTGCAAACCATAGAGAATCCCGTAGTGAAAGGGGATCTGATCATCGATGTCATAAATGTAAGCCGGCTTTTCCATGCGATTTTGGGGTACTCAAGCTGTTCCAGGCAATTCTTGTCAATCCATCTTACCGGGAAGCGTCCGTCAGCCCCAATACTCTCCCCTTCGTGCACTTCTTCGAGAAATCCTGAGTCGTCAGGCGAGCCGATTTCAGTGAGTTTTTGTTTCTTGCCATCTGAAATCGACTAAGTCAAGAAGAATGACTTTTTGTGGTGGGGTTGGGCCAATATAATTGATGGAAATTGCATTAGATATTTCTAAAAATAGGCTTGAAAAAGGGCCTAAGACCGCATTTTGACTTCGAAATGGAGTGGTGTTGCGCTTATAGGAGGAACCTCAAAAAGCATATCAAAAAGGTCCATAGAGGGAGGCATCCCATGGCTAGAGAAGGAAAGAGGGCGCGGTGCGGCCAATTGCCTGTTGAATAGCGCCGATATCTTTGATATCTTAGGCACGGCAACTAGAGGATTTATGATTGACGCTTCTGTGAAATAGAGAAGGAAAGGCATTTCAAGCAAAGTTGAAAGGAGGTTTCCTATGGCTATGCAAGGACAAAACACATCCAAGGGATTTGAAAAGGCGCTCGAGGTCGGTCGTCCGCGCAATATCGTTCGCCTGTTCCCCAATTCCAGGGCCCTGATAGTTAGCGGTAAGGTAATAGACCGGGCCATGATCAAAAAGGGAAAGGCCATGACCATTGCCGCCAATGGAAGAAATCACTTTGTGATTCGGGGGGCCCTTGCTGCTGCCGAGCGGGCGAATGCCGCCATTATCGTGGAAATTGCCAAGTCCGAGGGTGGCGCCAATGCCTACTGTGCCGTCAATTACTGGAATCTGGCAAGGCAGGTGGATGCCGTCATGAATGAACTGGGGATTAAAGTGCCTGTGGCCATACATGCAGATCACTACGGAATCAAGTCTCAGGCAGACGTGGAAGAGGCCAAGGGGGAGATCCCTTCCATGTTTGATGCCGGGATCACATCCATAGCAATAGATGCCTCCCATCTGCCTGACGATGAAAACCTTCTGGCAAGCCTTGCCCTAAACCCTTATGTGCCCAAATGGGCCGGCCTAGAGACCGAGGTTGGGGAGATCAAGGGAAAGGAGGGGCTCTCTACACCACAAGAGGCCCTCTTCCTGATCCGGGGGCTTAACGCCCATGATATCTTTCCCGACTGGATCGCCCTGAACAACGGGACAACCCACGGCATTGAGGAAAGCGACAAGGGGATACAGGTCGCCCTTACCTCAGAGATCCACAAGGCAATTGCCAGATATAAGGTTTCAGGGGCCCAGCACGGCACCTCCGGGAACAACTCCGAGCGCCTGAGGGATATCGCCAATAATACAAATAGCACCAAGGCCAACGTGGCAACGGCCTTGCAGATGATCACGTGGGGAGTGCAGGTGAATGAATTTGGCAATGCGATCTTGGATGAAAACGGGGAATTTGTGAAGATGCCAAATGACGGGGTCACGGAGGAACTGTGGGCAGAGATGGTCCAGTATGGCAAATCAAAGGGACTAAAGGCCGGAGACTACAAAAAGCTCAACCTCCCATTTGAAAACAAGCTCATGCGACTCCCCAGGGAGGTGCGGGATAGGATGGCAGAGGGCGTAGAAGATTTTGTTTATGGACTCCTGACTGACGTCTTTAACGCCAGCGACACGGCCCCCCTTGCGATAGAAGCCATCATAAAGGCCGGCAGCTATGACCTGGGACCAAAGGCCTCCCGTATTGAAGACCCTGCTGATTGGACAGAAAGCAAGATTCGTGAACGGGCTCTGACGTTGAAATCAGACAAGGGCCCTAAAGGGCATTTCGATGACTAAAGACCCGCGCCTCTGGATCAGAGATATAACAGGTGAAGGCAGGGTCCGCGGGAGTTACCTGGTCAAGGGAAAGACCATGGGAACAACCCGCAAAGGCGACCCCTTTATCAGTGTGACGCTGGCCGATCGGACAGGCGAGGTGGAAGGAAAGATATGGGAAGGGGCAGAAGGCCTCTCATCCCTTTTCCGTGAAGGGGACATATGCGAGGTTGAGGGTTATGCCGGTACCTACCGGGGCCGCACCCAGATAACAATTTCAGGTATAAAGGTCCTGAAAGGGGAGGTGGATCCGGCTATTTTTCTTGAGTCGGCCCCTGAGGAGCCTTCGGTAATGATCAAGGCCCTCAGGGCAATTCTGAAAGAGGTAAAGGATATCCATCTTAAGCGCTTAATCGAGCGTTTCATGGGCGACCAGGAATTCGTCTCGTCCTTCAAGAGGGCGCCGGCCGCAAAGGGCTTTCATCACGATTACCTTGGAGGCCTCCTGGAGCACACCCTTTCGGTGTGTGAGATGGCAAGAAGCGTTGCGGAGCATTACCCCCGCCTGGACAGGGATCTCCTGATAACGGCTGCCTTTTTGCATGATATAGGAAAGACCAGGGAACTAAGCTTCGATGTTCAGATCGACTATACGGACGAAGGGAGGCTTGTAGGCCACCTGGTACAGGGTTCGGCAATGGTGGATGAAAAGCTGAGCGGGTTAAAGGGCTTTCCTCAGGACCTCGCCATCCGGCTGAGGCATATGATACTCAGCCATCACGGTCGGTACGAATTTGGATCTCCGAAGGTCCCGAAGTTCCTGGAGGCCATTGCCCTTAATCTGATTGATGACCTTGATGCCAAGATGAACGGTCTTGCCCGATTTATGGATAAGGACCTGAGGGAAGGGGCATGGACCGATTTTAATCGGCTGCTGGAACGGTATTTTCTGAAGGGAGAGATTAGCCCTGTGGAGGAAGAATCAGATGAGGGGGTAGAGCAAACGGTTCGGCAGGAAACCCTCTTTTCCCAGTAATGCTCATGGCAGCCTCCGGCCCAGAGGGCCTACGCCCCGGCGGGAGACGCGAAGGACGCTGAGATTGTTTTCTTTTCGTTAAGGCATTAGTCATGGCCTTTGACCATAGGGACGAATCTGACAAGCATCACTTCCTCTTTCTTAAGTTTCCCTCCCTGCTTTGTGGCCTTAACCAGCCTCTGAACTGTCCCCTCCTTTCCAACCGGGATGATCATCCTCCCGCCCTCCTTCAACTGCAGGACCAGGGCCTCAGGTATCTGCTCCGGTGCACAGGTGACAATCACTGCATCAAATGGGGCCGCCTCCGGCCAGCCCTTATATCCATCCCCTGTCTTCACGTGAATGTTTTTATAACCCAACTTTTCCAGTGTCTGCCTTGCCCTTTTTGCCAATTTTTCTATAATCTCGATTGTATAGACCTTATCTGCAAGTTCAGCCAGGATGGCAGCCTGGTAACCAGAGCCAGTACCGATTTCAAGGACCTTATCCTGGGGCCTTAGGTTCAGGACCTCTGTCATAAAGGCGACTATATATGGCTGAGAAATGGTCTGGCCCTCCCCGATGGGCAATGGGTGGTCATCGTAGGAATATGCTCGATACCTTTCAGGGACAAAGGAGTGCCTCTCGACCTTTTCCATCGCCTTTATGACCCCGGGGTCTTTTACTCCCCTTGAAATGATTTGCTGCTTGACCATCAGGTCGCGGAGGTGAGTAAAATCCCCTGCCTCAGCTGCAAGGCCCGGGGTGAGAGCGCAGAAAAAGATGATCATGGTAAGCTGATAGAATTCTTTTGGTTTCATGGCCATGTGGTTAATATAAATTATACTTTGACAATGGATCGGCGATAAGGTCTATTTTACCTGAGCAATCACCCTTTTGCAAGCCTCTGCGTTGCAGGGTTACAAAATTTGGGAGCATTACCGGTTTGTTAAGATTGTAACAATCCACTCCAACCGTCATTCCCGCGAAAGCGGGAATCCAGGGGCCAAACCACTTCTTATTGAGCTGTTTCGCAATGTTTGTTACAAAATTGACGTGCTGGGTCCAATTATGTCATATGAGATGCAGATTATAAGTGAGGAAGATCTCAGGCGGGAGAAGGAAAAGGCTCGCAGTCTGAGAAGGACCCACTGGTGGAACAATAGGATCCAGGGAGGGATCTGTTATTATTGCCACCGAGAGGTGGGGAGGGAGCAATTGACCATGGACCATATTGTACCCCTCAGCCGTGGCGGAAAGAGCAAGAAGGGCAATCTCGTTCCTGCCTGCAAGGAGTGCAACAATAAAAAGAAAACTATGCTCCCCCTGGAATGGGAGGAATACCTGGAGTCCTTGGCCAAGCGCATTCCCGATACCTAACGCCTGGTGGTGATTTTTACTTTGACACTCAAAACGGCCTCGGGTAGATGTTCATAATCCAGTATAAGGCGATCGCATGCCCGTCCCAAATTGACCGCAATTTCAAGATATTCCGAGCTTCCAATAAGTGCCAGGGCCTCTCCCGGGCCGGCTTCGTTATATGTCTTTTGTATCCCTTCAATAGTCTGATTTCCGACCTGAATGACAGGTGTCTCATTCCCCAGGAATTCTTCCAATTCCCTCCGATGGATATTTGTGATCAGGTTTCCAAAGTGATCCACACGGACTACCTGACCGGAAAGGAGGTCTCCTTTCCTGATAGGCCTCGGAAGCTGAGGTTGCACAGGGTCCCTTATTTCAGTGCCCATCTCTCGTGTGTCCACGCCGCGAGAAAGATGCGCTGCTACAGGGGCAAAGATATCCCTTCCATGAAATGTGCGGCTTATTTTGGGAAGGAAATACTTCTCATTCCGGAGGTGTATAACAGTAGCGTCCGTAAGTCTCTCGATGATCGGCCAGAAGAGGCCGTTATCAGGCCCCACAAACAGGTACTCTCCGGTATCAAGGAGGATGGGTCTCCTCTCCCCTCCTACGCCCGGATCAACGACCGCCACGTGGACGGTCCCTCTGGGAAAAAAGGGGTAGGCCTCCTGGATGAGGCCCGAGGCCTGGAAGGCATTCCCAGCAGTAACCTGGTGGCTGATGTCTATCACGCGGGCCTCGGGGTTGATGGAGAGGATGACGCCCTTCATGATACCCACGTAAGGATCTCTAAGACCAAAATCTGTTGTCAGGGTAATAATGCCTGAGGTCATCATATTTCTAACTCCTTTTCCCTGGATGGGAGATTACCCAAGCCGCCCTGACGAGTCAAGGCGCTTGGAGGTTGTGAGTGACTTGCGGAAAGTCTTGACCTTGGCGAAAAATATGTTAAAAGTGGCAAGTGGATCGGCTCAAAGGCATTCAGATAGATAGGGTGGCAAGACAGGTTGGAAGGTCTCTCATAGGACCTGTGGTCCTTGGGATAAGTTGGCAACAATTCAGATAGAGGAGGGAATCCATGAAAAAAACGATCTGCTTTTTGTCCCTTTTGTTGGCCCTTTTGTTAGTTTGGTCTATCCCTGTAAAGTCTGTCCTTGCGGATGAACCGATTGTAATAGGCGTACCCACTTCTTTAGGGTTCCTGGAGGGGAAGGAGTCCCTTAAGGCCGTGGAGATGGCCGTTGAGGAGATCAATGCCGCAGGTGGTGTTCAGGTGGGATCTTCAAAAAGGCCTTTCAAGGTTGAGTCTATCGACCTGCGCGACGCTGCGGCAGGCGTGCCTGTTCCAGAGGCACTCCTGGGGCTGGAAAAGATAATCCTGGAGAAGAAGCCCACGGCCCTTCTCGTGGGCCCGTTCAGGTCCGAGGCACTATTGGCCGGGATGGATATCATAGCTAAATACAAGGTCCCCCTCCTGGGTAGTATTGCCATGAGTCCAGGAACAGAGGCAAGGATAAAAAAGGATCCGGAGAAATACAAATACATATTCAGGGTCTCCCTTAATGTGATCTACTGGGTAAAACTCCTGGGCGGCACCATGGGCACCCTTAAGGATCAATTCGGCTTCAACAAGGTCTACTTGATGAACCAGGATATCGCATGGGCCCGCGGTACCGCAGATTTCATGGCCAAGAACTACTTTCCCAAGGCCGGATGGGAGGTCCTGGGCCACGACCAATATCCTACAGGTTCGTCCGATTTTTCTTCGGGCCTAATGAAGGCAAAGACCACGGGGGCCAACGTCCTGTTTACCTGTTTTGACATGCCCCAGAGCGGGGTACTGGTCAAACAATGGAAGAGCATTAAGGTCCCTGCCTTGATCGCCGGCTTTATATCTCCCATGGCTGGACAGGTTGCCTGGAAGACCTTTGAGGGAAAAATCGGCGGTCTTATGAACGCCATTTTCGAGATAGGAAACATACCTACGGAAAAATATCCACCTGCCAAGGCCTTTTATGATGCATACCTGAAGAAATACGGGGAAGGGATCGAGTCAGGTCATGGTCCCGCACCGTCTTATGACTCTGTTTACATACTAAAGGATGCCATTGAGAGGGCAGGTTCACTTAATGCGGACGATATCGTGGCCGCAGTGGAAAAGACAGACAAGCAGGGTGTAATTGGCAGGATCAAGTTCGATGAAGGACACCAGGTGATTTATGGAGCCAATCCCAACGAGACGGCAGCGGGATGCTTCTTCCAGTGGACGGAGGACGGCAAGAGGACAATAGTATATCCCGGCAGCCTGGAAGAGGGGAAGATCGTACTCCCACCCTGGGTAAAAAAGGCCAAATAAGGCTATTCGCAGGCCCGTCCTCTTTGCTCAGATCATGGGGGACGGGCCGAGGCTTTGCTAGAATAGGAAAACCAAGGAAGCCCTCTTTCGATGCTTCTGAGCACCCTGGTATACGGCTTTGTAAATAGCATAATCCTGGCCCTGGTGGCACTGGGGTTCAATCTGACCTTCGGCATCAGCGGGGTTGCAAATTTTGCATACGGCGCCCTTTACATACTCTCCGGATTTCTCGCATGGGTTTTATTCAACTCACTTGGCCTTCCCTATGTATTGGCTGTAGCATTCTCCGTCCTTTTGACCGCCCTTGCAGGGGCCTTGATGTACCGTTTTGTCCTCCTGAGGATCAGGGGTATGGTCCTCTCTGAGGTTATCGCCACCTTCGGGATCGGTCTGGCCATCCTGGAGCTGTTCAAGTACCTGGGGTTCATCGGTTTTGAATATACCTTGCCGGTCTTTGTGGATCTCAGCATCGATATCGGCCCGGTCACCATTGACATGCAAAGGATATTCATCGTGATCATCGGTATAGGCCTTGCAGGATTTCTCTGGTTCTTTACCCACCACACCCGGACGGGACTCCGGTTCAGAGGCATTGCTCAGGATGAAAGGACGGCATTGAGCCTTGGCATCAATTCTGACCGGGTGGCAACCCTGAGCGTATCCTTTGGCGCCGCATATGCCGCAATAGCGGCCATAGTCATATTACCCCTTGGCACCATCACCGTTGAACACGGCTATGACGTCCTGATAAACGCCCTGGCCGTATGCATTGTGGGGGGTTTGGGCTCCACAGGCGGGGTGGTTATCGCATCTTTCTTGATTGGCTATGCAGAGACCTTCACGGCGACCTACCTGGAGAGTCACTGGGTAATGCTGGTGCCGTTAGCGGCAATCCTGGCTATACTCGCCATCAAACCGTCAGGCATTTATGGGGAACAGAAGGAACTGGAAGAGAGGATTTAGGGGAGAAGGCGGAATGCTGTAGGCGGAAGGCAGAGTATGGAACGGGGAGGGGGGAAGGCAGAAGGCGGAGGGCAGAGAACAGAGGGCAGATGACACAGCTGTGAAATAGAACAGAAAAAGGCCCTAGTTAGATGGCCCTCCGGGATTGAACAGGGTAAAACATGTCACGGGGTAAAGAGGGCGAAAGGGGAAGAGAGAAGGCAGAAGGAGAAAGGCGGAGAGATGAAGAGGCGAAAGGAGAGGATCGATAGGGGCATAAAGGTGAGGTCGGAAGACATCTTTGCCCTTTGCTCCTGGAAGGAGATGCTCTATTTGGCATCCCCCAGGTTGTTGCCGATAGTGGGCCTACTGGTCCTGTCTTTTGTCTTGAGCATCTATTGGCAGAAGGTACTTCTCTCTGTGGGTGTATTTGCGCTCTTGGCCATCAGCTGGGATATCCTGGCACAGACCGGGATGATATCCCTGGGGCAGGCGCTCTTCTTCGGGATGGGCGCCTATTTGGCCGGCATAATGAATCACACCTGGGGTCTTTCCCCATTCATAACGATCCCTGTAGCCACTGTTGTCGGCGGGTTTTTTTGTACCCTCTTTCTCCTGCCGGTCTTGAGGTTGCGCGGGATCTACTTCTCCATGGTTACGCTCGTATTACCTCTGATGCTTGTCAGGATAGTTGAGGCCACAAAGATATTCGGGGGAACCGAGGGGCTTAGTGGGCTGGGGGCCTTACCTTCCAGATGGGTGGAACTCTACATTATCATCCTGGCCCTCCTGGCTGCCCTTTTTGTGTTTAGACGTCTGATGGGGTCTGATTTCGGTCTGGTCCTGAAAGGAATAAATGACAATGACCGATCTGTCATGAATGCCGGGATAAACATCTACTGGTTTAAGGCCCAGGCCCTTTTTATTGCCAGCTCCGTGGGGGCCTTCGCGGGGGCCTATATGACGCACGTATATATGTTTGTTGGGATGCCCGTCTTTGCCCTGGACTATTCCATACTCCCTATTGCAGCAGCTGTGGTGGGAGGAACCGGTACCCTCGCCGGTTCCATGCTCGGGGCTTTCATTCTTGTCCCTCTATCGGAGATCCTGAGAGGGCTTGGCGGACTCAGAATCGTCTTTTACGGGATATTTCTGGTGGTATTCACCGTTGCATTGCCCGAGGGCATCTTCCACTACATACGTAGGAAATACCAACAATTCGAGAGATGGGTAGAGGTGGAAGTATGAGCCCTTCGCCACTGCTCAAGGTATCCGGCCTTTCCAAACAGTTTGGTGGCGTGCTGGCCGTAAACAATGTCCATTTTGAACTGGCAAAGGGGGAACTCCTGGGACTTATAGGACCTAACGGCTCAGGCAAGACGACCCTTGTAAATTTGATAACAGGTTTTGTGAAACCGGCCGGGGGTAAGGTCCATTATAAGGGGCAGGATATAACCGGATGGGCCCCCTACAAGGTGGTCAGGCTGGGCATTGCCAGGACATTTCAGATGGTCAGGCCTTTTTACCAGCTCCCGGCCTTCAAGAATATGATTATTCCCCTTTATTCCCCCAGGGTCAAAGGGATGGCAGGGGGGAGATACGGGGATCGGGATGCAGTGGCATTGGATCTGCTTGAAGAGGTGGGGTTTGAGAGAGACTCCTTTGTGGCATATAAGGTCGCGAGCGTCCTTCCCCAGGGATATCTTAAGAGATTGGAATTGGCAAAGGCAATCGCCTTGCAACCCGATCTTGTAATCCTGGACGAGCTTTTCTCGGGTCTGAGCCTCGCCGAAGTGGCAAGCATCATCCCTATTATTGAAAAACTCCGGATAGAGGGAAAGACGATTATTATGATTGAACACCGTTTGAAGGAGCTTTTCAGGATCGCCGACCGGGTCATTGTCCTAAACTATGGGGAGAAGATAGCAGACGGGAAGGCATCTGATGTAATGGAAAGCGAGGAGGTCAAGAAGGCCTATCTGGGGACGGAAGCGGGGTGAAGGCGGAATGCGGAGTGCG
>JAZDES010000099.1:0-12875 GCA_043808585.1 Pseudomonadota bacterium | reverse complement strand
ATTCCCGCGAAAGCGGGAATCCAGTAATCCCGCCCTCTATTGGGCCATATGACACACCTTGAACTCTTTATACAATATGTGGCATATGGCACAAAATAGATCTCGACATATGGCATCTTTTTATTGCCATATGGCGATATCATTGGCGGGACTGGACCCCCGCTCCCCGCCTTCGCGAGGACAGGCCCCGCGGGGGTGACGGTCTTGGGGACTTTTTACGAAACCATCAACTTTTAATCTCCTTACATCTAATATATTGTATCATTTTAGCCCTTTCCCGATCTCTCGTTTATCCGGGGCAAGGGGGATTTTCTTTTGAGTGGTGTAACCCTGCCTGCCGGCAGGCAGGCCTGTCTGAGCCGGTCAGAGAGCGTTACGAAATCACGGAGAGAACTCTCTCAAAAACGAGATGATCTTGGCGTTGGCACAGCTATTTATTTTCAGCTATGGCGAGTGATTACTTTACGCTCTCTTACGGGCGAGTTTTACACCCGAAAAAGGGACCCCCCCTTGTCCCGGTTTCAGAGCGCTAAACTGTTACAATATATTGATATTATCAATGGTTCAAACATGGAACAGGCTCTAATGGGTGAAAGAAAAAATGAAATAGATGAGCGATGTTATGTAAACTACCAGAAAAAGGATGCTCAGGGTCAGGCCGGAATATGCATAGTCCTTATCATCCCGTTCAGGGATCAGGGGGATCGACTTCAGCGATGAGATGAATCCCCCCAAGAGAATAGCAGGTATTACTGTTAGGTATAGGACCGCAAATTTGAGCGATCTAAGGTCTTCCCTCACAATCAGGAGTAAGGCACCCGTAACTGCTGCAGCCACAAAGGGTAGCAAGAAGCCGGCGATGGCCAGGTGGTTTGTCTTTCTCTTGGATCCTTCGGCATTCATGATTCCTTGTTCTATTCAACCCCAGCCTGGATAAATCATCAATCTTCAATAGTCAATTTTCAATAGATAATGGGCAGGACCGAGGGAACGATTTCTATAACCGCGGGCAATTGTCCTGGTTGTTCTCCATCCATATCCAGAAGTACCCTTTGCTCTGAGAAGGCCTCAACGCGTCTCCCGGTCAGCTTTCTGATCTTCTTGTGCTCATAGATCTTGCCATTATAAAGTCTTGGGAGGTTCCAAAAGACTGCGGGCTTGCTCAGGTCCCCTATCACCGTGACCTGAAATAGACCGTCATCTATGGAAGCACCGGGGGCCACGTACATGCCGCCTCCATGATACCGCCCGTTTGCAACGGCCACATTCCAGCCTTTGACCTCCTCATGGAAGTGATCGTCCACCCTGAGTTGTATTTTTTTTGTGTCGTAGAGGAGGATCGAGATCAGGGTAGCCCATATGAAGGACACAAAACCACCAAATACCTTGGTGGTCTTGTTGACCCTTTCATCAACTTCCCCGCCGAGACCGAAACTAAGGACATTGTGAAAATAGCGCGAAGAGGTATGCCCCTCATGATCCCGGAAAGTAATCTTCCCCAGGTCTATTCGGCGGAAACGGCAGGCTGCTATATTCTCCAAGGCCTTGTCAGGATTCCTTGGCACAGGCACGGTCTTGATGAAATCGCATCCGGTCCCTCGGGGTATGAACCCCAGGAGAATCCCCGCCCTAGACAACCCACCTTCATCCATGACTCCGTTAATTACCTCATTTAGTGTCCCATCCCCTCCAACACAGACCACAATCTCCGCCCCCGAAATTACGGCCTCACGGGCCAGCCTGCTGGCATCACCAGGGGCAGCGGTTATTCGAGTCTCGGATGAACCCAGCAGATCTCTTGCCTTGGCCTTGATAGCGGGCCATTCTTTGCCGGTAAGACCGTTGGCCGAATTAGGATTGACTACAAAGGTAATCCTCTTTTTAGGCATTTAAATCCCCGGACAATCCTTCGATGAGGGCCATGACATTATGGCCCAGGACCTTGTGATTATAGCCTCCCTCAAGGATGGCAAAACACGTCCCCCGGCCCCGTCTTGCGGCCTCCAGCACCATCTTGCCGATGTGCCTGTAATCGTCGGTCGTAAGCGTACCGCCCCAGTCATCCTCATGGTTGTCAAAGCCGGCTGATATTCCGATGATATCCGCGGCGCACCTCTCCATTTCCTCTCCCACTTCAGCCAGGTATGCCTCACGGCCGGTGGCAGCCACATTGTGAACTGTGACATACTCCTTGCCGTTGAGTATATTGACTGTGCCGTCTCCGAAATGGAGATCAATATCCAGGACATAGGCGGTCTGGATCTTTCCCTCCCATTTGAGGTGTTCCAAGGCGATGGCCATGTTGTTGAAATAGCAAAACCCCCAGGCACTCCCTGATGAGGCGTGGTGGCCCGGAGGTCGAACGAGCCCAAAGCAGGGCTCTTCCAGGGCCAAAGTGGCTGCCTGGATCGCTCCGCCTGCTGCCAGAGCCGCCACCTCATAGACTCCCTGCTCTCTTACCCTCTCCATGTGTGGCCCGGTATGCACCCGGGCTATGTCCGACTCGGAAGCAGGCCGGGCTGTTACAAATTCAACCAAACCCCCGATCACCTCCACTATTGCCTCCATTCTGCCAGGTGAAGCGGCCGGATCAGACGAATATACCTGATAGAATTCTTCGTGGAAAAATACCTTCATGCATCCCCCCATCTAATAATATCGGCTGAGGTTCGCCGGTTTCCTGAACATAAGAGAACTTTTCACTAAAAAGGTCATAATATGACTTAGTCAATATTACGCCATAAGATCTTATCTTAGCAAGTACGCAGTCAGTTCCCAGCCTTTCAGGTTCTAAAACTTGACTTTTTCTAGGAACTTCGCATAACTTTTGCTCCAGTTGGTTCCGTTAACACCCGATCCTGGCGCTGGTTTCTGCCCGGCAAGGATGACGCCGGCCAGCAGAAAGAGGAGGATATTGGGGTCCGTTATTAAAGAGATATGAACTATGGATTACCCGATTACCCGAAGAGAGTCTATTAAGAAGCTTCTTCGCATGTCCAGTGGATTTGTCATTACCGGGGCCATGGGATCTGCCCTTCAGATGCCCTTTTCCGCCTGGGCCAGCCCTGAAAAGACCGGCTTTCTGGTTAAAGGGAAGGCTCAGACAAAAGGATACTCCGTTAAGGAGTTGACAAAGAAGGTATTTGAGGCCGCGGGTGGGATTGAGAAATTCGTCTCAAGAGGCGATGTTGTAGTAGTCAAGCCCAATATCTCATGGGCCAGGCCCCCGGGGCTGGCAGCCACAACCAACCCTGAGGTATTAGAAGCGGTTGTTGAGCTCTGCCAGGGCGCAGGGGCCAAAAAGGTCAGGATAGCCGACAATACCATCCATGATGCCAGGCGCTGTTTTGCAATTACCGGAGCGGGGATGGTGGCAAAAAAGACAGGAGCCGATCTGGTCTTTCCCAGGTCGTCACTCATGCGGGACATGAAGATACGAGGCCATCGCGTGGACATATGGCCGGTCTTTCTCCCGTTGAAGGAGGCTGACAAGATAATCAACCTGCCAATTGCCAAGGTCCATGTCCTGAGCAATCTGACCCTTGGGATGAAAAACTGGATAGGGGCTGTGGGAGGAAGGAGGAATGCCCTTCACCAGGATATCCACCAGACAACCGTGGATCTGGCACAGTTTTTCAAACCCACGATTACCCTGATAGATGCAATCCGGATCATGGTGAGGAACGGTCCTTCGGGCGGGAGCGAGTCGGACGTTGAAACCAGGAACTGCCTAATACTGAGCAATGATCCGGTTGCTGCAGACGCAAAGGCAACAGGGCTCTTCGGCCTTCGGCCCGAGGACATGGGCTTTATTCGCCTGGGACAAGAACGAGGCCTGGGCACCTACGACCTTACAAAACTGGATCAGAAGAAGGTGACCCTGTGAAGGCACGGCACCTGATATGGACAAGGAGAACGTCTCAGGCCGTCTTTCTCGTGCTCTTCCTCCTTCTCTTGATTGTATCCCGCCTCCCTCAGGATGTCCAGCTAGACTATTCCCTGGACTTCGCCGCTGAAAAGGATATCAGGCTGGGGTACCCCGTAACCCTTTTCTTTCAACTCGATCCCCTCATATGGATTACCTCTCTAATCTCAGGGCATGTGTGGATCAAAGGCTTCCTTTGGGCAGCGGGGATACTCTTCCTGACCCTGTTCCTTGGCAGGTTTTTCTGTAGCTTCATATGCCCTTTTGGTACCCTTCACCATATGGTTAGTACCTTAAGACCCGCACTCAAGGGAAGTCGCCAGGTTGAGGCCAACCAGAGGACTCCGGCCCACAGGGTCAAGTACTTTTTACTCATATCATTTTTGATTGCCGCCATCCTGGGAGTTAACTTCGCTGGATTATTGGATCCCATCTCCTTTCTATTCCGCTCCTTGGCACTGGCCATCTTTCCGGGTGTCGGCATCGGCATCAAGGAGATCTTCGATCTTATGGCCCAAAGTGACATAAAAATACTGAACCTCCTCAGCTATGGGGCCGAGGTCCTGGTCTCACCCGTATTCGGGTATGGCTATAAGGCCTTTGAGACAGGATGGTTCATAGGCGGGCTCTTTCTACTGGTCCTTTTCCTTAACCGGATCAAGCCGCGGTTCTGGTGCCGGATACTATGCCCTCTGGGGGCGCTTTTGGGCCTATTCTCCAGGTTCAGCATCCTGAGGCTGGAAAAAGACAGTGAAAAATGTACAGATTGTAAATTATGCAACAAGGGCTGCCAGGGGGCGGCCTCCCCTCAGCCAGGCCAGGAGTGGGAGAACTCTGAATGCCTCCTTTGTTTTAACTGCTTTGATTCCTGCCCGGAGAATGCCCTCGCCTTTAGGTTCAGATGGTCGCCCAGACTAAACAGGGCCCCTGACATGGGTCGTCGGGCAGTACTGGGGGGCCTGGTTGCCGGTGTCTCACTCCCCCTTCTCGGAAGACTGGACGGCCAGATACACCACGTGTCAAATCCCCTTTTGATAAGACCTCCGGGCTCTATAGAGGAAAAGGACTTCCTGGCGCTCTGCCAACGCTGCGGGCTCTGTATGAAGGCGTGCCCCACAAATGTGATCAACCCCACCCTTTCAGAGGCAGGGATGGCCGGCTTCTGGACACCCCATCTCATAATGACCCTTGGGTATTGCGAGTACACCTGCACCCTGTGCGGGAGTGTCTGCCCGACAGGCGCTATAGAGAACATCTCGGGCAAAGATAAGATCGGACAACCCATCAGGATAGGATCGGCCTATCTGGACCGGGGGCGGTGCCTTCCCTGGTCAGGGAATGCCCCGTGCATCGTGTGTGAAGAGCACTGTCCCACCTCGCCAAAGGCCATATATCTTAGAGACGATGAGGTCCCCGGACCTGACGGAAAAATGCTTAGAGTGAAGCTGCCCTACGTGGACCTCAAGAAGTGCGTGGGATGCGGGATTTGCGAATACAGATGCCCTGTCAGGGGGAGACCGGCCATAATCGTAATCGCAGGGGGAGAGTCTCGGTCCCTCAGAAATCAGATCCTGCTCGGGGTGTGAACGGGATGAGCTGAGAAGACACATTTGGCGACAAAAGCCTGCGTAAAAGAAAATCGGCGGGCCAAAATCTAAAATCCAAGATGGTATAGGAGGTGTAAATGCACAAGCTAGTCCTGCTCCGCCACGGGGAAAGCACATGGAACAAAGAAAACCGCTTTACCGGATGGACCGATGTTGACTTATCCGAAAAGGGTGTCGAAGAGGCCCGTAAGGCCGGGCAGGTCCTGAAAGAGGAAGGGTATATCTTCGATGTAGCGTTTACATCGGTGCTCAAACGCGCCATTCGCACCCTCTGGATCACCCTTGACGAAATGGACCTCATGTGGATACCGGTCTATCGCAGCTGGCGGCTGAACGAGCGCCACTATGGTGCCCTTCAAGGCCTCAACAAGGCGGAGACGGCCCAAAGGCATGGCGAGGAACAGGTCCTTATCTGGCGACGTTCCTATGATGTGCAGCCTCCGGCACTAGAAAAGACCGATAAGCGTTATCCTGGCAACGATCCCCGCTACAAGGATTTGACCCCAGCGGAACTCCCCTTAACGGAATGTCTCAAGGACACGGTTGAACGTTTCCTCCCTTACTGGAAAGAGACAATAGAGCCAACCGTAAGATCGGGCCAACGCGTTATCATCTCTGCCCATGGCAACAGCCTGCGTGCCCTCGTGAAGTATCTCGACAATATCTCAGAAGAAGAAATCGTAAAACTCAACATCCCGACCGGGATTCCGCTCATATACGAACTTGATGAAGATATCCGACCCATAGAGCATTACTACCTTGGAGATGCCGAAGCCGTCGAAAAGGCAGCAAAGGCGGTTGCGAACCAGGGTAAGGTTCTAAAACGCCCTTAGAGGTTACTACGATAATTCCCATAGAGGAAATGAAAGGCAAAATTCTTGAAATAGTTGCCCTCCTCATGGCTCTTGTCTCTTTGACCATTGGCCTTCCGGCCTGCGCAGTCAAGCCCGCTCCCTTGGCAGTTCCTAGTTATGTCCGGCCTTATGACATTACCCATACCGCCCGCTCGCAGATCGCTAGACCATATCACCTGGGAGGTTCATCTCCGGAGAGCGGATTTGATTGTTCAGGACTAGTGTCTTGGACGTATGCCCAGCATGGGATTAACCTACCCAGAACCACCGGGGAGCAGATTGAGGTTGGGCATGAGGTGGGAAAGCATGAGCTTCAACCCGGGGACCTGGTCTTTTTCAAGATAAAGGGTAAAGGGTTCTTTTCCTTTTTCGCGAAATCAAGTCTGCATGTGGGTCTTTATACGAATGATGGGAAGTTTGTTCACGCCCCGGGCTCGGGCAAATCTGTCAGGGAGGATCATATTTCAAATGTATACTGGGATGAGTGCTACCTTATGGCGAGAAGGATTCTGGGTCCGTTACCAAGATAGGGGCAGCATATCCGCCCTTCAAAGTCCTGCCCTGGCCATTTAGCCCTTCAGTACTATTCCCTCCGTTTGCAAAACTCCTCCCCGAGACTGAGACATCCTGCAATTCCTGGTCGCTTCAGATAACATGCCCATTTTCTATTCCGAACAGGTAAAGTTCCTCCGGTAACTCTAGGGCCTATTTCAGTTTAAACCCTAAGAAAGGATCGCCCCTTTCCAGTCTTTTCAGCATGTCTTCCTTTACCGCATGAACCAGGAGCTTCAAGTTGGCCTGAGACCTCTCAGCGTAGCTATCCAGGAACGAGACTATTTCCCCGGTATCTTGGATCACGCCTCCCTGATCACCGAATACCTCTGCGACAGCGTTGGCGTTCTTTTGAATAAGGTGCCGCAGCTGGATTAAAAGGGCCGGATTCTCAATCAGAACCTGGAGGGCCTCTCTTGAGTTTTCGTAAATCACGTCTTTATAGAGTCGTCCCATGCTGGTCTTCACCAGGATCTCATCCCGATAAAGGCAAAACAGTGCCAGGTCCGAGGGGTTTCGAAAAAGGATGCGATAGGCGCTGCCCCACCCTTCACATTCAGAGCAGTCGGTAATCTCTTCGCAGGACTCATAACTGATCAAACAATAGGTGGATGAGTCGTACACAACGCTCTGCAACCGGATAAAACCCAGGGCCTCTCCGCATATAGAGGGTGAAACTGACTTACAAAGAACCAATTCCTCACCGACGTCACATGGTGCAATAAACCCGATGGTGTCTCCAAATCCGGTATAGAATACCTGTCCACAAAACTGCGGGACCTGGATCTCTTCTGCCCATAAGGACTTTCCTTGTGCAACAAATGCCATGGTTATGGTCCAGAGCAGCAGAAGTCCTATTGCCTTCAGTCTAAAAAAGCTTCTCATGGCAAATCCCTCCTCCTTGCATACATCACAAAAACCTCGGGTGCAAAATCGCCCTCAAGGATTGGGTAGTACTTGGTGCCCTTCCTGTTGTTCGGGCCGGTGATAGCAACAAGTCCCCCCCTCCTCGGGTTTCAACATCCGCTATATCCAGGATGCTCAGAAGGGCAGATGAATAATTCATCAAATTCAAGAACGTCCACCACCCCACACCCTGTCTGTTATCTGTTTGACTACTTGAAAGGCATAACGACGAGAAACTGCTTTCTCCCCGGCCGATAGATGCCGAAGTTCTTTATATCAAAGGTGGCAATATCATATATGCCTAGGTCTTCCGCAACAGATACCAAGGTTGCGTCTGCGAAGTCCATCGGAAGATCTCGATACTTCTTGATCAGCCCTTTTACCGCCCTCAAGCTTTCAATGCTTGAAGGGACCAAGGTTATGGCACCCTTCAGGATAAAATCAATGGCAGCTGATTGGGCTTGTGAAGAGAAGTTGAGAAGGTTAATGACCTCGGTTAGTACAGCTTCTGTGCTGAAAATCTCACCCTTAAACTCTCTAAACCATTCTGCACATTCCGCATGCCTCCCCTCACTTCTGTCAATCAGGGCTACCCATGGTCCAGTGTCCATAAGCAGCCGCATTACTTTCCCTTCCTAATCTTCTCAATGAGATACTCCCTGTGACGTTGGCCCAGATCCTTTATTCCGCTCTCAGCCGTCCCCAGCAGGTGTTTTACCTTCTGATAAGGCTATGCCTGCTCATTGCCAGTGTTTTCTTCAATAAATCGCTTCAAGGCCAAACGGGCGATATCGGATTTCTTTAAGCCCATCTCTTTGGCCACCATCTCAATCTTTCCCCTGTACTCATCAGGCATTCTGATCGTAAGCTGCATTATTATGTCTCCTCTCCCTACATCTGACTACTTTGTAGTCGTTTTGACTGCAACTGTCAAGGGGTGGTATAAAGGGCGGTTGAAGACTGTGACGGTATATTGAATCCAAAGGCTTAGTCCACATAGGGCCAAAACGAATGCAATCCAATGCCATCCAAATGCGGTCTGGATCTGCGCTTTGAGAAGAGGCCACCAGTCGTCCCTGACGAACCATTCTCTCTGCAAAAACTCAATGGCCCGCTTTCTACAGCGGTTGCATGATAACGATCTTCCCAGTAGGTTCCCTTTCGATCTTTTCTCTTATTGTATTCCTGCCCCTTTCGTCCAGCCACCAATTGCATTGAATTGGGAATGACGTCCCTCGGCCCATCATCGACAACAGGCAGGTGATTGGGTATCAGAGCCCGTGCGTAACAGCTGGTTTGGGTCTCGGCCATTTGATGTCTCTTAGTGTCTTTTCAGCCTTTCAGGTTCTTCTTGACACGGCGCGACGACCATTCTATATTATGACGCTCAATTCATTTTTACCGGCAAAACTGGAACGCGGAGGCCTGATGAAAAACGAAAAGCTCCCAAGGCGGGAGAGAGAGAAGTTACGGCAACGTCAAGAGATGCTCGCGGCCGCCCTCGATCTTTTCTCCCAGAAGGGATACCACAACGTATCCATGCATGAGATCGCCGAGAAGGCCGAATTCGCTATCGGAACACTCTACAAGTTCTTCCAGAACAAGGAGGACCTTTACAAGGCCCTTGTTCTGGAGCAATGCGACAAGTTCCATGATGCCTTGGTGCGGGCATTTCAAAAATCGGACGACGAAATTGAAAAACTGAGGAATTACGTTCGGACCAAAGGCGAACTGTTTCGCAGCAATCTTTCCTTCATTCGCCTCTATCTTGCCGAGAGCAGAGGGGCGAGCTTCAACATCAAGGCGGGCCTGGATGAGGAGGTCCGAGAAGGATATTACGATCTCCTGGAAAGACTTGGCTCGGTCTTTCAAAGCGGAATCGAAAACAGACGGTTCAAGCCCATCGCCACCTCTTATTACTTGGCCGTCGCTCTAGACAGCACCATCAACGCCTTTCTCCTGCTCTGGCTCGATGCGCCCGAGCGCTATCCTTATCCGGATGACCCGGACTTCATTTTGGATCTTTTTTTCAGAGGACTGCTTGCCCCGTGATTCCCTCGCGCAGGTCTGGAAACCGAGTAAGGCCGTCGTCGATATTCGGGAGGTCTCAAATGCAACTGAACAGGAACTTCTACAAACCAATCAGATGGACTATGGCTTTGATGGCCCTTTCGAGTCTTCTTTTGCTGGAAGGCTGCGAAGACGGGCACGGGCAGGCAACCGCGCCGGCTCCCGTCCCCGAGGTAGCCACGGTGACCATTGAGCCTCAGCAGGTCGAGCTGACCACCGAGCTGCCGGGCCGCACAAGCGCCTATCTTGTCTCGGAAATCCGGCCTCAGGTCAATGGCATCATACAGAAACGCCATTTCCAGGAGGGCGCTGACGTCAAGGCCGGCCAACTGCTCTACCAGATCGATCCCGCTCCCTTCCAGGTGGCGCTTGACTCTGCAAAGGCGTCGCTTAGCAAGGCCGAAGCCAATCTGCCGTCGGTCCTCTCGAGGGCGGAACGATACAAGGAACTGCTGGTCAAGAATGCGATCAGCCGTCAGGTCTACGACGACGCGGCAGCCGCCGTGGAACAGGCCCGAGCCGAGATCGAATATTGGAAAACGGCGGTCGAGGGGGCCCGCATCAATTTGGGCTACACTCGCGTCACCGCGCCCATTTCCGGGCGCATCGGAAGGTCCAGCGTGACGGACGGTGCGCTCGTGACGGCGTATCAGCCCATGTCCCTCGCGACCGTTCAACAGCTGGATCCCATTTACGTGGACGTGACCCAATCGACCGCCGAGCTCCTGCGCTTGAGACGCAATCTGGAGACCGGCAAGCTCACTACAGATGGAAAAAACCGGAGAAAAGTCCGAATACTCCTGGAAGACGGAACATCATATCCCATGAAAGGCATGCTGCAATTCCGTGACGTCACGGTAGACCCGGCGACCGGGTCTTTCATCCTGCGTATCGTGGTCCCGAATCCGCAACATCTGTTCCTGCCGGGAATGTTCGTGCGGGCCGTCGTCCAGGAGGGTATCGCTGAACAGGCCATCCTCGTCCCTCAACAAGGGGTGAGCCGCACTCCAAAGGGGGAGCCCATTGCGCTCGTCGTGGATGGGGCCGGCACGGTTCAGCAGCGGAGGCTGACGCTCGATCGCGCCATTGGGGATAAGTGGCTCGTCTCTTCCGGCCTCTCTGCCGGAGAACGGGTAATCGTCGAGGGCATGCTGAACGTACGGCCGGGCACCGCTGTGAAGGCCGTTCCCTTGAATAGCCCGAGGGCCGGCGTGAAACCCACGGATGCGAAACGCCCGCTTCCGGAATCGAACTGACGGAGGACCTGCGGTGTTATCGAACTTCTTTCTGGACCGCCCGGTCTTCGCATGGGTCATCGCCATCATCATGATGCTGGCAGGCGGGCTGGCGATTCACAATTTGCCCATCTCCCAGTATCCACCCATCGCCCCTCCCTCCATCGCCATTAGCGCCTTTTATCCCGGTGCCTCTGCTCAGACCGTGGAAGACAGCGTGGTCCAGATCATCGAGCAGAAGATGACCGGATTCGACAAGTTGTTGTACATGTCGGCCACCAGTGATGCCTCCGGCGCCGGGAGGATCGAACTCACCTTTGCCCCCGAGACCGATCCGGACCTCGCCTGGGCCCAGGTGCAGAACAAGCTCCAGCTCGCCATGGCGAGCCTGCCCGCGGTGGTGCAGAACCAGGGTGTCAAGGTCAGCAAGTCGACCAGAAACTGGCTGATCATTGTGGGACTGACCTCGGAAGACGGCAGCATGGATGACTATGATTTGGGGGACTACGCTCAATCCAGCATCCAGCAGGTGTTGGCGCGGGTGCCGGGGGTTGGGGAAGTGGAGACCTTCGGTTCCCAGTATGCCATGCGCGTCTGGCTGAATCCGGACAAACTGGCCGATTACCGGCTGACGATGGAAGATGTCATCCGGAGCCTTCGGGCCTACAATGTGGAAGTTTCCGCCGGCCAGTTCGGCGGGGCACCGGCGGCGGATGGCCAACGGTTGAACGCCTCCATCATCGTCCAGAACCTGCTCAAGACCCCGGAGGAATTCGCCGCCATCCCGCTACGCACCAATCCGGACGGCTCCATCGTGCGCGTGCGGGATGTGGGCCGGACGGAGTTGGGCGCCGAGCGCTACGATAGCCAGACGCTTTTCAACGGCAAACATTCGGCCGCCCTGGCCGTCCGGCTGGCCCCCGGCGCCAATGCGCTGGATACCGCCGATGCCGTCAAGGCGAAGATGAAGGAGCTCTCGAGGTACTTTCCCCCCGGCATGAAGGTCATCTACCCCTATGACACGACGCCCTTCGTGAAGGTGGCCATAAAGGAAGTGGTCAAGACCCTGTTCGAGGCCATTCTGCTGGTCGTCCTGGTGATGTATGTTTTCCTGGGAAACATACGGGCCACGCTGATCCCTACCCTGGCGGTGCCTGTGGTGATCCTGGGGACCTTCGCCGTCCTGGGATTCTTCGGATTTTCCATCAACATGCTGACGATGTTCGCCATGGTGCTGGCTATCGGCCTCCTGGTGGACGACGCCATCGTGGTGGTGGAAAACGTGGAACGGGTCATGTCCGAGGAGGGGTTACCGCCCAAGGAAGCAACCCGCAAGTCCATGGGAGAAATCACCAGCGCATTGATCGGAATCGGGCTGGTGCTCTCGGCCGTCTTTGGCCCCATGGCGTTCTTCGGCGGCTCCACCGGTGTCATCTACAGGCAGTTTTCCGTGACCCTCATCGCCGCCATGCTGCTCTCGGTCGTGGTAGCCCTGATTCTGACCCCGGTTCTGTGTCGGTTTCGATAGTGACCCGGCCTCCATCTTTAGAAGCCAGATAAACTTTATCCAGAATAGTGGCATCGTTACGGCAATGGTCGGTTTGCTAAATGCACCTCGTGGTACCAGACTATACCAGCGTTTGAAAAAAGAGAACCGCTTATTAAAAGGCTTTACCGGTGATAATACCGACTGTTCCATCAACTTCGTCCCTAAAATGAACTACGA
>JAZDES010000098.1:0-2321 GCA_043808585.1 Pseudomonadota bacterium | reverse complement strand
GTAGAAACCACCACAGGTCCACTGGGCCAGGGGTTTGGCAATGGAGTTGGCTTGGCCATTGCGGAGCGTTTTTTGGCTGCCCATTTCAATCGCCCGGGGTACACGATTGTGGATCATTACACCTATGGCATCGTCAGTGATGGTGACCTGATGGAGGGGGTTTCGCACGAGGCCGCCTCTCTCGCCGGACACCTGGGACTGGGAAAGCTCATATACCTCTACGACGACAACCGCATCTCCATAGAGGGGGGCACAGAGATTACCTTCACCGAGGACCGGATTGCCCGCTTTGTGGCATATGGGTGGCATGTACAAAAGGTAGAGGATGGAAACAACCTGGATGATGTGGGAGAGGCAATAGCAAAGGCCCAAAAGGAGACTGATCGTCCCTCCTTGATCGCTGTTAGGACCCATATAGGTTACGGGAGCCCCAACAAGCAGGACAAGGCCGTGGCACACGGTGAGCCACTGGGTCCCGAAGAAATAAGATTGACAAAAGAAAACTTGGGATGGCCCCTCGATCCCCCCTTCCTTATCCCTGATCAGGTGCTGGGGCATTTCCGGAAGGCACTTGAAAGGGGCAGGGAGATGGAAGGGCAATGGAATCTCCGGCTCAGTTCCTATAAAGAGACATACCCCGAGCTTTCTATTGAGTGGGAAAGATGGCAAAAAGGAGAGCTGCCGGAAGACTGGGACAAGGATATACCGTCTTTTCCTCCAGATTCCAAGGGCCCTGCCACCAGGGTAACTTCCGGTGTGGTATTGAACGCGATCGCACAAAATCTCCCCAACATCTTGGGCGGTTCCGCAGACCTGGCCCCTTCCAACAAGACATTGATCAATGGGGCCGGGGATCTTCAGGCCGGCTCCTATGACGGCCGCAATCTGCGCTTTGGGGTAAGGGAACACGGCATGGGCTCCATCTTAAATGGGATTGCCCTCCACGGGGGTCTAATCCCTTATGGCGGCACCTTTTTGGTCTTTTCTGATTACATGCGACCTCCTATCCGTCTGGCTGCCCTGATGGGCTTGAAGGTCATCTATGTATTTACACACGACAGCATAGGACTGGGAGAAGACGGCCCAACCCACCAACCAATAGAGCAGCTGGCCGCCCTGAGGGCAATCCCGAATCTCACGGTGATCCGCCCTTCTGATGCCAATGAGACCGCAGAGGCCTGGAGGGTTGCCGTGGAATCAGGCAAGGGACCGGTGGCCCTGGCCTTGACACGGCAGGGGGTCCCTGTCCTGGATCGCAATACCTTTGCCCCTGCAACAGGGCTGTCGCAGGGGGCTTACATACTTAAGGACCCCAAGGACGGCAGACCGGATATCATCCTGATTGCGACCGGTTCCGAGGTACACATTGCCATTGATGCAGCAAGGATACTTGAGGAGAAAGGTGTGGGAGTAAGGGTTGTCAGCATGCCGTCATGGGAGTTGTTTGAAAGGCAGCCTGAAGAGTACCGTCACCGGGTCCTCCCACCTGAAATAGAGGCCCGGCTCGCCATCGAGGCGGGGGTACCGCAGGGCTGGGAGCGTTATGTGGGAAGCAGGGGGGAAGTGATAGGGGTTGAACATTTCGGGGCCTCTGCCCCATTCAAGATCCTCTACGAGAAGTTTGGAATTACACCTGCTCGGGCGGCGGAAAGGGCACTGGCACTTCTAAAAGCCAGATGACCGGTGAGGAACACCTACCAGAACTGGACCTGAGTGACATCTTCCTTTTTTGACAAGAGCTCGGAGATTTGCTTCCTCAGCTTCTGGTCCACCACGGGTTCCACCAAAGAGGTGAAGAGCCCATCCTCATTGGTATCGGATTTCCAGCTGACAATCGAACCCGGGACTACAGCATAACGGCACCCACCAATCCCGCAGCAAGAGGACTCCACCACCGCATCGCCTACCAGATAAAGGAATTCTTCTCCACCGTGATTCAGCCTTCCTTCCTTGTGGAGTTCATACCACCCTGAGATGCTCCTTACCTCTTTGTTCAATTCGTGAGTGTATTTTTTGGGCATCTATGACCTTCTGAGCGTTCAAAATGGCGTTGTACTGGAACTGTCATAACCTATCCAAAAATAGAACTCTCGCTGGCAGCAAATTGATTATTGAATATTGATGAATCCGCAAAAAGTAGAAGTTTTTCTTTTTCAGTCATTCCCGTGAAACTTGTCCACTTGTAACACTTTAGCGTTTTGAAAGAAAGGCAGAGGACCGCGAGGGTCTTTTTTCAAAAGGACGTAAAGGACGGCATCATTTCAAAGAACGGCAGTGAGGTCTTGAACCTCGTTACGGAACAGCCCCATAAGAGGATGTCC
>JAZDES010000097.1:0-5451 GCA_043808585.1 Pseudomonadota bacterium | reverse complement strand
CCATGCAGCTGATCGCATTGGTCAAACAGATGCGCGACCAGGGCAGATTTCTGAATGGGGAGGAAATTGACGTACCGCCTAAGCTGTTTATAGGGGCAGCATCAAACCCCTTTGCAGATCCCTTTGAATTCCGGGTGTATAGGCTGGCAAAAAAGATCGAGGCGGGTGCCGACTTTATTCAGACCCAGTGCATCTATAACATGGATAAATTCAGGAAGTTTATGAAGATGGCCGTGGACATGGGCCTCCACGAGAAATGCTACATCCTGGCGGGAATAACCCCCATGAAGAGTGTCGGTATGGCCCAATACATGGCCAAGATGGTCCCGGGTATGGATGTCCCTGAATCTCTGATATCGAGGCTGAGGGGTGCAGGTAAGGGAAAGGTGGCCGAAGAGGGGATCAAATTTGCCCTTGAGCAGATCGAGGAATTCAAGGGGATGGAAGGGGTGGCCGGCGTTCACCTGATGGCGATCGAATGGGAACATAAGGTTCCAGAGATTGCCGAGAGAGCAGGTGTTATACCTAGACCTATTGTGTGATCTTTTTTGCAGGAAAGAGGTCCTCCCCCGGACAAGGTAATCCCGTGCCCGGAGAGGACCTCGTCTGTTATTGTATGAAGCGCTATAACCTGGGAAAGGTCCCCTGGGACGAATCACAACTGATCTATCATGCCCTCGCAGCCCTGGGACGGGAGGCCCTTGCCCTTGTCTCTCCAGCCAAACCTTACGTGTGTATAGGTTTTCACCAGGACGTGGAGCAAGAGGTAGACGTTGACTACTGCAGGGCAAACCATATTCCGGTCTTTAGACGGGAGGTTGGCGGAGGCGCCGTCTATCTCGACGGGGATCAGCTATTCTTTCAATTAATCCTGCACAGGGATAACCCTGCGGTTCCCAAGAGGAGAGAGGACTTCTACAGGAAATTCCTACAACCCGTCGCCAATGCCTATCAACGGATAGGGATACCTGCTGAATATAAACCAATCAATGACCTGATCTCCGGGACACGCAAGATATCAGGAACCGGTGCCGGCGAGATTGGCAATTGTATAGTATTCGTGGGAAACATGATCCTGGATTTCGATTACGAAACCATGGCCAGGATCCTCAAGGTCCCCGACGAAAAATTCCGTGACAAGGTCCACAAGACCCTCGTGGAAAATCTCTCCACCATCCGGCGCGAAATCGGGGAAAATGAGGCAGGCCGCTGGAACGAGACCAGACTGAATGCCCTTATGGCAGAGGAATTCGAAAAGCTGTTGGGACCCATGGAACCAGCCGACAAGGACCCGGTATTGGAAAAGAAAATCGAGGAACTGAGAAGTCGGATGATCAATGATGACTGGCTCTACCAAAAGGGTAGGCAGATACCTGGACGGGATATTAGGATTCGGGCAGGGATCAAGGTGGTACATAAGATCCATAAGGCCCCCGGTGGGCTGATGAGGGGAGACATCGAGCTGAGGGAGGGAAAATTTGGCAGTGTGGCCCTGTCGGGGGACTTCTTCTGCTTTCCGGAGAGGGGCGTCGAGAGGTTGGAATCGATGCTGGAAGGAAAGGCAACCGATGAGGCGCGGGCCATATTGGAGGAGTTTTACGGCCTGGGGGACGTTGAAACACCGGGGATCGGGATCGATGACTGGATGAAGCTCTTGGAGGTTAAAGGCCACTCATGAGTGCACGGAGATATCCCTTCGTTATTTATTTCGCTTTTTTACCAGTTCGATAAACTTCTCAAGGTTCTCCTGGGAGCCAAAGGATTCGGTATAGAATCTCTCGCTCCAGAAGGTGAGGCCAATTCTGAAGATCTTATGTATCAGTTTATCGGCGCTCTCGGCCCCTTCTGACTTGAGCACCTGGTATAGCAAATCCTCGGGCACCCTGATCGGATATACTCCGGTGGCAGAGTCGCTTCCGGGCCTTAGATACTCCTGGATGCTCTTGAGGATCCTCAATTTTGCATACTTTTCAATATATTCTTCCTCATCCATAACCTTTGCCATCCTTCTATATAGAATCCTAGGCTCCAAGAGTACGGAAGTCAATAGAAAGAAGGTCAATATCTTCCTTTTACGGATCCATCAAGATTGTAATAACAACAGAGAGTGCCCGATTTCTCCAAAGCTCCGGGGACGGTTACTCATCTTGTATTCTGAATCAGATCAAAATATTCTCATCCCACCCCAACCGGATCAAGTGGATGAGTTCCTCACGGCTATTGCCCAACCCGAAACGGGTATCGGCCACTTCAATATGCCGGGGTGGAGGGCTTATGGGCGTTACCTTCCCGAAGAAGAGGTTACGCTTTGCCTGAATGATCCTGGCGCCGATGGCATCGGCTGCAACAGGATCAATGCTAACGATCAGACCGCAATAAGGCCATGTGTACTTGCGGTTGAAGTGATGGGGGCCCGTCCCATAAAAAAGAGGCGTGAGCATTACAAGGACGTTTAGCCTTGTCTTTCCCTTAACGTGGTGAAGCTTCCAGATGGCACCCAGATTCTCGCAGGCATTGCCGTGATAGCTCCATGGATTATCAACAAACATGATATAGTTCTTTATGAGAGTCCCGAGCCCGGACCAGTCGTGTGTCCGCATGGGGCGGACATTGATGAGGGCCGTAGACTGCTCGAAGACGGGGTCACGAAGGACCCCCCGATCGTCAACAGAGACGTTTTCCTCCCTGACTCCGGCATCCATAACTCGCCTCCGGATGGCTTCCTCAAGTGGTCTGGGGGTGGGGAGGTGATACCAGACATTGCTTTTGATGCCAACAATATCGGTAGGCTCCACCAATCTTTTCCAGGCCATTACAGGGTCGCTTATCCCGAAAAGGGCGGTTACCGATCGGTCCAGCATATCCTGTAACACATCCGGCCTCAAATGCCCGCTGTTGTCCATGACCTCTTTTTCACGTACCAGTGCAACCTTACTCTCCTTCTCAGCGCCTCTTACAGGAGAATTGCCAAGGAGCGGTAACCCCATGAGGCCCCCCAATACCATGCACGAGCCGGTACGCATGAAATCGCGCCTTGTAATCACTTTCTCCTTTTCTTTCATAACCATGGTCGCCCACATATAAGGAAGAGAAACGGTCCGCACCGGAACTACTAATGGGTCTGATCTTTCCTGAACCCTGCCAAAAGCCTCTCTGCAAGCTGTCTGGTGTCGGAATCCAAGACGATCACCAGGAGCTTACCCTCTCTCCTGGAAGCAGACCACTTACGGTTTTCAAGTAAGGCAAGCCCGGTTGATGCCGTATCAGGAAGATAGTGCCTCTTAAACCCTTGAAACGCCTTCTCTGCCTCTACGGCATCCGGGTAAAGGACCAGGAGGAGATGTGCAATCTCCTCGCCATGCTGATAGGTAGCAAGGACGGCATCTGTGCGGGGCCCAAGATTCAGGATATTTCTGTCTGCCAGATAGAAATGGTAGTTGAGCACGGTCTGGTGGTGGAGGTACCTTACACTCCTCGACCGGAGTCCCTCCGCTGGCAACCTGGATAGGATCTCGGGTTTTGGGCCCTCATCCCTTACGAGTAAAGCCACAACCCTAGCCAGCTCCCTGACGGCCTTTTCCGCGGCCGGGGTCTCCGCCTCTGAGTATATGGAGAAAAAGAAGCGACCTTTCCAGAATCTGAGCCAGCCAGACCGGTAAAGCCCCCCTTGTCCCACTTGAAGTGCCTCTCCCTCCTGGTCGTGGGTGAAGACCCCGAAAGCATCCCCGGAAGAGCCCATGTCAAAGATGTCGAGCACAATGGCCGGACCGTCTGGATTGGAGTAACGGCGAGAAAGGCAGCGGCGCATATTGTATGCCCTGTAAAGCTCCCCTCCTCCGTTGATATACTCGAAGATCGTCTCGGGGTCGAAAACGCGGTCATCAGGTTCAGCCCGCCAGCCGCCTATTTGTTTTGGCAGGGTTGACCTAAGTAACTCAATAGGGTCTGCATACGATTCCTGGACCATAAAAAGTGCCAAAAAACCCGTAAGGAATACACAAGTGAAAGGGCAGGGTATCCAATTTAGGACGGCTCCCCTCATGGTACCTCCTTTGTCAGCCCACCTGAGCCGGGGCAAACAAGGCCTTTAACTTGTCTCTACTTATCTTGAGATAGTCCCTGTCCGGAGAAAAGACCTCCAGGGTGATTGTGGCATCAAAGCCTACCTTCTTGAGTGAATTGATCACCTTCGGAAAATCAATGGTCCCGGCACCTATTGGGAGGTGGTTATCCTCTTTGCCGAAGTTGTCATTTGCGTGTACATGCTCGATGAGATCCGGAAACGTGTTAATAAAATTAAAGACCCTTTTCCCACCCTTGGCACCCATGTGCGCGTGTCCGGTATCCAGGGTCAGCTTGAGCGTGGGGTAACGTTCAAATATCTCGGTAAAATCCTCCGGATTGACGAGCGAATTGGACCGGGGGAACATATTCTCAATGCAAAGGGTGAGCCCGAGCTCCCCCGCCCTTTCCACGACGGCATCCAGGCTCTTGAGGGCGTACTGCCTGGCCGTGTCCGTCACGAAAATGCCCAGTCCTCCGATGAAGCTGGGATGAAGCACCGCCTTAAGTGAATTCAATTCTGCCGCGAGTTCAAGGGATTCGATCACCTCCCTCAGGGAAGCCTCCCTTATGCTTCTTGTAAGGTCGGCCGTGGATACAAAAGTGGGCAGGTGACAGACGAGTCCCATATTGGAGCGATCCAGGGTCCTCAATATTTCCTCCTTCTGCTCTCGGAGGGTCTCGTAATGGGCCTTGGGCGGATCCATGGCCAACTCGAGGTAGTCGAAACCCAGGCCTGAAATCGCCTCGATCTCTTTAATCACCGGTCTGACCGGAAAATTCATTGCACCGTATAACATAACACCTACCACCTCAACATGGCTTTATTACAATATACACCATTCGCTGACCCCGATAAACTAGAAAAGAAGCCCTCTTCCAAATGGGGAGAAAAATTGACCTTTTCATGTTTTCTATACTATACTTAAAATTAAAGGAGACCCCCCTTATCCCGGCTTCAGAGCGCTAAACTGTTACCAAAGTTCTTTATAACGCATTGATTTTAACCCAAATGTTGCCTTTACAAACTGTCATTCCCGCTACCAACTGTCATTCCCGCGAAAGCGGGAATCCAGAAAAGTCAATGGGTTATGGATTTCTGCCTTCGCAGGAACGACTGAACTTTGGACTGTGTAGACCATATTGAATCCAATAATATTGTCAATCACCGATTTCTTGGCTACCAATATTCACGGCTTCAACCCAATATATGTTGAGCGGCGCCCCGCGCCGCTCAACGGGGCGAGCTGCTTCGCCCCGTTAGACGTATGGCCTTGGCAACAAAAGCTCTCAGCATGACGAGTGCGGTATGAATTCTTCAAAGTCCTCCTGCGCCGATGCAGAGGATCTCAACCGTTATGGTAGACCTTTATACACTTATCAAGGATC
>JAZDES010000096.1:0-5160 GCA_043808585.1 Pseudomonadota bacterium | reverse complement strand
CGGCCATGGCCCCGCGTGATATTTCGAGCGGTGGGGATTTCTATGAACTTGCATCCATAGATGTCAATAAGGACTTACACGACCCGGATAGATTGAAGTATCTGAAGCTGGAAATTGTGGGATTTGACAAGGGCGTGTCGGATTGGGCGAGCCTGAATGAGGGGAGACAGAGATTTCGGGATGGAATGATCGAAATCGCTCGAGAGGAGATGCCGACAAGGGTCAATTACTCCCTTCCATATCCAGGGCAATCGGAGGAGCTGAAAGCCTTTCTCAAGCCCGAGTTCAACATTGAATGCGATGACAATGTGATTAAGGCAAAGGTCCGTGAGATCTCCGGAGATCTAAAAGACCCCCTTGAGGCTGCACGAAGGCTCCTGGAATGGGTCTACAGGAACGTGCAAAAGAGACCGGTTGTCACTGTGCCAAGCGCACTGGAGGTACTCAGGAGCAGGGTGGGAGATTGTAATGAGCATGCGGTGCTGCTGGCTGCGCTCCTTAGGGCCAGTGGAATACCGGCCCGGGTCTGTGTTGGGCTTGTCTGTGCGAGGGGCAGGTTCTTCTATCATGCCTGGAATGAAGCCTACCTTGGAAGCTGGGTATCCATGGACGCCACCCTCAATCAGATGCCCGTCGATGCAAGCCACATCAAGCTTCTTCACGGAGGTCTTGACAAGCAGGTTGAAATTATCGGCCTCATAGGCAAACTCAGGCTCAAAGTAATTTCATATATGTACGATTAGTAATGTCCGATGTCTGAGGTCTGAGGTCCAAAGTGCAAAGTGCGATGTTCAATGTCCGAGAATGCTGGGAGCAGTCCTTATATGATCAAGCTGATCAACCTGACGAAGATCTTTAATGGCCTCCGCGCCGTTGACGGGATCAGTCTGGAGGTAGAAAAGGGGGTCCGTTTCGGTTTCTTGGGACCAAACGGTGCAGGAAAGACCACCACCATCAAGATGATGGCAGGAGTTCTAAAACCCACGGAAGGGCGAATCATCATAAACGGGAGTGATCTTTCCAAAGACCCCTCTGCTGCCAAGCGGTGCGTGGGTTTCATCCCTGACAGGCCGTTTGTCTATGAAAAACTAACCGGTTTGGAGTTTCTGCATCTTGTCGCAGGTCTCTATCGGATGGACAACGTGCCCTCATTGAGCCATCGAATCTCCGAGCTTTTGGAGCTTTTCGAATTGACCCAGTGGCAGGAAGAATTGATCGAAAGTTACTCCCATGGCATGAAACAGCGGTTGGTGATGTGTGGCGCCCTCCTTCACCGGCCAAAGGTCCTTATCGTGGATGAGCCGATGGTAGGTCTGGACCCAAAGGCCGTCAGGCTTGTTAAGGACATATTCAGGGATCAGGGCATGCAGGGAACAACCATCTTCATGTCAACCCATTCCTTGGAGATGGCCGAGGAGGTATGCGAAGAAATCGCCATTATTCAGGCTGGCCAGATTATTGCAAAAGGGACCGCAGAGGCCCTGAGGCATAAGGCAGGGATAGATGGCAATCTGGAACAAATCTTCTTGAAGTTGACAGAGGGAAAAGGTCTGGCACGTGAGAGACCTCTATCTTCTCATTAGGCCCAGGTTTTTGGGACTCAGAAACCAGTTGGTCTTCTCAAAGGGCAGAAGCAGAAGAAGGGCCTTTTTCATGGGAGGCTTGGCGATAGCCTTCTGCATACTCATTTTTGTCCTTTGCTGCCGGGTCCTCGAATATTTTCAGTCGGTTGAGGTCATAGGAGACTTCCTGGCGCGTTATCTCCTCTCAATGGTCCTCCTGACTTTTTTTTCACTCCTTATCTTCAGTCATATCATAACAGCGCTATCCAACCTTTATCTCTCAAAGGACCTTGAATTTTGCCACTCTACGCCTGCCGGCATTGAAGAACTCTTTGTCTCCAGGGCCGTTTACGCCTTTATGGATGGCTCATGGATGCTCATTATATTTGGTGTTCCCATCTTCTTGGCATATGCCTACGTTTTCACACCCGCTTTCGGCTTTTATTTTACGCTCGTACACATGAATATCGCTATGGCAGTTATTGCGGCAGGGATCGGGATATTTGTGACAATGCTCCTAGTCTATATATTTCCTGCCCACAGGACACGGGACGTCGTTTTACTCTTGTCCGTGGTAATGGTGGTGGTCCTTTACATCATGTTTCGGTTCTTGAGACCGGAGAAGTTGGTCAACCCGGAGGCCTTTTTTGGTGTCCTTCAGTATGTGGGGGCCTTGAAGGTGACTGACTCTCCCTATCTGCCCACACACTGGATCGCCGAGACCCTTTGGGGGAGCCTGACCGAACCTCGCGGAGGGGGCCATCTGTTTGAAATAACTCTTACCTGGGCTACTGCCGGAGCCGTTGTGGTTATCAATGTATGGGCGGCGCAGGTTTTTTATTTTGAGGGCTTTTCCAAGTCCCAGGAAGCCAAACAGAGACGCAAGGGGGGAAAACAACTCCTGGATTTTTTCATCAGGGTTGTTACCCGGCCTTTCGGGGGTGAACTGAGTACGATCTTTGCCAAGGATGTCAGGACCTTTTTTCGGGATAGCACCCAGTGGTCTCAATTGCTGCTCCTTGCTGCTTTAGTCGTTGTATACGTTTACAACTTCAGCGTCTTGCCCTTAGACAAGAGCCCCATTCGCCTGGATTTTCTTCAAAACGAGGTGGCATTTCTAAACATAGGTCTTGCTGGATTTGTACTTTCTGCAGTTTCGGCACGTTTTGTCTTTCCGGCAGTCAGCGCTGAGGGTGAGGCATACTGGATCATCCGTGCCTCCCCTTTGCGACTTAAGCGATACTTGTGGGGAAAGTATTTCCTCTTCCTGTTCCCTATGCTCATCCTTGCTGAGGTCTTGATCATAGTTACCAATTACTTCCTTGAAGTGACTGGTTTCATGATGTTTTTATCTTCAGTCACTATGTTCTTCATGGTCTTGGGGATAGTCGCCCTGGGAATTGGCTTTGGGGCAATGTATCCCAATTTCAAGCATCAGAATATCGCCCAGGTCTCGACCGGATTCGGTGGACTCCTGTATATGATTGTGAGCTCGCTTTTCATTGCCGTAGTTATTGTCCTTGAGGCAGGGCCAGTGTACATCCTCTTTATGTCCGCTGTGCGAGGAAATGTGATCCCTACCTACCAATGGGCATTTATAGTAGCATCCTTTTCGGCAGTCCTTGTTATAAACGCCGTGACAATCCTCAAGCCTATGAAGATCGGGCTTAAGGCGCTGGAAGAGTATGAATGAAGGTGATTTCGAATACGTGGGCAATCTCCACATCCACTCCCATCGATCTGACGGGTCAGGAGATGTCACCCAGATCGTCCAATCAGCTCGCAAGGCCGGGCTCGACTTCATAATCCTGAATGATCACGACTTCCTGACCGATGACCTTCACTTGGAGGATGAAGGTACAAGAAGCGATGTCCTCGTCTTGGTGGGCCTGGAGATTGGAAAGAGGTATCACCACTACCTGGCCTTCGACCTAAAGGAGATGATAAGGGGGGAAGGTCTAGGCCCCCAAGAGGTCATTGACCGGGTGAATGCACAGGGGGGATTCGGTTTTTTGGCCCATCCACATGAAAAGGGGATGCCCTTCAGAGATAAATCGATCGCCTATACCTGGAACGATTTTTCAGTGACTGGTTATACAGGCATCTGTGTCTGGAATTTCTCATCTCGATGGAAAGAGAGGATCCATACCCCGTTTCACGGTCTATTTCATCTCACCTTCAAGGCCCGGATGCTAAAACCCCCGAGCAGAAAGACTGTTTCCCTCTGGGACGGGTTGTGCAAGAAGATGAAGGTTCCCGCAATTGGGGGCTCGGATGCCCACGGGTGGAGATTCAAGTGGGGTCCCATTCGCTTCAAGCCCCTCACCTATGATTACCTCCTAAACTCGATAAATGTTCATATACTCTTAGGAAGGAGAATGCCTGGTGATATCAGGAAGGCAAAGGCTGAAATTTATGGGGCCCTGAAAGATGGGCGATTGTTCATCGCCCATGACAACCTCGCGCCGGCCAAGGGATTCAGGTTCTTCTTTGTTTCAGAGAAGGGATCCATTTTGACGCTTGGGGAAGAGGGCCAGTTTAAGCCAGGGACACTGGTGATCAAGAGCCCTCAGCAGGGCGAAATCAGACTTTTGAGGAATGGAGTTGTCGAGAAAACCTGGCGCGGCAAAGAGTCGTCTTACAGGGTTGAGGAGAAGGGTGTATACAGAGTCGAGGTGTATCGGCACGTCTTTCTCTTTGGCTGGCGCCCATGGATTTTTTCAAATCCAATCTATTTGAGGTGACCAACGAGTTCGATACCTGGAGCCCGGTGATTTTCCCATTTCATTTTGCCCCAAGTAGAAAAAGATATTCTGGGATCAAGCATAGCTATTATCGATTTGGGAAGCGATCCGAGGCCCTACATTATTATGGCAGACCTGGAAACCAGCCCCTTATCCTGCTCTTCAAAGGCCTTGTTGATCTCTTCCAGTGCGTAGCTATGGGAGAGAACCTTATCAAAGGGGTATTTGCCCTTGGTGCGGCTCAGGAAGTCAAGTGACTTTTTTAAGGTATCGCGGCCGTACATGATTACGGAGAAGATGGCATCGCCAACCCCTCTGCCATAACCCCGGGAAGGCCCGCCACTTCGACTACTACCTCCGCACCCCTATTGTCAGTAAGTTCCCTTACCCGCTTTATGCGGTCCTTGGGAGTATCGTATTCCTTCATGTGTATCAATTCATCGGCACCGAAGGCCCTGGCCAGCTCAAGACGTTCCGTGATACCATCAATAACAATGACCTTGTGGGCCCCCATCTCCTTGGCAACGGCGGTTGCGTTGACGCCTAGACCTCCGGCCCCCTGTATTACAACCGTTTCGCCAAAGCCGAGTCCGACTTTTTGAAGACCGTAGATGACCTGAGAAAGGGCGCAATTGGCTGGCGCTACGGCCTGGTCTGTCAGATCATCTGGAACCTTGAAAACCGTCTGGTCGGGTCGAAGGTAATAGTAGTCAGCATAGGCGCCTGTGAAGTGGGGCGGGTCTTCGGCAGGGTGTATGAACCTCGGGTTCGCCGGGCAAGCTGCGTCTTCTCCCCTTAGGCATGCAACGCAGCGGCCACATGGATTAAAATAGCGATAGACCACCCGATCACCC
>JAZDES010000095.1:0-11580 GCA_043808585.1 Pseudomonadota bacterium | reverse complement strand
CTTCCGGGTGGTCTGGGATTTGCCGCATCCCGTCCGGACAGCGCAGACCGAAACCACGGGTTTCTTGGACCTGAGCATGGTATAGGTGGCGCCTATCAAGATGAAGTCCGCCCCGCCGGCCATGACAGAGGATGCCTTGTGCATCACCTCCACGTGAGGAATATCGCTGTAGGAGAAGGCCACCAGGTCCACACCGTTTTCTCTTATCAGCCCGGCGAGCTGCTCTTCAGGATATATGGGGACCCCTTCCGGATAGAGTTCGCCTGATAGTTCAGGCGGGTAGAGCCGTCCTTCGATGTCAGGGATCTGGGTTGCTGTAAAGGCGATCACCCTGTAACGGGGATTGTCCTTGAAGTATACGTTGAAGTTGTGGAAATCACGCCCGGCAGCACCCATGATGATTACCTTCTCAACAATCACCTTCCCTTTTTCGAACATGATGTTTCCTCCTCTTCCGCTGGGGTGAGTCCGGGAATAAGAGACTGTAACCTTTACTTAATGATCAGTAACACTTTAGCGTTTTGCAAGAAAGGCAGAGGACCGCGAGGGTCTTTTTTCCTCTCCCCTGCCTGGCAGAGACTGTATTTAAAGGTAAGGGGGCGTGCCACAGGCTGTAAAGAATTTGGGTTACGTCCTTTGGAAAAAAGACCCTCACGGTCTGTCATCTCAGTCCTAAGTGTTTTCAAAACGCTAGAGTGTTACTAGATTTTAAGGTTTTTGTTCAAGCCTGTAATTGCCTTCAAGAAAGGCCTTGGTTGTAGCCTCAACGCTGGCTTCACTATCCATAAGCATATCCATCTGGCGTGTGAACTGGAGCAAGCGTCCCACCGTGTCCAGTTTTTCTTCTATCACAGGTTGTTCATATTTCTGTAAACGGGCATAAACCCTATCTCCCACCACTTCCACTGAAAACCCGGAGGCCTCAAGCATCATGGCGATAGCCCGTGCACGTCGATTCCTTCGGACATCATCGGCCGCCCCGCCTTTAAATGAAAAGGTAATATAATTTTTATTAATGGTCTTGCCGCAATAGGAATCAAGGACACTATAGTGGTAACCCACCCTGGAACTGAAATTGAGGTATTTATCAGAGATAATGGCGTAACTTCGGTCACCGAACCTCTCTCCGGCGGCATGGGGTGGAGACAACATCTGCTCGGTCATGACAGAGAGGAGGCCCTTAAGTTGAATGGGCCGGGGTTCACGCCAGCGTAAATCATCATGCATCATCCCTTTGAGGATGGCCTTCAAGGGAGCCGATGCAATGTTATTGATCGCAGCTTTTTTCGCGCCCTCTTTCATCTCTTTAAGGCCTCCTTCCAGATCAATGATATAAAGATCAAGCGGAATTGGGGCATCCAATTTAACGGCGCCTCCACCCTTATAGGAGACAAGGTCACTAATCTGAAACATCTCCGTATAGGATCTCTCATGAACAAACCGCATAATATCGTGCAGTGTTTGACAGGACTGAGGGGCAAAGTCAGGGGATTTTGGATCCAGGAGATGCAAGGGGATAATGAGATCTGCAACCTGTTTTAGCGTTCGATAAACGGGCGTGTCTTTCATATGGGGTCTTCTGGAGGTTTGAAGGGCAAGTAACTCCTCAACTTTACCCTTGTAGACCCTTCCGGAATAGGCGTCCACCGTAATGTCCATCCCCTGGGGGATAGTGACGGTGGCAGTTTTGGCCCCGAGTATGGAAGGAACGCAAAATTCCCTTACTAGGGACGCCATGTGACCGGTTACGCTCCCGGCGTCCGTAACAATGGCTTGGGCCTTTCCCATGACGACCATAAATTTCGGTGAAGAGTGCTCGGCCACAAGAACAGCACCGTCAGGAAAATTTTCCAGGTCTTCTTCGGAACGGACTTGGAAAGCAGGACCAAATCCTACCCCTGGAAAAGCGACTGCCCCATTTTCCAACAACAAGGGATAGCCAGTCATCTTGGGAGCGGACTGCCCAAAAACGCCTTTTTCATTTGTTTTCAATGGAAGGGGTCGCGTCTGAAGCACAAGAAGCCGGCCGTGGCTGTCAAGTACCCATTCTATGTCTTGAGGACACCCAAAATGATTTTCAAGCTTGACCGCATAACCGGCCAAGGTTTTTATCTGATCCGGGTTCAAACAGGGTCTTTCCTGAATCTCCTTCGGAACAGGGACTTCCATGACTCCCCCATCCGGATTGCTGACCAGTTGGACAGGTTTGTTAGAGATCCTGGTTTCAATGATATGGAGCGTGTCATCTTTTTCTATCACGTACGTGTCCGGCGTTATGACCCCTTCCACAGCATAGGGCCCTAAACCCCATACGGCATTGATGATGATACCTTTTTCCAGAGGGTTCAAAGGGTGGGTTGAATACATGACGCCACTGGCTACAGATTCCACCATCTCCAGGCAGGCAACACCCATGGCAATATCTTCATCAAGAATCCCCTTGTTGAGGCGATAGGCTATGGCTCTGGGGGTATAGAGGCTGGCCACAATGTACTTATATGTCTGAATCAATTTATCTGGAGGCACATTCAGCGCTGAAAGGTATTGGCCTGCATAAGAGAGCTCACTGTCTTCCCCGATGGCGCTGCTTCGCATGGATACCAGCGTTGAAGAACCCTCTGAACCCTTTGTTCCTGTTGCCTCGACCAACCGGGCATGTGATGACAGGATTTCTTCTTCCAGTTCCTTAGGGATACTCGCTGTGATAATCATTTCCTGGATCTTCTCGCTGACGCGGTTCACTGTTTTTGGATCATCCGGATCTATCTCCAGTTTTAGCTTATTTATCTCATCAATAAGGTCATTATGGGCAAGGAAAGAGTTAAAGGCATGGGTCGTTATGGCGAACCCTTCAGGTATGGGGAGTCTTACTCTGCTGTAAACCTCTCCCAGGTTGGCGTTCTTGCCCCCGACCCAGTCTATCCTTTCTCTTGTCACCTCAGAATAAGGTAAAATTCTTTTGGTCAGGGGGATCTCCTTCCTTTTACCCAATTGCCTTTTTAGTTTTTCATTAATCTTTTCCAGGATCTCATAGAGTAAGACATCCTTGTTGTTCGAAAGGATATTCATGCATTTGACCATGCGGAATATGTGGAAAACGGCCCGGGTTGATCCGGCGCGGATATAGGCCATACCAAAGAGCTTTTCACCCCGGAGCTTCTCTTCCATGTCCGCAATGATGTTCAAGAGTTCCGAGTTAGAGGATAGTAATTCTTTAAACCAGGAGTACTTGGCTCGAAATATCAGGGAGAGGTCTTCTTTTGAATGGGGGGCCAGATGAGGTCTTTTTCTGAATATGTTGAATTTTTTTATCACCCTGGGTCTCCACCTACGCCATTTCCCCCTCTATGGGAGATCCTGTCAAGGGAGATTTGGAAATTTGAAGGCGTTCTTTGTATTCCTTTACAACTTGTCAGGAATCTTCACACCGGGTCCAACAGAGCGAGAACCTTCATCCCACCATCTCTTTCTCTGCATCTCCTATAAGGGAGTTAGGAAAGGTTCACCAAGAGAGATGCATTCACTCTAAAAGGTCAAATTTACTACTCATTCTGCCTTGCACGATCTGTCACAGCGCATCTATAAATTATCCGCCATTTCGGTGACCGTCAAGGAATTTGATGGCATGTGTCTTGCATTTTTTTGATAGAAATAGTCAGGACGAGCTCCTTAAAAGGAAGGGGTGATAGGAAGATGAAAATACTGGTACCGGTTGACAATTCTGAGTATGCCTTCAAGGCCCTCGATAGGGCTATTGAGATGGCCAAGAAGGAAAAGGCTGAACTGACGGTTATGTCCGTGGCCCTGGAGTTTCAGGATGTGGAGGAGATTCCCATCAGCTATGCGGAAAAATTTAAGGACCAGGCTGTAAGGGCGGTGAATAAGGCTGTGGAAAAAGCCAATAATGCGGGCCTTCAGGTCTTCACCCGGGTGGAAGTGGGGACCTCTCCTGCAGATAACATTATCAAATACGCGGAAGAATCAAAGACAGACCTGATCGTCATGGGTCATCGAGGCATCACAGGCCTGGACAGGTTCCTCGTGGGCAGCGTAGCCGGAAGGGTTGTCGCCCATGCCCCCTGCTCGGTCCTGGTGGTTCGATAGAATAAGGCTCATTGATTCAAGATCAATTTTGAAAGGAGGTACTTTTGGATGAAACGGTATTGTCACAGGTTTCTGGTTTTTATCACTGCGATCTATCTGTTGCTCCCCACAGCGGTCTTTGCGGGAGGAGACAAGGCAACGAGCATAGTAGTTGTGGCAGACACCCGCAGGGTTTCAGGAATTATGAGGTATTTCTCAGATCTTTATAATACCGACATATGGATGTCTGCGGTTTGGGCCGTAGTTCTGACTGCAGCGATGGGCTCGTTCCTGGGTTGGCTGATGGATGTGATTATGTCCCGAACCGGCCTGGACCTTAAGTCAAGAAAGATTGTGGAACACTGATTCTTTGTTTGACCCCTCATATCCCAATGGGGGCAGGGATTTTAAATCTTAGATATAAAAGGAGGTTAATGACTGATGGAGACATCTTGGCTATACATGTATATGCCCATTTCAGGGGTTGAGATCTTCTGGCCCGGCTTGGTCCTCATCGGATTTTCCGTTGGAGTCATTGGGGGCTTCTTCGGCATGGGCGGCGCCTGGATGGTCACTCCGGGGCTCAATATCCTGGGCTTTCCAATGGCCTTTGCCATCGGGACAGACATTGCCCATATCGCTGGCAAATCCATCGTATCAACTATCCGGCATTCCAAGTTCGGGAACGTGGACTATAAACTGGGTCTTATCATGGTCATAGGCACTTTTGCGGGGATCGAATGCGGCGCCCAGCTGGTCATGTACCTGGAAAGGCTCGGTGTGGTGGGGTCCGTTGTCCGCTGGGTTTATGTGGCCTTTCTGTTCTTAATTGCCCTGATGGTCTTCTCCGACTATGCCAAGGCCCGTAAGAAGAAGAAGATGGGCATTGAAGCGGGGGAGAAAGGGGTTGAAGGCTTCACCTGGTACAAGACCCTCCACAAGATCAAGATCCCTCCCATGATGCATTTTAAGGTGGCGGGAATCTATTGTAGTGCGTGGCTTCCTATTTTCATTAGCTTTCTTACAGGGGTCCTTGCGGGTTTCCTGGGTATTGGTGGTGGACTGTTGCGCATGCCGGCCCTGGTCTACTTTATCGGCGTGCCAACCCACATTGCTGTGGGCACCGACCTCTTTGAGGTCATGATCTCAGGCCTTTACGGGGCTTTCACCTACACCCTGAAAGGCCGTATCGAGCTGGTGGCCGTTTTTGTCATGCTGACGGGTGCTGCCATCGGCGCACAGATCGGAACCGTTGCGACCAAATATTCCAAAGGGTATGGGATTCGAATCGCTTTTGGGATTGCGGTGGTCTGCTGTATGATCTCGGTCATCCTTAAGGAATTCAAGTACGGAGGGGCAGCCGCTGTTCTCATATTAAGTACCATTGCAGCCCTATGCGCCTATATTATATATATCATGTTCAAGGGAGCCGCTGCGGAGCTGAGGGAGAAGAAGGCAAGGGAAAAGGCGGCAGCCTTGGCTTAAAACCTCGGAAAAATGTAAAGGAGGAAATTCATCTATGAAAAAGAAAGTTTCTATATGCTTCGTTTCCCTGGTGTTCACCCTGTTCGCAGTGTCCCTCGTGCTTGCCGCAAATGTGGCCCAGGGCAAGTGCATCAGTTACGATACGCAAAAGAAGATCCTTATCATAGAGGAGTATGATACGGATTTTGGGAAAGAGAACCCTCATGGCAAACCAACAGGGGTCCAAACGGTCTTCAATGTTGAAAAAGCCTTGATAGGCCTCACGCCAGAGCCCGGGGATATCCTGAGGATCGCTTATACGGTGAAAGACACCGAAAAGGTGGCCATCAAGGTCATGAATGTTTCAAAGCAAGACCTGAGAAAAAAGTAATCGCCTGCTTTCATGCATGGGCAAAAGCTCCATTTAAGTGGAGCATTTGCTGCATACCCATATAAGGAGAAAAGAGCATGTTCGAACCAAGAGTAACCGCTTCAAGGGGATTCAATCTAAAACAGAAAGTGGTGGTCATCCTAATGGATCTTTTTCTCCTGGGGGAGCTAACATTCTGTATCTACCTGGGGAAACAGAATCCAGAGGACATGGTGGGCGCCTTTTTGAAGACCTTTATACCCATGGTGATCGGCACATTGGTACTGGGTCGGATATTCATTAAAGTGTTCCGCTCGGAAGAACCGGACCTTGCAGTGGTATTAGAATAAGCGTTACACCATCTTAACTGCTGTCAGAGGGGAAGAAGAGTTGGTATGGTTTCCGGGAAAGACGTGTCATGGTGTACGCTACCCGGCCTCGCCGGAACCAAAAAGATCTCTCGCAAAGGCGCTAAGAACGCCAAGAAAATTCATTACGGATGGTTCAGGACAACTCCAATATAAGTATGACTTCAAACTATTAGAGGCAATTACATATCTGGAGTTCGATTTGGGCCCCTTCCCTACAAGGATCATCCTCGACTATATCGTCAATACGGCTGATGGGGTCCCGAGCGGTGAAAATTCGGCCTACCTGGCAGAAATAAGGATTGGGAACCCCGAAAAGAGAGGAGATTACTCCCTTGGAAAACCCTATTATGACCAGAACCGTATGCACGAGGACAGTATCCAGACAGATTTTATCTTTACATTCTGATACCGCTTGACACCCATCTCACCCTTCCCCTTATCCCTGCTCACGTAAGAAGGGATCGTGGATGTTGTTTGTTATGCTTTTGCATTGCCTTTTACTTCACTTTACTGTATCTGGTCATCCATATCCTGGCAATATCTACTGACGGGGCCTTGGCCTGATTGAGTTTACGGAAACCTTCAGGCAAGGGCCTGGATCAGTCATCAGCGGCATCAGTTCAATGAAATCTTGAGTCGGGGGAGGTAGTCCGTGTTAGTTGCTGTTCTAGGGGTAGGGGGTGTCGGTGGATTTTTCGGGGCCAAACTTGCACGCTATTATGGATCCCAAAAGGATGTGAAAATCGCCTTTATTGCCCGGGGGGAGCACCTGAGGCAGATTAAGAACCGCGGCTTGGAGGCAGTCACAGTGACCGGGTCCTTTGTGGCTGCCCCTCAAATTGCAACTGAGGATCCGGAATCGATCGGAATCGTAGACCTGCTGCTATTCTGCGTTAAGACATATGATCTTGAAATAGGCGCAAGGATGCTTGAGAAAAACCTGGGGCCTCAAAGTACTGTGCTTCCTTTGATGAATGGGGTGGATAACACGGCCAGGTTAACGGCCATTCTGCCTGACTGTAAGCTCCTCAATGGATGCGCCTATGTGAGTTCGCATATTGTCATGCCCGGGGTTGTTCAGCAGGTGGGAGGGCCTGGACAACTCCTGTTTGGTCCTGAAGACGGGAATACAAGGCCTTTTATACACATTGAAAAGATCCTGAAAAAGGCAGGGATCAATACAGAGTTAAAATCCGATATCAATGATATTGTCTGGGAAAAATATATCTTCCTCTCTCCCATGGCTGCCGTGACTTCTCTTTACGGGGAGCCGTTTGGCGTGGTCTTGGAAAAAGGGGAAAGGAGAGATCTCTTGGAAGGGTTGATTCAAGAAGTCGTGCGAATCGCAAAGGGTATAACCGTTGCAGAAGATATTATGGAGATCACACTGAAAAGGGCCTCTTCATTTCCACCGAAGACAAAGTCCTCCATGCAGCTTGATTTTGAAAAAGGGAAGAGGACGGAGCTAGAAAGCCTGATCGGATATCCTATGAAAACAGGCGAAGATCTGGGTGTAGAGACCCCCCTTTACCGGATGGTCTACTCAGAACTGAAAAGGCGCTAATAGTATGGGCCATTTAAGTTTCAGTATTCCCAGACCGCTCCTTTGTCCGCCTGCCCGACACGGTCTGCGTAGCGGCGGAGGTAGCCGGCAGGCAATTCCCGTTGAGGCGGCACGAAGCTCTTGAGGCGGGCCTCGATTTCAGACTCATCGAGATGCAAAGAGAGCTCTCTTGATTCCAGGTCGAGCTCAATGATATCGTCATCCCTCACAGCGGCTATCGGCCCCTTTATTGCAGCTTCAGGAGAGATGTGGCCCACAGCCGCTCCTCGAGAGGCACCTGAAAACCGGCCATCTGTTATAAGCATGACCTTTTCGCTCAGGCCCATACCCGCCAGTGCCGAAGTCAAAACTAGCATCTCCCGCATGCCTGGGCCGCCTCGGGGGCCCTCGTTTCGTACAACAATAACGTGACCTTCAGCAGCCTTTCCAGAAAAGACAAAATCAGCGGCCTCTTCCTCCGACTCAAAGACCCGGGCAGGACCTCTGTGGCCTTCCCATCCCTGGGATAGGGCTGAGGTCTTGATGACTGCCCCCCTCGGGGCCAGATTGCCAAAGAGGACCCTCAAACCACCCTCAACCGCGTATGGTTTGTCAAAGGGGCGAATGACCTCATGGTCAAGGACCGCGGCATCAGCAATCGCCGCCTCGAGGCTTACACCGGTCACGCTGAGAGAACGGAGATCAACCAGGCCTTCTTTAGCCAGCAGGGCCATAACTGCCGGAATGCCCCCTGCATCGTGTAGATCAACTATGTGGTGCACCCCCGAGGGGCTGATCCTACACAGGTTGGGGGTCTTGCGGCTGATTAGGTCAAAGTCCTCCAGACCCATTTCCACTCGGGCCTCATTTGCTACTGCCATCAAATGGAGTAGCGTGTTGGTGGAACCGCCGATCGCCATGTCCACGCTGATGGCATTGAGGAAGGCCTGTCGGGTCATGATCGCCGACGGGCGTATGTCCTGAGCCACCAGATTGACGATGGCCCTGCCTGCCCTGCGGGAAAGGCCCCTCCTGTCGGCATATGGAGCAGGAATCGTGCCGTTATACGGCAGACCCATGCCTAAGGCCTCGATCATACAGTTCATCGAGTTGGCCGTGAAAAGGCCGGCGCAGGCCCCTGCCGTGGGGCTGGCGGCCTCCTCGACCTCCTCTGCCTCCTTCTCGCTGATAGCGCCTTTGACAAGCCTGCCTGCTGCCTCAAAGGCAGTGGCAACATCTATACAGCGCCCGTGAAGTCGCCCAGGGAGCATGGGACCGCCACTGACAATGACGGTCGGCAGGTCAAGCCTTGCAGCGGCCATGAGGCAGGCCGGGTCGATCTTGTCACAGTTGGTGATCATGACCAGGCCGTCAAAGCAGTGGGCCCTCGCCATCAGTTCGATACTGTCGGCGATCAGCTCCCGGCTGGGTAGAGAATACTTCATCCCTTCATGTCCCATGACCAGGCCATCGCAGACCCCGATCATTGGAAATTCCACCGGCACCCCGCCTCCTTGGTATATGCCGGCCTTGACCTCCCTGGCAAGATCGCAAAGATGTATATGACCTGGGATGATCTCATTAAACCCGTTCACGACGCCGATCAAGGGTTGATGGAGCTCAGTGTCGCCCAACCCCAGACAGCGGAGCAAAGAACGATGTGCCAGGCGCTGTGGCCCATTTTTGATTTCGTGGCTTCTCATTTTTCATACTCCTTCCGGAAATCTATTTTACATGCCCTCACAGAGACACCACGCAGGCTGCCAAGGCCTTCCTCGGCATCAGATAGATTGCAGACAAAATTACAGATTTAGTGAGATCTAGTCAAGGGTTGAGGAGAGCAAACTTCTCTCTAAAGGCCGTGGCGATAATCTCTGCGGCCCATTGGGGTTCCCCAAGATAATCACAGTTGATAACAAGATCAAACTCATAGGGTGATGCGTCCCTTTTGCCGTAGACCTTTTTAAAAAAGTCCCTCTGCTCTTTATCGACCTGCTCTAATTTGCTTCTTGACTCCCGCTCGTCCACCATCAGTATCCTGGCCAATCTTTTTACCCGATGCTCTTTAGAAGAGATAAGGCGTACAGCCAGAACCCTATCGCGCGGCAATATAAGGTGTGTCCCCCTTCCCACAAAGATGGTAGACTCCGAACTTGCCATAAAGAAGACCGCACTAAACAAATGCCTGGCATAATCGCTCTCTATAAAGGCCTTTTCAGTCAAGGCCATGCTCAGCAATTCTTCCAGCAGACCCGGATAGCGTTCGTCAAAAAGGGCGACGGTCTTTTTGTTTAGTTGTGCCTCGCCTGCGATGTGTTCAAGGAGTTCTCGGTCCACCACCCGGCAGCCGGTCTTTTCAGCCACGATATCAGCGATCTCCAGGGCTCCCACGCCTATCTTACGTGAAAAAGAGATAGCGGGAGGCATCTCATGACGGGACACCTCGGCTTTCCCTTCGAGCCGTTTTTCGTCCCATTCTTTGATGAACCTAGAGGCAAGCTGGGCGGCATCAGGCCTTTTCCTTGCGTAGGTTCCTGGAACATACTTCTCACCATCCATATAGACGATCATGGCTGCCCCCCCATTTTATCCGAAAACAGAGGATATCACTAGACTATTCTTCTGCCTGCATACTAGAACTCAAATTTATCAACTTGCATTCCAGCCCGTCTCAAACGCTCGCAATCTCTTTCCAGGCGCTTATTGGCTATGGCCTTTATCTCTTCCTGGTATTCCTTGCTTTCATTGTGAGAACCAAGGGTGTATACTTTTTCGATGGTTGTCTTTTCGTCCCCTGTGGTAAAAACAAAGTCTGCCACATAGGCCACACCCTTTTTGTCTATACCCTCTTGCTTAAGGACGACCTCCGTTTTTTTTGTATGGACCTCAACAGAGACCGGGGCCCCTGTCCGGGAGAGATGGATAAAGTCCTGGAGCCGCAAAGCTGGTCTCTTAACGGACGCATCTCCTGAGACGCCCATAAAGGAATTTTGAAATGTGAAGAACTCATCCTTCACCTCTATACCTGCCTCCCTGAGCCTGTCGTAATCCATCTGCAGTCTGTTATTAGCAATCAAGAGGCATCCGAGGGCATGTTGTATATCATCATCAGCCAATGAATAATTCTTCTGGAAGGAAAAGGGCTTGCCCTCAACTGTCCCGCCGTATCCCATTGATAGAATAACATTTTCAACATCTTGGCTGCCCCGCCTTATCTTTATAACCTCACGCGTGGGGCTGACTTTCAAGACAACCTTCTTTCCGGAAGCTGATGCCTCTATAAGATCAGCCAACATTTTTAACGTTTCAGGACTTGTATTAGTCATTATACTCCCTCCTTTCATTCAAAGCCGTGATTCGCCTCACCGGCCCGTTCCCAACCACAGCTGCAATTGAATGCAATTCCTCTCGATTTATACTTGACCCGGCTGTACTCCAACTCACCTCTATTGTATAGAGAATAAGTTGTGTATTGCGACCTTTTCTAATATTCTATCTGCAACTGACAAGCCAAAAATATGAAATCGATGGGCTATTTAGAACTTACTGTAAATACTGAACATTTTAGATATGGACCACACCTTTTCCGAAAAATCCACTCACCTTATCTGTCAGACGTTTTTACAGAGTGTAAAGATGCGGGTAACGTTTGTCAATCCCTAAAGCCTTGATAGGCAACCTTCCCGATTACCCCTTCGCCACGAGCTCTGCAATGTCCAAGACCTTAATAGAGCCATCAACCTCATAAA
>JAZDES010000094.1:0-13284 GCA_043808585.1 Pseudomonadota bacterium | reverse complement strand
GGTGGATGAGCTTAACCTGACCGCGGACCTTAAGAAGGAGCGTCTGCAGTTCTGGCTCAGAGAGCGGCAGGGTGACCTATCCGTTCTGGCCGCAAACGAGCATGTGAGGCGCGATCTATCCAGACTGGTCAAGGGGGTTCGCGATTACCAGAAAGAAAGACCGGGGAAAGGGCTCCCGGCGGATCCCCTATCCATGCCGGAATTCCTCAGGCTGCAGGCCCTTTTAGGGGTAGTGGTTGAGAACTATGAAAGCATCGAGGCGGTTCATGCCGTAGATCCGGCCTCCGGAGTAATTGTCGTATCATCCGATACGGGGCTCTCCGGTCGGGCCCTTCCGGACAAGGAGCCCTTGGATGCTGTTTTACGTTCTTCCACAGGAACGGGTGTCTGGGTCTTGCCCGGCGGGGAGAATCAAAAGGAAAGCTATCTTAAGTTTGCCGGCGTTGTTTGGGAGGAAAAGGACGGCGGGATCATGCCCATGGCAGTGCTTATTGCCCGGGTGGGGATAGACGAGTTTGTCCTACCCATGCTTTACACAGGAGAGGGAATGGAGAAGACCGGCGAGGTGGTGCTGGTGGACCACGGCGGGCGAATCTTAGCGCCCCTCAAATACCCGTTGCCGGGCGGAAGGGAGGCCCGTGTCCTGGAACACCGGATCGAGGTTTTGCCCGTTTCGCTGGCCGCAAAGGGAAAGGAGGGCATCCTGTTCTCCGAAGACTATCGCGGTGTGCCTGTCCTGGCGGCCCATCGCCACCTTCGGGTTGATGGAGGCATTGGGTGGGGCATGGTGGTCAAACAGGACATGTCCGAGATCCTTGAGCCCTTATGGAGGCGCATCATCGTGTCCTCCCTCGTGGGAGTGGTGGGAATCCTGGCGGTCCTTGCAGGATCAGCCCTATTGGCACGGCGTCTTGGGGCACCCTTGCGGACCCTGGCGCAGACGGCCTCGGCCGTCCGTGAGGGGGATTTTTCCGTGAGGGCAAAGGAAACCGGCACCCGGGAGGTGTACCAGCTGGCCGGGATCTTCAACTCCATGGCGGAATGGCTGGAGAACTGGAACCAGGAAATGGAAAGGGAGATTACCCAAAAGACGCGCCAGTTGGCCGAGGAACTGGAGGCTCGCAGGCAAAGCGAGGCGCGCTACCGGGCCCTGATCGAATCGTCTTCAGAGCACCTCTTCATGCTAAATTCCATGGGGGAATTCATTGCCAGCAACGACCGGGTCTCACACTTCGGCCTGACGAATGGAAGTGAACTGGTGGGGAAGACCCTTAAGGATGTGTACCCTCCGGATGTTCTGGAAACATACGAAGAAAGGCTTGAGGAAGTGCTTCGCACCGCGCAGCCGGTCACCTTCGAGCATGACCTCTCTGACCCGTCCGGTCGAAAAATAAATCACCTGGATACGCTTTACCCCATCATGCGGGATAAAGAGATTTACGCGGTGGGCGGAATCTGCAAGGACATCACCGAGCTCAAGAAGGCCCAGGCACAGTTCCTTCAGGCCCAGAAGATGGAGGTGGTGGGCCGCTTGGTCGGGGGCGTGGCCCATGATTTCAACAATATGCTGAGCGTGATACTGGGATATACCGATATTGCCATGTTGAAACTGGACCCGGCCGATCCAGTCTTAGGTAATTTGAAAGAGGTCAAGGACGCGGCCCGACGTTCCGCAGACCTCGTCAGGCAGCTTCTGGCCTTTTCTCGGCACCAGGTGATTTCACCCAAACCCATGGACCTGAATGAGGTGATGAAGAATATGGAGCGTTTACTTCAGCGGCTTCTCGGGGAAGATATCGATCTGGCATTTGTTTTGGCCCCGGATCTATGGGCCGTGCTGATGGACCCGGCCCAGGTGGATCAGATCGTGGCCAACCTGGCGGTCAATTCCCGGGACGCCATGCCGGACGGGGGCAAACTGACCGTTGAGACAGGCAACGTGACCTTTGACGAGGCTTATTGCGAAGGCCGTTTGGGGTTCGTTCCGGGAGAATATGTCATGCTGGCCATCAGCGATACCGGCCACGGCATGGACAAAGAGACGCTCGAGAAGGTTTTTGAACCCTTTTATACCACAAAGGGAGAAGGCATGGGGACGGGGCTGGGGCTTTCCACCGTGTACGGCATTGTCAAACAAAACAATGGGTTCATCAATGTATACAGTGAACCCGGAGAAGGTACCACTGTCAGGGTCTACATGCCGCGATGCAAAGGGGAGGATAAGGCCGAGGGTGTCGCAGTCCCCGAAGGAGAGGTCTCCGGAGGCAGGGAGACGATCTTGATCGTCGAGGATCAGGAGCAGGTGCGCCAGCTTGCCAGAGGGATGCTGCAGGGGCTGGGATATCAGATCCTTGAAGCGGGGGATGGTGGCGATGCCCTGGCGATCTGCGAGAGGCATGCGGGCGACATCCACCTGCTTCTAACGGACGTGGTGTTGCCGACGATGAACGGAAAGGAGCTGGAGACCAGAATATGCGCCCAGAGGCCTGGAATCAAGGTGCTCTTCATGTCCGGATACACGGCCAACGCGATCTCCCATCGGGGGGTGCTGGATGAAGGCGTTCACTTCCTGCAGAAACCCTTTACACTGGAAACACTGGCACGAAAGGTTCGGGAGGCCCTGGATACCGAGTAGGGAACAGAACGGCGGGGCAATGTCCCTCCGGGGACAAGACATAGATAACACAGGGGTCTGAGATGAAATTAGGAAAAAACATCAATGAACTCAAGGTGGGAGACGCAGCGCAGTTTTCAAAGACCCTCTCAGAGTCGGACGTATACCTCTATGCAGGCATTACAGGGGATCTAAATCCGGCCCACGTGAACGAGGAATACGCACGGAATACCTTTTTTAAGGGGCGAATTGTCCACGGCATGCTGACGGCCGGCTTTATCTCCACGGTCCTTGCAAATCAACTACCAGGCCCGGGGACCATTTATGTGAGCCAGGAATTGAGGTTCCGTGCCCCCGTGCGGATGGGTGATACACTCACGGCCCGGGTGGAGGTGGTGGAAATAATTTCCGAGAAGAACAGGGTCAAGATGAAGACGACCTGTTCTATTCAGGACGGAACCGTGGTGCTGGAGGGGGAGGCAGTGGTGAGCCCTCCCAAGGCAGGGGGCCAATAAGGCTGAAGAAGTCGATTTAGGAAGCCTAAGCCCCTGTAACCATTAATGATGGCTCGTGGCCTGGTAAGAGAAACTCCGGGCTATGTTTCTCCATGAGGGCATGCAGCTTGTAACAGCTGGCATAGTAATCATAGTAATTGTAAATCAAAGAGGACGGAATTACCCCTTCATAGACAGCCGGGGCCGGTGTAATCTTATGCCGGTTGCCCCCCATGTCAACGAGTTCGTCCTGCTCAGCGAAGGCCATACAGTACACGTGCCAATGATCCCCCACAATGAACTTGGTCCCCTTTTCGGTTCTTACCGCAATGGACTGGCTGCCCGGCGTATGCCCTGGGGTCTTATAGATGCTGATCCCATCGGTCCATTCCATATCCCCATCAATTCTGAGGCATTGCATGGTCTTCAATTCATCGATCAGGTCGTAGTCGTAATCCCTCCGAAAGTTATAGGCAGGAATGGGGTCGACCAATGTAGCCCAGTCATCTTTCTGAAATACGAGTCGTGCGTTTTTGAATATCGTGGCGTTAGCCGCATGGTCATTATGCAGGTGAGTGAATATGACCGTTTCCACGTCTTCAGACCCGATTCCCGCATCGGCCAGGGATTTTTCTAGGTAGGACCGGCCGCCTTCGGCCGGCCAGCCTCCCCAGGCCTTGCCATCTATAATGAAGTTCTCGCTGATTCCGGTGTCAACCAGGATATTTCGATCCCCATTTTGCAGGAGAAACCCCAGATACGGCCAATCGATGACCAGGTCTGGATCAAAGCCTGGCGTTAGCGCCGACTTCGGTACATTAATCTTCCCATAGTAAAGAACTTTAATTTCCCATACAGTCATAATATCCTCCTTTTTTTGATCCGATCCTTTGCCACTAGATAAAATGCTCACTATGGATTAACAAGGGCTTTCGTAACACTTTAGCGTTTTGAAAGAAAGGGAGGGGACCGCGAGGGTCTTTTTTCCAAAGGACGTAAAGGACGGCATCATTTCATAGAACGGCAGTGAGGTCTTGAACCTCGTTACGGAACAGCCCCATAAGAGGACGTCCCTGTGAAGAGCCCTCTCCCCTGCCTGGCAGAAACTGTATTTAAAGGTAAGGGGGCGTGCCAGAGGCTGTGAAGAATTTGGGTTACGTCCATTGGAAAAAAGACCCTCACGGTCTGTAATCTTACTCCTCAGTGTTTTCAAAGCGCTAAAGTATTACGGGCTTTCTATGGCATAGCCCAATTTGATTACGATAGAGGAAGGTATTTAGCCATATATGCGATTTCTTGTCCAGTTCATCTATATCCTCCCCTTCGTGCATGTCTTAGAGAATACCCTAACCCCTGTAAACCTTCGGGCTAGAGATCGCTTGATTGGAACGGAGAAAAAACTTGGAACTGTAATGGAATTGAAATAGCATGGGCCTTTACAATAGAAAATGACCAGCCTGGAAATTTAGAATCTTAGTTTGTAACTTCTCCGCAAGATGCGAATATGTTTTATTTAAGTTAACCAATTTGATTCATTAGCAATAAGCCCGCCCTGGCGCGACATGTCAGAATGAGCAAAAAAGCTCGCCGCATGAGCCAAATGAGTGAATAAGCGAGTAACCGAGCATGCCAGGTCTGGGCCAGGGGTTTCAGGTGTCGGGTGTCGGGGTTTGGGCTCTCGGCTCGCAAGGCCTCCAACTCGGAAAGGTTCACTGAAACCTGAACACAGGACACTGAACACAGGACACTGTTTTGGTTGGGGCCGAAGGCCTGCATTAGGGTTATATTTGAGTGGGGTCTGCAACTTCTGTCTGGTTTTATGGCTCTTCCTGAATTAACAAATGGTCAAAGGGCTGAATAAAATGACATTTAAATTAGAGGCTTTTCACAGGGTTTCGGAGGCGGACCTTGAACGTGCTGCAGCAATGTGGACTCGTGCGTTTTATGATGGCGCCTTCTATGTTTGGGTAATGCCAGACCCTGCCATCCGGAAGGAGTTGCTGAAAGAACTATTTAAGCTCAGGTTACGACTGGGTATTTTATTCGGGGAAGTTTATGTAACCCCGGATTTCGAAGGAGGAGCACACTGGATGCCTTCCGAAAATGCGGCTCTATCTGAAGAAAGACTCATAGAAGCCGGGGCCTTGGAATTTTCAGCAAGGCTTGAGGCAGCCGAGCCCGAGGCAATGCCGCGAATCCAGAGGTATCTTGAAATCGTCGAACCCCTTCATGCACAGCTCGCTCCCTTCACACATCTGTATCTTTCTTCGATCGCTGTGGACCCGGTTCACCAAAAAAAGGGATACGGTACCGGATTGCTGAGGGCAATGTTTAAACGTATCGATCAGGAGAAAATGCCCGTGTATCTGGAAACAAACGCAGAAGATAACATCTCCTATTACGAGAGAGTTGGGTTTGCCGTCAGAAAACAGGTAATAATCCCGGATACTGATCTGCCGGTATGGGTGATGATAAGAGGTGCAAAGTCAAACCGGGCCCCCAAGCGATCCGTTCCATAAGACGGGTCAAGTTGCACAAGGTATCAGGCTCCGTTCGTTGAAATGAAAGGTTGGGATCCAAGGCAATGATTCGCTCTTGCGTAAAAGCTGATTTCGATGACATTTACGCCATAATCAATGACGCGGCCGAGGGTTATCGCGGCATCATCCCCGAGGATCGATGGAAAGAGCCATATATGAGTCAAAACGAACTCCAGGACGAAATCGATGATGGGGTCATGTTCTGGGGCCTTGAAAGATCTGGGGAACTGATTGGCGTTATGGGCTTGCAGGAGAAAGGGGATGTGATTCTCATCAGGCATGCTTATGTACAGACCCGAATGCAAAAAAAAGGGGTTGGCAGCCTCCTATTATTGCATCTTGAGCAGAAGACCGACAAAGCGATTCTCATTGGGACATGGGCTGCTGCTGATTGGGCGATTCGATTTTATGAGAAACATGGTTATCGGTTGCCGTCACCGGAGGAAAAGGATCGATTGCTGAGGACCTACTGGTCGATCCCTGAACGCCAGATAGAAACGTCAGTGGTCCTGGCGAACGAAAAATGGTTCAAAAGAGGGATGATATGAAGTCTCAACGTTAACAAAAAATCCAGAATTCCTGGTAACAGCTCAATAATTAGCGGTTTGGCCCCTGGATTCCCGCCTACGCGGGAATGACGACATAAGGTAAGTATCTGTCATTCCCGCGAAAGCGGGAATCCAGAAACCGGCTATAGCAAAACATTCACCCCTATTTATTTAGAAGATACAATTCCTGTTACTGCCACTGATATACTCATAATCGAGTTGAATGAAGAATAAATGAAAATGAATAGACAAATCCAGACTGTCGTTCATGGGAAGATAGACCAGAGCGTTGAGGTCCGGATTCAGACCTGGGCTAGTCAGGTCCTTGCCCGGGTAGATCCATCGCGCCTGCCCCTAGATCTGTGTGTAAATATCTGGGCAAACATAGAAGAACTGGCGGCCTTTTATCGGCAAGAAAAGGAGGCACTGGGGGTCGTTACAGGAGAGGAGACCGATTTCCTCGCCACCCACGAAGCATGGAGAGGCCACCCCAGGATACATATCTGTGAAGAGAGGGTGAGACATGTATCCCTTGACGTCGTCCAGGGGGCCTTGCACCACGAGATCGGCCACGCCTTGCACCATGGGAGCCCGGAATTCTACACCTTTCGGTTTTCAGGTACTCTTCAAGAGGCTGGACGTTCATGTGGACTGGACCTGCCGCTTCTCCAGCAATGTATTTACCTCCTATCAATCGCTATCAAGGACAATGACGTTGTCAAGTGGCTTGCCAAGGTAGGATTTGGTTTCAGCCAACTGGCCCTTTTTAGATACCTCATGTCTGATACCGAAGAGGAACGTCAGGTCTGGGAAGTGGCTTCTAACTCTGCTGCTCTGAGAAAGATAACTATGGCGGCTTTCCTCAAGGTTCTATCCCCAGTCGAGACAATGATCGCCGTGGGCATGAAAGACGCACCGGCTCTCAAAGAACAATGGAAAACGGCCTACCAGTGGCTTCCGAAAAAGGAATGTGACCAACTCTGCCAGTTTACGAAACGTACTTTCGAACATGATAACAAGGGCTTTCAGGATAGGTTAGAAAAGGTGGCTTTAGAGCTGATAACGCTTCCCGATTTATAAGGTGAGCCTCAGCGAAGCCAGAAAGGCAAGACTAAATGAGCCTACCATATCTTCTTGATGATCTGAGAAGCTGTGAGCTTTGTGAACACAGATGCAGGGTAAACAGGTTAGAGGGACAAGCGGGAGTCTGCAGGATAGCAACACCGGCAATTGCTTCCGCAACGCTGCATCCGGCACCTCCAGAAAGCTACACTGTCTTTATGGCAGGCTGCAACTTCAAATGCCTCAATTGCCAAAACTGGACAATATCCCAGTACCCGGACAACGGGTACGCGCAAAGAGGATATGAAGATCCTGATGAGTTAGCAGAAGAGTGTGTAAATAGGCTGGATTCCCTTTCAGGCAGGGTGATGGGAGCGGATAGGATTTTCTTTTCAGGCGGGGAACCCACCATTCATCTGCCTTATATAGAAAAAGTTGTTGAAGAGGCAAGGAAACTGAGGCCGGATACCAAGGTAAATTTCGATACCAACGGCTATATGACCGAAGAGAGCCTGGAACGGATATTGAGGTTCGCCACCTCTATTACCTATGACCTAAAGGCTTATGATGATGAGCTTTTCCTCGCCTTAACAGGGGCGTCCTCTCAACCGGTTCTGAGGAACGCCGAATTCATTGGACGATATGCAAAGGACAGGCTTTGGGAGTATAGAATTGTCGTGATCCCGAAAATCAATGAAGACGAGATAAGGGCCCTTACAAAATTCATCGCAGGCATAGATCGTTCTTTGCCTGTATGTTTTCTGGCCTTCAGGCCCAACTTTGTCTTGGAAAAACATCCTGGGGCCAGCAGAAAGCTTATGGACAGATGCGTGGCTATTGGAAGGGACGCCAGGCTGGAAAATGTTTACTGGTCTGGGCATACAGACATACCGGGGGAGGTAATAGATTTTGAAGGTGAAATCCAGGGGAGATACGGGTCAAAAGGTGCCCGTCTTGCCGGTTCATATGCCTTTCATGCAGGTTGTTCAACCCACCCCAGGGGTTGTTTATCCTGCACCTCAAACCAGGTATGCGGGGTCAAGAAATACATCCCCGGGAGAGTGACATAAGATTTGCCATTTTCCATCCTACAATTCGGAATGCTATTTACCTTTCTCACTGCCCAAAATCTTTTTCAGACGGTTTGAGACCCATCTATTTTCATCTTTAAAACCGACTTTGTGGTAGAATTGAAGGAGTTTGTCATAACGCCCCGCTACATCGAACTCAATACTGAACTGAAGTTTTCGAAGACAGACAGGGCAGAGGTGAAGGGGTCTGGAATCGCTCTCCTTGAGATGATTTGATCCATTCATGACGCACTTGAAGAATATGCAGTGATTCAGCGTGAACATATGGGTCGTTTCATGGACAAGGACCTTTAAACTTCGCCTCAAGAGAAGCTGGTGATATTCCTTACCACGAGGCTCACCATAGAATTCCGGATCATAACGCGCAAAGCTAAAGACTCCCACCCGGTCATGAAGGGAGGCCTGGCCAAAAACAAAGTTCCAGGAGGGGTGAGGGTAGAGGTCATCCATGGTGATTGCCAGGAGGCAGAATGCATCTCTTGGAAGACCTTTTTTCAGGAAGGCCAGTATGTGGGAAGACAGAATCTGGCGATTTCCAGTGTAAGGGTTGATACGTGTTACGAACTCGGCCCCGGAAATATCCATGGGAGGAAGCACCTTTACGTCCATGGCAAAGTAAGCGATTGTAAAATCCCTCAGCAGATCAATAGAAGGGCTCTGGTCTTCTTGAAACACTCCCAAGGGCTGTAAGTATATCTTGTTGCGGATAGCGTCCGGTCTGTTCGGATTTGAGCCTACAAAATCTTCGAATGTCTGGCCGGGTTCAGGATGTTGTGCCAGCCAGTCAGTAGGCCCAGGAACAGGAATCGGGTCAAAATCGGTGCCCGGGTCAAAGGCTTGACGAAGGGTTTCTGAAAGGCCTTTTGTGGGGCCAATGGCCCCAAGGCGCTCACTTTTTTCCGGTCGCTCGAAATCCATGGCAAAACAGGCGATAACAACCAGCAGGCCAAGAAGTAGAAAAATAGTTCTCATGTGGCTCAAAGCGTGACAAGTAACATGGAAGTGTGGGAACTATCAAAGTATGCAAAACGTCAGACTCAGGCTTTAAAGAGCTTTGCGTTTTTCAACCGCCATGTGTGAGGAATTTTGGACCCAGGCTACAATATAAGCGAACTGAAAGCCAGCGTTCTCTATTTGAGGAAATAGTCAAGCTTCCCTATCGATATCAAGCCTTTCAAACAAAAAACCCCCGGAAGGGCTAGTTCCGAGGGCTAATTTGTGTCCGGACATTGTGTCCGAGCAGGGCAAAAGAGGTTAGTCAAACGTAACCCCTTGAAAACACTTACGTCCCCAATCCCGATCAACGATCAGGACGAGAAAGGAGCTTTCACGCCGCCATTAAAAAAGGCATGTTCCGACTGAAACAAGCATTTTGAAAGAAAAAACTGGCGTCCCCAACCGGATTTGAATCCCGATGAATGATCGGGACGCGAAAGGCGGCCTTTCACGCCAAAAGAAAAGGGCCGGGCGGCTAACCTAACTCCATTGTAAATAAAGTGGCGTCCCCAACCGGATTTGAACCGGTGTTGCCGGCGTGAAAGGCCGGTGTCCTGGACCTGGCTAGACGATGGGGACGCTATCGTTAAAAACTTTCTGATAGCCGATAAATGGCCACCGTCGGGTATTTTACCCAAATACGGCCCTAATAAGACTTTTGTCTTACCGCAAAGGACGGAGAGCGGTAGTTATTTTAATGAAAGAAGAGATTGATCTCTGTGCTCTCAGCGTCTCGGTGGTGAGAACAGATATAATCTGCACAACCTATAACTTTTAGCATGTTACTGGTGGAAAGTCAACAATCCGGGCGACTAATTGTTTTCAGGAGAAGAGGGTCCTGGCCACAATGATCCTTTGAATCTGGTTGGTGCCGTCAAAGATCTGGATGGTCTTGGCATCCCTCATCTTCCTTTCGAGGGGATAGTCCTTGATGATTCCGTAGCCCCCAGGACCTGCACCGCATCCACAGTCACTCGCATGGCCACATCTGAGGCAAAACACTTGGCCGCGGAAGTCAGTCGGCTCCTCTTATTTCTATCAGGGGGATCTGAATCCAAAAATTTTGTGGTCCGATAGAGGAGACTTCGGGCTGCCTCTATCTGGATGGACATATCGGCCAGCATAAACCTGATGCCCTGATGTCTGGAAATGGGGACCCCGAACTGGACCCTTAGTCTGGCGTAACTTACGGCATAATCAAGTGCGCCCTGTGCAAGTCCCACTGCCATTGCGCCAGGCCCGTAGGCACGCATATCGGCAGCCGTGGTAGTCAGGATATGCCAGGCCTTTCCTGGCTCGCCTACCAGGTTTTCTCTGGGCACCCTGGCATCTTGAAAGACTAGCTCTGCAAGGTCTGAGCCCCTGAGGCCGACCTTATCCTCGTGTTTACCCACTGAAAACCCATTCATGTCTTTCTCAACGACCAGGGCGGACAACCCCTTATGTCTTTCGCCCTCGCCAGTGCGGACAAAGAGTAAGACAAAGTCGGCAATGTCACCGTTTGTAACGAAGATCTTGGTCCCGTTTACCACGTAGGAGTCTCGGTCGAGGACGGCTCTGGTCTGAATGGACGCAGATTCAGAGCCGTGGTTCGGCTCTGTCAGGGAAAAGGCGTTCACCTTGTCGCCCGGGGACATTCGCCCAAAGAAGCTCTCTTTTTGGCCCTCGGTCCCCCACTTGCGCAAGACCATGATCAGGGTCTGGGTTGCAAAGATGATCATGGCCGTGGAGGCATCCACCTTTGCCATTTCTTCTATGACTGCGGCGATGGTTGTGTGATCGGCGCCTATGCCTCCGTACCTTTCGGGGAGAGATATCTTCAGGAGTCCGTTATCCTTGAGGAGCTGCAATACCTCCGGTGAAGACCTGCCCGCCTGGTCCGCAGCGCCTGCCAGGTGAGCGATCTTTTCCCTGGCCAGTTTTCCAACCGTTTCCTGAATCATTCTCTGTTCATCTGTGAAAAACACCATTTTCGAAGCCTTTCGTTAGGGCAGATAATTCTTTGTAATTTTTAAGCATTTCACTCGAATCCTAGAATCCTTGAACCCTTGAATCCTTATCATCGGCCAACTCTTTTTCGGAGATGATCCTTATTCTTACATGGCATCCAGTTTCATAAATGCATAGGGTGCAAATGCCATTTGATCCACTTCCGCCACAACACTTCCGGGGAGCATAGTATTGTTGCCCACAGTGTATATGGCGCCCAGCACCCGGACGATTTCCACATCGGCCCAAGGGTCATGATCCGAGGGTCGAAGGACGAGTTGAGCCTCGCCCATCTCCACAATACTGGGCCTAAATTCGACCACCTCCTTGATAAGGCGCGGATTGTAATCAAAGCCGCCTCTGTCCGGTGCCGGAAAATACTTGAAGTTGTATACCACGAGATCCGTTTCGGATCCCATTCTCTCCATCACCAGTTTCTGGACTTCTTGGTCGTTGAAGCTGCCTGTCAGCTTTGCCCTCACTTCAAGAAACCGAACTCCCCTACGTTCGGTCCATCCCTCCACCTGGTCATCTTTGCGCTCGAGGTGGATATTCCCGATCTTCTTGGGGTATCCAAAAACCTCGCGGCCCAGTATGAGGGCAATATCGTTCGTCACAGGCATGGAGAGGCAAAAGGCCCCCTCTTCGCCATTGAATTCGGCCTGCAGCAGGATGGCGCTCTCCAGGTAGGTCACACCAAAGTTGGTCCTGGGATAGTTGGCCACAAAGATACCGCCCAGGGGCAATGGGGCCGGTTTGAGCGGGGGCGGAAGCAATCGTTCCACAACCTCCGGCTTAGTCTCAAAATAGACTGTCAGCATCTCCGCATCATAGAACTCACTCTTCTCCTGATAACGTTCGGCGATTTCTTCCAAAGTCTTCACAAAACCCATGATATCCCCTCCTATTTGATTAAATGAACTCCATCGCTGCGAGGGCCAAGGTCTCATTGACCCCGTCCTCGATCATGGAGGCCCTGGCGTCTCGAAACATCTTTTCCACCGGGTACTCTTTGATCAACCCATACCCACCAAAGACCTGAATGGCCTCGCTGGCGACCCTGAACGCTCCTTCTGTGGCAAGGACCTTGGAGACCACAGCATGGGGGCCGGAAGGTCGACCACTTACTGCATTGTATAGTGCCATCCTCCGCGTGAGGGAACGGGTGGACTCCACAATGGTGAACATTTTAAATAGCTTCAGCTTGATGTTCTGATGCTCGAAGATGGGTTTTCCACCCTGGACCCGTTCTTTTGAGTACTTTAACGCCTCGTCAAAAGCGGCCCTGGCAAGTCCCCCGAAGACAAGACCCATGCCTCCATTTACCTGTGCCAGGTTTGCCTCACGGGCGGCCTCCAGGAAGGCCGGATCGGGAACAATCATCCAGTTTTTTGGCAGTTTGACCTCATCAAAAAAGATCTCCCCCTGGTTTAACGGGCGTTGCCCGATCTTGTCCAGCGGTTTTCCCCTGGAGATGCCTGGCAGGTCCAGAGGCACAACCGCAACCCCCGTGCCTCCCATTCCCTTGCTAAGGTCCAGGCTTACATGCAGGGTCGTATGGGTGGCAATACTCCCGTTACTGACCCAGGCGGATTTTTGACCGCTGATAATGTATTCATCCCCCTTCAAGACCGCCTTTACATTTGGGGTAATCCCAGGGTCTCTGGTTTCTGTTGTGCCGGCAAGCAACCAGTCGGTACCATGGTCAGGCTCTGTGATGGCCCAACATCCAACGAGATCACACCGGGTATCTTGACAGTAATGACTCGCCAATGCCTGCAGCTCCGGATCTGGAGATAGGGCGGCCAGGGCAAACGGCATGCTATCAACCCCGAAACTGATTGCAAGACCTGAATCTGCATAGCCCATTTCCTCCGCCGCTAAAATCAGGGACATTGGATCCAGGTCTTCGGCCAGTCCACCAACGACCTTTGGTAAAGTGCTCCTATG
>JAZDES010000093.1:0-4589 GCA_043808585.1 Pseudomonadota bacterium | reverse complement strand
ACACAGCAGGGTTTCACTTCCTTCGTTTAGACGCGGCCCTGAACTCTTCCAGTTTTTTCACCGGAGGACCCTATGTCTCCGATACGGTCCTTTTTGATATTCAACCCTGCACGCCCACCATCATATCCTTTGTGCCGACATCCGGCGGCACAGGGACATCGGTCACCATCCATGGGACTAACTTCACAGGCACCAGTGCCGTCACATTCGGCGGAACGGCAGCCTCCTTCACGGTCAATTCGTCCACCCAGATCACAGCTACGGTGGGAACTGGGTCTACAGGCAAGGTGACTGTGACCACACCGGGCGGCACGGCCGAGGGCCCCGCTGATTTCATCTTCATGACCACATCAACAGCCATCACCGGCACGGTAACAAACGCCGACGGCCAGCCGGTTGAAGGCGTGGGCGTCTGCGCCTGGCCCTTCACCGGTACTGCAACGTCGTCGTGGTGCAACAATACCCAGTCAGACGGCACCTACACCATAGCGGCTCTACCGGGATATGCCAGGGTTAGGGCCGAGGGCGCCGGTTATCTCACGGAATACTACAACAACAGCTACGACTCCAACTGGGCCACGGCCATCTGGGTAACCGAAGGCCAGACCACCCCTAACATCAACTTCTCCATGGGAAATTACGGCTCTATTTCAGGGACAGTCACCACAAGCGGGGGCTCGCCGCTTCAAAACGTGTGCGTCGATGCCTATAGACACCAGTGCGCGAGCGGTCCATACGCATCTGCCCAAACCGACATCAGCGGAAATTACACTATTTCTAACCTCCCCCCCCAGACCTACTATATCAAGACCCGGGCCGCATGCACCTCCCCCCAGCACTATGCCAACCACTGGTGGAACAGCGGTGGGCCCGCTACCGCCTGCGACCAGGCCGGGCCCGTGACCGTCACTTCAGAGCAGAATACGTCAGGAATCAATTTCTCTCTAAGCCCCTCAGCGGCCACCTACCCGGGACCGGTAATTACTTCCAGCGCCCTCTTTTCGTCACATTCTGCAAGTGGATCTATCAGCACGGCCTTTTGGGCACGCATCAGCGGTCCCAGCCCGGAGGATGTGGCCTCCTTTACTGCTACGGGTCCTTCCGGGACCTTCAACTTAGGGGTTCTTCAACCTCCATTCAGACAACTTGCCACCTCATATCAGGTTAATGTATCATCTGTTATAGACAACGGCACATATACCTTCGTGGTCACCGACAGTCTCGGCCGCACAGCCACTGTAACGAGGGACTTCACCTATGACTCCACCGTGCCACAGGTGGATTCATCCACCATGTTGGTAAATGGAATGGGGAATCAGGCCTATGTGGGGACGGCCACGCCTACCCTCACCTGGGACCCGGTTTCCGGGGCAGGCACTTACCAGCCCTTTATCTGGGACTATGACGGTAAGGCCATATGGTACACGACCGAAACCGAAGGCGCCTCGGTGACCATCCCCGAAGGATGGCTCCAGCCCGATACCCCATACTACTGGTATGTCCGGGTCAACGACGCAACCGGACAGAACCGGCGTTACAGCAACACCCTCTACTTTTACACCGGCACAAAAGGGCTTCCCGACCTGAGCCATAAAGTTGGCATGTCTTTTACCACCCCTGATTACCCGATGAACTGGTTTGCGGCCCGCAGTATTAATCTCGCGCCCTGGGACATCAATTCCTTCAATATTACGGGGCCGAACGGGACCGTATATTCCTACAAAAGCCGCAACTTCTTTTTCCAGAGGCCTGTTTTCTATGCATCCTTCAGCGGAGGCGGGCCCATACCCATGCCTGACGGAACCTACACCTTTGAGTTATCGGACAAGGATTCACATACGGACACCAAGACCCATGACTTCACCTACAACCCTGTCCCAAAGGTTTCCGAGGCCTCCATGTCCCCCGCTCCCAACGCCTACGCTTACACAAGCAGCACATACAGATGGGATCCGGTGTCCGACCCCCGTCCCCTCCTTTACAAAGTTCGCATACGCGATTATAATTCGCAGATCATCTGGTATGAATCGCCTTACAGCACGGAAACATCATGGACAAGACCTGACGACCTACCCAGACCGCCTTACGGCTCGTACAAATGGCAGGTTGTTGTAACTGACAGTGACACTGCCGCAAACAATATGTCTTTTACATCTTTACGCACCATCACCGGCCACCCGCTCTCCATAAACGACTACACCCTCCCGAAAGGGACAGGGGTTGTGACCGACTACCGGATATTCACCCCTCCCTTTTACATGGGGTCAGGCGCCAACCTGCTCAAACAGATGGAAAGTGTTCTGGGACCCTACGATCCCTACCACTGGCGGGTGTTTGGGTTGTATGAGGGCAGCTTTGTTGAGCTGAACTCCACGGATTTTGCATCTTTAGACATTATTCCCGGCATCGGCCTCTGGATCATCACCCTCTATGACAACACGGTCCCGTTTGAAGGGGCGCTCTGTCCCCAGAACACCAACTATGAGAGAAGACTGAGACCCGGATGGCACATGATCGCCCTTCCGTGGCCCAACACCGACATCAATCTGGGCAGTATCACAGTCTCTGACGGAACACACACCTATGCCATCACAAACGATGCCAACGACCTGACCCAGACATCCGTATGGGAATATACCGGCAGCGGGCCCTATGCAGGTTATGAGAAGCGGCAAACCGCTGACTACCCCTTGCAGCACGGGACCGGTTATTACTTTAAGGTCCTGGCAGATGATGTCAGAGTGCTTTTCCCGCCAACCAGCAGTTCAAGCGCTACAGTATTGGACAAGGGCTCTGCAGGTCGGAAATCGTCCGTCAGGGATAACGAGGAACCACCTCCCGGTTTCCTCTGCAAGGTAGGCCCTAACACCGGGGTATCGTCAGCCGGTCGTATACTGCCGCTCCCTCCGGATGGACTTATTGACCTGCCCCAGTGCTCTCAGTGTTCAGAGGCTGAGGTAGACCGTGTGCTTGAAAACAAGACATTTGATTCACTGACCCCGTGCGAATGCACTGCTACTGAATCGATTACGATTGGCAAAGATGTGATTATTCAAAGCGGCGCGAACGTCACATTCAAGGCCCCCACAGTGAAGATACAGAGCGGGTGGTTTCATGCGAAAGAGGGTGCTGTGGTTAAGATAAAACAAGAGTGACGCGAGTCGAAAAACCTTTATTCCTTGTGAGGCAACCAGGCCTTGAAAAAAGGTCCGGCCATTCTTCCCTCTCCGAATTCCGATCATGACTCAAGGCTACCAATGACGCGTTTCCCCTCACATATTAAGTTATGCCCCTAAGTTTCTCCTTGGCATTTGATTGACAAATCAAGAGGATAAGGATAAACTTAACTGAGCTTTTATAAGGTTCAGTTGATCCAAAACGGCATTCAAAGAGGAATGTGCCAGATGATTCAAAATCCGCTCCTGGTAGATGAATTTAAAAAGGCCCAGATAAAGGCATCTCGGCCGGATTACTTCCGAAATCTTCGCGTATTTGAAGGACTTTATCGTGAAGCCAACGCTCTTGGCGTTTTCCCCCTGAAAGACCCGCTGGAAGGGATTGAGGTAGATATCCGGCTCGCAGGTGTACTTAATGTTCAAAAAGCTTCTTAAGAAGATGGCCTTAGAACTGGATCGACGGGGCATCCCTTACATGGTCATAGGGGGCCAGGCGGTCCTCCTCTACGGAGAACCGCGTTTGACCCGCGACATTGATATCACCCTGGGAATCACCACGGAAAGGCTTGATCAAATATTGGAAATGATTGACGCTATTCAATTGAAACCCCTTGTGGAGCCCCACGACTTCACTCTCCAGACAATGGTGCTTCCGTGTAGAAATCATGAAAACGATATCCGTGTCGACTTCATCTTTTCTTTTTCACCGTATGAACACCAGGCCATGAAACGGGTCCGTCCCGTGGAAATTGCAGGCGCTGCTGTGAAATTCGCGTCGGCCGAAGACCTTGTGATACACAAGGTGTTTGCGGGAAGACCGCGTGACATGGAGGATGTGAGGGGTGTTCTCATCAAGAATCCGGAAATGGATCTCAGCTACATCCGGTATTGGCTGAATGAACTTTCAAAGACCACGGCCGAGCCCTTCTTAGATCGTTTTGAGGACATCCTGAAAGGAGCACGCTGAAATTTCAATAGATCAACGCTCGGTATTTCACCGTTAGACAGTTAACAATTAGATCTTGTGCAAAAAGCACAAGAAAGTTTTTCATTGTTTTTCTTTGCGCGAGGCCTCTTTAGTTCCGGTTTATCCGGGTTAGGTTGAATGTAATCATTTCAAAAAAGGGAGGGCTGGGCATTATGGCAACGGATATTTTGAAAGGCAAGAACATATTATTGGTGGATGACGAACCGGATATCTTAGAGACCTTAGCAGAAACCCTTGATGAGTGCGATATTGAAACCGCCTCCACATTTGAATCGGCCAAGAAACTCTTAGAGAGCAAGGTGTATGATGCCGCTGTCCTGGATATTATGGGCGTCAGAGGTTTTGACCTGTTAGAGATTGCCACGCGCAAAAAGATTCCCGCATTAATGCTCACGGCTCATGGATTAAGTCCTGAAAATTTGTCA
>JAZDES010000092.1:0-6897 GCA_043808585.1 Pseudomonadota bacterium | reverse complement strand
CCCATTTTAAGGAGGTAACTGGTAATATCCTGACATCCCAAAAGCCGCATATGCCTCCGAACCCTTTTCTTCACCCCCTTTCTGACCCTGCGGTAGCCCTTCCACGAAAGGCCCAGGTGGTCGATCAATTTGCGAAATTCCTGGTCGTCTAACATCCCTAACTATTGCCTTTTTCGCGAAATCGAACTAATCTTGATGGACTCGTAAAAAACCACGTAGCCCGTCACTCCCACGAAAACGGGAATCCAGAAATGATTGGTTTTACTGGATTCCCCCCTTCGCGGGAATAACGAAAACGGGTCATTTCGGACTTTTTACGAGATTGTCAATCTTATTAAAAGTAGATTTTAATCAAATAGGCTATACTAATTGAACTGGAGTTCTCTCGCCATAGCCGGGGCATCGGTCTGGCTGATCATCTTGCTGCTTCCATGGCGACCCTGGGATACGCGCCAGTCTCTGGATTCCCCTCCCGCCCCAGCTGAAGAGGAAGACCTGAGTCACATCACGGTCCTTATCCCCGCGCGCAATGAGGCTGAGGTAATTGAGGCCTCCCTCTCAGGGTTGCTGGCACAGGGGGCTCATCTAGATATCATCCTGATAGACGACGCGTCCACAGACAGTACTGCCCGGGTAGCAGAGGGAATGGCCGGCCATAACCTCCGCATCATTCCGGGCGAGCCTCCGCCAGCGGGCTGGAGCGGAAAGCTCTGGGCGCTCGAGCAGGGGATCAGGTACGTTGACACGCCGCTTCTCCTACTAATGGACGCCGACATTGAGCTGGGACCTGGAATCCTGGCTGAACTTCGAAATAAGATGAAGCAAGATGGCATTCAGCTTATTTCTCTAATGGCGGGCCTCCGGATGGTTACTTTCTGGGAACGTCTATTGATGCCAGCCTTTATCTTTTTTTTCAAGCTGATCTATCCCTTCCGCTTATCCAACTCCGCCTTTCCAGGAATTGCCGCAGCCGCAGGGGGATGTATCCTCATGGAAAAAGCGGCCCTCGATAGCATTGGCGGCTTCAAGGCACTGCGCGGTCACCTGATCGATGATTGCGCCCTGGCAAAGAGGGTGAAGTCATCCGGGTACAGGACATGGATTGGTCTTACCCATTCGGCAAAAAGCCTGCGACCATACAATCATCTCATGACCATCTGGAAGATGGTAGCACGGACCGCCTTCACCCAACTCCATTACTCAACCCTCCTCCTCCTGTTATGCACGGCCCTGATGATACTTGCATTCTGGGTTCCAGTCTTGGGTTTATTATTATTTCCCTCTTCAGTCGCAAGAATCATCTCTCTGCTTGCCCTTGCCTGCATGGCCCTAACCTACCTTCCAACCCTCAAATTTTATCGTCTATCAGGATGGTGGGCAGCCGCCATGCCTCTCATAGGTACCCTATACCTTGCCATGACATGGTCCTCTGCAATTTGGTCATGGCAAGGGAAAGGCTCTAATTGGAAAGACAGGTCATATTTAAAAAATGGCAGCCACGAAATTTCCTCTGCTTGACACGCGATTCTCATTTTTCTAAACTCCCTTCGTAGAAAATCGGCTGTTCCAGCTGGAATGGCGGTTCATTTTTTGAACCAATAGATGACAGAAGAGACCTTGAGGGTTTACATTTGAGCATACCAGGGATCCAAAAGGCGCGGATCGGCGCCTACATCGCCCGGCAGAAGCTTACGGGCAACGGACGGTTTCCGCTCGTCTTGATGCTGGAACCCTTGTTCCGATGCAATCTCCGCTGCAAGGGATGTGGGAAGATAACTTATCCTGACGAGGTCTTGCGCAGGCATCTGAGCGTCCAGGAGTGCGTGAGATCCGTTGAGGAATGCGGCGCACCCGTTGTCTCCATTGCAGGTGGAGAGCCATTGCTTCATCCAGATATCCATATCATCGCTCATGAGCTAACGGTTCGGAAGAGGTTCGTCTACCTATGCACCAATGCGCTCCTCTTGGAAAAAATGGTCGCCGATTTCGAGCCATCCCCTTACTTGACCTTTAATGTCCACTTAGATGGGCTGTATGAATCCCATGATGCTCGTGTGAGCTGCAAAGGCGCATTCGACAAAGCAATATCAGCTATCCGCCTGCTGCTATCAAAGGGCTTCCGCGTAACCACTAACACAACCATCTTTGATGGAGAAACGGCCCAGGGCGCAGCCCGGTTGTTCGATTTTATTTCCACCCTGGGGGTCGAGGGCATGACAATATCTCCGGGGTTTTGCTATGAAAACGCCTCTGATCAGAAGCACTTTCTAAGACGTGATGGTACCAAGGCCCTCTTTCGTAATCTGTTCCTCCTCAGAAAAGGGAGGAATTGGAAATTCAACCACAGCACCCTTTATCTGGATTTCTTGGCCGGCAATCAAGATTATACCTGCCTCCCCTGGGGAAATCCAACGTACAACATCTTCGGATGGCAAAGACCTTGCTACCTCCTCAATGATGGCTACGCGGGAACTTACAGGGAATTGATGGAGACTACGGATTGGACAAGATATGGGGTTGGCAAAGAGCCCCGCTGCGCCAACTGTATGATCCATACGGGCTTTGAGCCCACTGCAGTAATGGATTCGTTTAATAACCCCCTGAAGGCCCTGACGGTCGGTCTACGCGGGCGATTCGGATCTCATGTGAAAGATTCAGAAAATGTCTTGTGCTGATCAGTCCCCGACCTCTAGTCCGGTGAGACAAGCAAGGCTGGGAGGCGATTCGCGACCTCTATCCCCCAACCACTCCTGAGGCCCCTCAGGGCCCTGACAAACCGCTTTCTGGTACATAGCAACTGTACAACCAGTAAAGGGTTGCGCCACAGCTTCCCCATAAGAAGGGAATAGTGAACACTTCCGTCTTGGTCCAGGCAGATTGAGAGGTCTTCGGATACGTTCTGCTGAGAGCTATCGCAGATCGCTCGCAGGACCAAAAGCGATAGACCTGCTTCACTTGCTGTCCTGGCAACAGCCGAACTCTCCATGTCCACGGCTAAGGCTTGGGTTTGCCTGTATATCGATCTCTTCCTCTCCGTGCTTAGGGCCGCCCTATGGACAGTGATCACTGTACCCATATGAGCGCTAAGGCCTCCCGCCCTCAGCGCCGCGCAGGCTGATCCGACGAGTTTGGGATTCCCTCTCCAGACGCAATTCCACCCTTTGGCACCTTCTTCAAGCACTCCCTGCCCCACAATCAAGTCCCCCGATCTCAACCGGGGTCCCAGCCCTCCTGAAACGCCCAGGACGGCCAGGGCAGCAACCCCCTCACTTACTAACCACCTTGCAGCTGTGCGGGCCTTCTGGATCCCAATGCCTGAACGCACGCACATGAGATCCGTGCCGTCCTGGAGGCGAGAGCGAAGAAATATGTGTCCTCCCCCTCGCTCCCATGGCCTTGATCCCATTAAGGAGCGGGCCTCGGCCTCGAGTGCAACAACAAGGCCCAGCACAGGTTTCATGAGCTATTTCAGCGCAGGCAGGGAAAGATCAGCTGGGCTCTCAAGGGTGAACCGGTCCTGGAGGGTCAACTTGCCTGTTCGGAGTCTCCTGTACACACCCAAGGCCCATAGGGGGAAATACTGTCCGTAGCCATGATAGCGGAGATAAAAGACCGTTGGAAACCCTGTCCCGGTGAAGGCATCTTCATCCCAGCCCCCCTGGGGGTTTTGGGTACTCAGGAGGTAATGGACACCACGCTGGACCGATGGACTCTGCACTTCACCGGCAGCCATGAGCCCGAGGAGGACCCAGGCGGTCTGGGACGCGGTGCTTGCCCCTTTCCCTGCGAATGAAGAGTCATTATAAGAGAGGCAGGTCTCCCCCCATCCCCCATCAGGGTTCTGGCAGGATTTAAGCCATTCAACCGCCTTTCTAATATAAGGCTGGGAGAGGTCCTCACCGGCCCGTTTGAGCCCGGTAAGCACTGACCAGGTGCCGTAGATATAATTTACCCCCCAGCGCCCGAACCAGGCCCCGAAATCTTCCTGTTCCTTTCGAAGAAATTGGAGGGCCCTGGCAATGGGAGGGAAATCTCTGCCATATCCGAGCATTGAGAGAACCTCCACACATCGACCGGTTAAATCAGAGGTGCTCGGATCCAGTAAGGCACCGTGGTCGGCAAAAGGAATGTCATTGAGGTAAAGGTGGTTGTTGTCAACATCAAATGAGCCCCAGCCACCATCTGAGCTTTGCATACCAATGACCCAGTTCACTGCCTTTGCGACCCTTTCCTTATATTTTTCTTTATCTAGGATGCCGGCACGCAGCAAGGCCAAAAACACCATAGGAGTGTCATCCACGTCGGGATAGAGGACGTTTTCAAACTGAAAGGCCCAACCTCCAGGTTCTAGAACTGGCGATAAATAGGACCAGTCTCCGGGAACCAGGATCTGTTTCTTGAGTAACCACTCAACAGCAGTGCTCACGGTCTCGTGATCTGCGGGCAACCCGGCCTCCAACAGGGCGGAAAGGCCCAGGCACGTATCCCAGATGGGAGAGACGCAGGGTTGGCAAAATGCCTCCCCGTCTCGGGCGATAACCAAATCCTCTATGGCCTTCACCCCCCGCACCACGTCAGGATGGTCATCGGGATACCCAAGAACCTGCAGGGCCATTACGGCATTAGCCATGGCCGGAAATATGGCCCCAATGCCCCCTTCTCCCTGCATCCGCTCTACGGTCCACTGCTCAGCCAGCTTCAGGGCCTTTTTCCTTGGGCCAGCCGGCATTAGGGGGTCCGCCAGCTTTAAAAGCCGATCTAATATAATAAATGAGTTCTTCCTTAATTTCTTCGGGATGAAATGATCCAAGTGGCGTAACTTCTCAGGAGGATCTAAGAATAACTCAGCCACGCCCTCCTCTGGGCCCAACCGGCAGACAGCCCGCTTTGCATAGAGGATGAGCAAAGGCACGAGCACGGTCCGGGACCAATAAGAGACTCTGTGGAGGTTGAAAAAAAACCACCTGGGCAGGAGCATGATTTCAACAGGCATGGCAGGAGCGGTGTGCCACGGTACTTGACCAAAAAGGGCCAGGGTAATGCGGGTAAAGACATTCACCTTGGCCGCACCGCCCAGGGTCAATATAAGCTGGCGGGCCTTGGCCATGTGAGGTTCCTCTGGGCGGCTGCCCAGCAGCTTCAAGGCGAAGTAGGCCTTGACAGTAGCGCTTATGTCAGCCGCGCCACCATTATGCAGCGGCCATCCCCCGTCATCAAGCTGTCTGCCTGTAAGGTATCGGTGCAGTCCCTCCCTAAGCCCAGGCTGTATCTCCCGCCCGAGAAAACGGTTAAGTAAGACGTATTCGGAGGGTATGGTAGTATCTGCCTCCAGGTCGAACACCCAATACCCTTTTGGGTGTTGCATGGATAAGAAATGTTCCCTTGCCTTGGCAATAGCCTCTGCTAGCCGTTCCACCGTGAAAAGGGGGCCCCCAGGCAAGGGGCCCTTTATTGGCGCTGGTTGAATAATAGGGCTTTCGGGCCTACTTACCTTCTTGGCTTTGCCTCTTCCAAAAATCCTAAGACCTGCATGGATGGTTCCCCTCATATATGACCCTCGGTTCCAGCACGAATGCGCTAGGACTGCCTCCTCTTGAGACAGAAGGAGTCCCTTATTTCATTTCGACAAGATTTAGCACCACGCACTGTCATAATTGCCAACTGGAGTTTTCAGAACATAATTTAACAATCTCGTAAAAAGTCCGAAATGACCCGTTTTCGTCATTCCCGCGGGGCCTGTCCTCGCGAAAGCGGGGAGCGGGAATCCAGTAAAATCAAACAGTTCTGGACCCCCGCCTTCGCGGGGGTGACGGTCTTGGGGACTTTTTACGAAACCATCAATTTAAAATCCAAAAAATCATTTATTTTTATCAGATTTGTCAAAAAATTGCAAGAAGTTTTACAGTTCGACACAGAAGGACCGCTTATTACTCTAATCCGCTCCACTGCCTTTTCATGAGGCATTGACCTTACTTTCGATCTTCTTCATCTTCTTCTTCTGCTGGCGTTTGCTGACAACAGTACCCCCTTCCTCCGCCCCCTTGCCCTTTTCTTTTTTCGGCCTAGCCACCTTTTCGGCCTTGCTCCTGGCCATGTCTTCTGTCTTTTGCTCTGAGTCGGAGATGACCTTTAGCCTGGCTCCAGTCTTTCTGATCTCGGCCCGGATCTTCCTTACGCCTCCGTCCCTGGCTATTTTTTCCGGTTCCAGCCCCCTGTCAGCCAAGAGTGATAAACGTTCATCTAACCTCTCTTTCCAGTAGGCCTTCTGATCCAGCCTGCTGTCCTTGCTCCTCGATCCCATGTATTTCTCCTTTCTCTTTGAGCCGGTAGGACTTCATGAAATAACCCGGCTTACCTACCCTGTATTAACTCTAATATTTCAATCATTTGATGGACTCGCAAAAAGCCTCCCAGACGGTCCCTCCCGCGAAAGCAGGAGTCCAGTCCCGTCAAAGGCGCGATTCCTGGTTTCCCGTTTTCAAGGGAATGACTGAAAAAGAAAGACTTCGGGTTTTTACGAATCCCTCAATCATTTGAATTAGTTCAAAACTCTCTATATATGCCTCTTGTCCCACCAACGCTGGTCTCCCTTAGTTCGAACACCCCAATGCAGGCCTTCGGCCGCAACCAAAACAGGGTCCTGTGTTCAGTGACCAGTGTTCAGGTTTCAGTGAACCTCTCCGAGTTGGAGGCCTTGCGAGCCGAAAGCCCAAACCCTGACACCCGACACCTGAAACCCCTGGCCCAGACCTGGCGTGCTCGGTTACTCGCTTATTCACTCATTTGGCTCATGCGGCAAGCTTTTTTGCTCATTCCGACATGTCGCGCCAGGGCGGGCTTATTGCTAATGAATCAAATTGGTTAACTTAAATAAAACATATTCGCATCTTGCGGAGA
>JAZDES010000091.1:0-2972 GCA_043808585.1 Pseudomonadota bacterium | reverse complement strand
GGTTGCCTCCAGGATGCCTCTATATGAGACACCCCCTCCGCTGTTTATCCGCCAGTCATATTCTTTCTTTACCTGAAACCATACGAGTCCGTTCAGCTTCCATGCCCTGGCCGTCTCGAACGCGTTTTTGATCCACAGGCCTTTGTCTCCGCCCTGGTCCACACTCGCTGTCTCAAATACAAAAATGGGCTTGTCCGGAGCTAATTGCCGCAGCTTTTCCCAGGCAGGGCGGAATATGGCCGCAAACTCTTTCCACTGGCTATCCCATCCGTTTTTCGCTTTTGTCTGGGTCGTCCCCCAATTATACCCGTCAATTCCCAGAACATCAACGTACTTGTCGCCGGGATAGTAGTCTTCGATGCGGTTCCAGGAGGCGCCTGGATCATAAGAGGCGTTGGGCACCGATTCCGAGTTGGGGCAGAAGACCCATAACACATTCTGCGCACCGGCCTTTTGAAACAGGGTCACCACATATTTGAACATGCGCCTGTAGACGTGGGGGCTTTCAGGGCCATATCCTGACTTCTTCGTTCCCCAGTGATATCGCTCGATATTCATCTCGTGGGCGAATCGTATCATGAACGGCCTTTTCCAGGATGCGGCCTGTTTGGCAAATCCCAGCAGATAGGGATCGTAGGCGCCGTTGAGGATGGCCTGACAGGGGACCATGACCTCATGACCCTCTCTGTAAACCATCGGTTCCCAGGTGAGGCAGGGTATGGCGCCCGTATTCCAGATGGCATCCAGGCTATCCCCAGGAAAATAGTGAGATCCCTGACTCGTCTCGGAAGGCCACTGAAGAAAAAAAACCACAATCCCGGGGGATACCCCAATGTCTTCCTCAACGGCTTTCATTTGCGCCCCGGTAATGGGACACCCGTCAAGGGCCACACCGAAAAACAGGGGCCCTGAAACGGAAAGGGGTGACCCAGCCCGCAGGAGCGATGGAAAGAGGAGAATGACAGAAAGGCAGGGTAGAAGCCAGTAATGCTTGCCTGTCATGGAATCAGCTCTGCTCAGGGTTATTAAAATAGAGTACAGAAGACAGTATCAAAGAATGGTAGAGACACCAGCACATGTTGACTACCAGGGCAACCGCGGGCTCCTGTTCATAAATCAGCCTGTTGATGCCCCATATGACCGCTGAAAAATTTAAAACGGCCATTGAAAGCTGGATCCACAAGGCCTTTAGCGGCAATTGCATGGCCCCGCCCTTTGGTGTAATTCCGAATGTGCCTTTGACACCCATCAGCCCCAATATGGATGCCTTGATATAGACCGGAAAGGTAATGGCCATCAAGAGCTGGCCCAGGACAAGATCTTTGAAAGCATATTTGCGCTGCCTCAGTGTCCAGAAGAAGATCGTAAGGGTGAGGACAAAATAGGGGACAAAAAATAGGGCATAGATTTCCGGCCTGGCAAAATAGCTTGGGACGTTCAAAAAAAGGTATAATAGGGGGCAGAGGATCAGTATCAGGAAGACCAGGCCGATGAAATAGTGGGTGCTCGACAGGAAATATTCCCACCATTTCACAAAGGCCAGTTGCTTGGGATGGCGCAGGAAAAACCCGAGGACCTTTCTGAACAAGCCCACCGTGCCAAGCGCCCATCTGAACTGCTGCTTAAAGTATCCACCCAGATCCTCCGGGCCCATTCCAAATGCCAGTACCTTGCCGATATAGGCTGATCGCCATCCCTTGAGGTGGAACTTCAAGGATGTGGCAAAATCTTCGGTCACTGACGTTTCATCAAAGCCTCCGACATCCATAAGGGCCTCACGTCTGAAAACGACATTGGTGCCACAGCAGAACATGGCATCGGTCAGGCTCTTTCCTTCACATATGTATTCGTAAAAGACCACCTGCTGTAAACCGGAGGCGCGCGCAATGCGGTTGGTATCGAAATTGGTATAATATTGGGGCGTCTGAATAAAGGCCAGTTTCGGATTTGCTTCCATTCTTGCAATCAAAGGCTCTACAAATTCGGGCAAAGGGTTTTGGTCGGCGTCGAAGACCACAATATATTTTTCCTTTTCTGTCCTCTCTTTGCTCGAGAAATTATAAAATTCAAACCCCTCCTTTTGTTTCCCTTCGATATAATCGAGGAAGTCATTAATCATCCCTGCCTTGGCGCCGTGCCATTGACGCCGGAAGAGGCGTACCCCGATACGTTGACACATTTCGTCAATAGACTGTCTGTAGCGTTTCCGCTCTTCAGAGTCCTGGCCCGGCAGATCATAACGGGTGTCGTCCAGGAAATAGATATGTTTATTGGGGTAGGTCAGATTATAAAAGGTGACCAGGGTATCCTCAACAACATCCAACGGTTCATTAAATGAAGATACAATAATGGCCACCGGTGGATACGATTCAAGGGGCGGTGGGGAATCATCTGCTTGAACCAGGCCTTTTCCACGAATGACGACGTGATAGATCTCGAGAAAATAGCCGATACCGTGGATGATGATGAAGGTCTCAGCAAAGAGGAGAAAGAGGGCTAATGTCTTTTCATACCACTGATAATCCAGAATCAAAAAAAGGAAGGTTCTTACCATAAGATAAAGAACAGCTAAGACGATACAGAGAATCGGAAGGAGCAGGAGGATTATTCTGCCGGGTTTGTATGGGGTCTCATTTTTCATGACATCAAAATTGATACCTGATATCGGCCCAGATGCCTTCTGCATCCCACAGTTGGGAGCGATGGATCAGGCCCTTGATGCTGAATGTCCAGTGATTGAGGAACTCATAATGCCATTCTCCCCGCAACTCCACAGAGGGGTTATGCTCTGTATCTGTCCCTACAGCCAAGGCTAAATCATAAAAGTGAAGTTGGTTGCCGCAGAACAGCAGTTTCGACAGATCATGATACCATTCAAATGTAATGCCTCCGGCGTAATAGTTCTTGGGGGTCCAGTAAGGATGGATGATATTGACAAGCTGGCCATCTTCATACTGGTATACATCCTGCTT
>JAZDES010000090.1:0-2091 GCA_043808585.1 Pseudomonadota bacterium | reverse complement strand
ACCCGGAATTCATGACTCAGTTGACCGATTCATTGACCCAACTCGACCTCCAGGTGCAGCGCTGCAAACGGATTACACAGAACCTCCTCAGGTTTTCGCGCCGTACCAAATCGATTGTTGAGACCGTGAATCTCAATGCGTTCATCCAGGAGGTTGTCGAACTTATGGAAAGAGAAGCCAAGACAAGCGGCATCAAGTTCTTTACCGACTTTGATAAAGACCTGCCGCCGATTCTTTCCGATCCGTCTCAACTCCAGCAGGTCTTCCTGAACATGATCACCAATGCCATAGATGCCCACGCCGGGATGCCCTATGGCACCGTCCGCATCATCACCCGGACCGATGACCAAAATAAAGGGGTGAGGCTCATATTTGCTGACACTGGTTCAGGTATCTCGCAGGAAATATTAGACAAGATATTCGATCCGTTTTTTACCACCAAAGAGGTGGGCAAGGGAACCGGATTGGGGCTTTCCATATGTTACAGCATTATCAAACGTTTGGGAGGGAATGTCACCGTCAGGAGTGAGCGGGGCAAAGGGACTGAATTTGAGATCTTTTTCCCTTTGGAGCTGCCTGCGGATCTGCAGGAGGAGATGGCGGACGGGACATAGGACATGGGCGTATGGCGGATGAGGCATGGCGGATGGGGCATGGAACATAGGGCATGGAACATAGGGCATGGAGCATAGCGCATAGGGCATGGTGTATGGGGGGATGGCGCATGGGGCATAAGGCAGGAGCATAGGGCAGAGAGAATGCAGTATAGAGCAAGGAGGGACGAAAATGAAAGGATCAAAAATACTATTGGTAGACGACGAAATCGTCTTCACGGGCAACATGTCAAAGCTGTTGACCACCAGGGGGTATAAGGTCACTGCGGTGAATAACGGCAACAGCGCTATCCGGGCACTTGAAGATGAAGATTTTGATGTGGTTGTACTGGACCTCAAGATGCCTGGGATGGACGGAATCACCACATTGAGAGAGATAAGGAAGTTAGGGCTCTTTACCGAAACCCTTATCCTGACCGGCCACGGTTCCATTGACACCGCCTTGGAAGCAATCAAATTAGGGGCCTACGACTATCTAAGCAAGCCCTGTGAGATTGATGAATTGGTGGACAAGATAGAGGGGGCGTGGGGGAAAAAAGATGATGAGGTGAAGAAAGACATACAGGATAAGATCCAGAAGGTAGTGGAATCGCCTTCATCGGTTTTTGACGTGTTTCCGAAGGGTCCCAAGAAAAAAGGATAAACCCGATTCTGTGTAGGCAAATTACTGCTTTTATGAGAACTCATCAAAGGAGGAGCATATGAAAAGGAGGCTAAAGGTAATTGGGTTAGGGTCGTTGGTCGCGCTCCTGATTTTCTGGTGTCACCCGGCCTTTCCGGCAACGACTGAGGATGTTTTGAAGCGGCTCAACGACCTGAGCGATATCATCCAACAGCAGCAAAAGGAGATTGAGAGGTTAAAGCAGGGACTCAAGGATCAAAGGAAGTCGATTGAAAAAGGCAAAGAAGCCCAGAAGGAAGAAATCCAGAAGGCGGTCAAGGTTGAAACAAAGGAAGCAGAGAAATCCTGGCGTGAATGGCTCCCCAAATGGGTCCAGCGGATCAAGATTTATGGGGACCTCAGACTCCGATATGAGAGGCTCTGGGACCGGGGAATGTTGAACAACGATGGCACCGAAGGAAAACAGGACCCCCGCGACAGGGGCAGGTTCAGGGTGAGACTCTATCTTGACGCACCTATAACAGACGAGATAGCCACCTATTTCATGGTAACCACCAACATGGACACCAATCGGGAAGCCACCACAACCAATGCGACTTTTGGCGAAGATTTCAATGACAAGGGGATTTATATAGCAAGGGCCTATGCCGAATACAAGCCGAACTGGCTTAAGGGATTGGGGGTCGGGGCCGGAAAATTTAAAATGAACTTTTATAACACCGACATCATGTGGGACCCTGACGTGAATCCTGAAGGCGTGTTTGAATATTACAGGTATAAGGGATCAAAGGTCTTCCAGCCCTTTATTTACCTGAGCCAGATGGTGGTCAATGAAAACAACAGGACCCCTGATGC
>JAZDES010000089.1:0-5042 GCA_043808585.1 Pseudomonadota bacterium | reverse complement strand
GAAACAATATTAAAATTCGAATGTCAAATGACCGAAGCGTTCCGGATACTTAAATCTCTGCGCATCTTCTCAACAAATAGGGGTGAATGCTTTGCTATAGCCTGTTTCTGGATTCCCGCCTTCGCGGGAATGACAGGCACTTACCCAAATTCGTCATTCCCGCGAAAGCGGGAATCCATGAGTCATTTCCCAAGTTATTGAGCTATTACATATCTGCTGGCATTTCAAAGCGTTTTGGATGTTAGGTTTTGGTCATTCGTATTTGTTTCGAATTTCGTGCTTAGTGCTTCGTATTTGTGAGATTTTAATTGAGTGGATAATTTCCGCTAACTCAGAGAGTTATCTGTTTAAATGACTTGGCCCAGGTCAGCGGATCACATGGGTAGAATAATTAAGGGTTATTGAGGAGCGCGCGGGGTACCATGCTGGGAAATGACATAGCTTTCGATCATTACCGTGAAGTCATTCCAGAGTTTTCCCTGTTTCTGGAGAGCATCCGCAGGCCCCTTCCTACTCATATCAGAGTCAATCAATTGATGATTGAGCCGGTAGACCTGGTTCGTTCGCTGGAGCTAAAGGGGGTCTGTCTCAAGAGATCAAGTGAAGAGTATGATACCCTGTATCTTGTGCCTGGTCTGGAATCTCCCGGAAATCTGATTGAGTACTTCTTGGGCTACATTCATCCTCAGGCACTCACCTCCTGTCTTGCTGCATATGCCCTCTCAGTAAGAGATGGGTCATCCGTACTTGATATGTGTGCTTCTCCGGGAGGGAAGGCCTCTCACGTGGCAGATCTCATGAAGAACACCGGGCTGATCGTTACAAACGAGCTTTATCCCAGCAGACAGGCCTCCCTGGGACACACGCTGGACAGGCTGGGTGTCCTGAATGCCGTTGTAACGGGGTACCAGGCCCAGGAATTCCCCTTGAAGGTACGTTTCGATTATGTGCTTGCCGATGTCCCCTGTTCAGGGGATGGCAGGTTTAGAAAGACAAATGACTCGGTTGCATACCGCAGGCCCAGAGATAGTACCAGGTTCCCTGAATTGCAGAAAAGGATCATCCTCAGGGGATTCGACCTGTTAAAAGAGGATGGCCAAATGCTTTATGCCACCTGCACCTACAATCCGGAAGAGAATGAATCGGTGGTGAACTTTTTGTTAGACCACCGGGATGCAATACTGCTCCCAATAGAGGTGGGCCTTGATTATGAGCCCGGACTGGTTGAGTGGAAGGATGAAAAATACCAAAAACAACTCGAGCGAGGGGCCAGGTTCTACCCCCATCGGCTCGATTCAGTGGGATTCTTCATGGCCAGAATTGGCAGGAGAGGATGAGCGAAACCACCTCTTTTCGTGGCTGGAAGAACGGTTTGGAATCCCTGAAAGGCTGTTCGACGATTATCTCTTGTTCAGGAGGAATAAGAGCTGGCACCTCTTGAGAGATACCCGACGGCTTGTGGCAGCCTCACCCCTCAAGGTATCCAGGGTGGGGTTGAAGGCATTTCAGAAGGTAGGGGGATTTATCAAGCCGACTACACGGTTTATTCAGATTTTCGGCACTGCGGCAACAAGGGCGAGGGTTGAGATTGGGGGGGAGCAGCTTCAAAGGCTTTTGGCAGGCCAAGAAATTCCATTGGAGCTGGACCTGACCAAAGGCTATGTGATCCTCTCTCTTCCCGAAAACCGAATCCTGGGCCTTGGATTTTTCATCAATGGAAAGGTACGTTCCCAGATTCCTAAGAAGGAACTGCGGCTTGCCATGGTGGAGAATGACGAATGAAGAGTGAAGAATGAAGAGGGGGGTTAAGATGCTTACGAAAAAACAGATGAACAATTATGCAGATGTCTTGATGTGGGGTCTGAAGACTGCACGGAAGGAGAAGTTCAGGAGAAACGATATTGTCCTGGTTCAATTTGACAAGGCAGCCATTGAGTTGGCCGAAATTGTCCAGGGTAGAATCTTGGATTCAGGGATGAACGCAGTAATGCGTCTTGGCGCCACGACAGTAATGGAACATAATCTTTACAAAAAGGCCAACAACAAACAGCTGGTCTTCATTGGGCCGTGGGAAGAGGATTTTTTCAAGAGCCTGAATGGCAACATCAGCCTTAGGGCCCCTGAATCGCTGACCCATCTGAGCGACATTGACCCAAAAAGGATCGGAAAGGCAATCGTCGCGAGAAAGCCATTGCGGGATATCCTCTGGAAGAGGGAAGACGAAGGTCTTTTCGGTTGGACCATCTGTTCCGTGCAAACAGATGGGCAGGCAAAGGAGGCCGGGCTTTCCCCCAGGCAATACGCTAACCAGATCATCAGGGCCTGCTATCTGGACAAGGCCGATCCTGTTAATGAATGGAAGTCCATTTACAGGAATGCCACTTACGTCAAAAAATGGCTGAACAGCATGGAGGTGAAGTACTACCAGGTCGAGTCGGAGACCACGGATCTAAGGGTCACGCCCGGGGAGAGAAGAAGATGGATCGGGATCTCGGGGCACAACATACCCAGCTTTGAGATCTTTATCTCTCCTGAGTGGCGCGGGACAGAAGGGATCTATTATGCCGATCAACCCTCTTTTCGAAGCGGTAACTATGTCAAAGGCGTGCGTCTCACCTTTAAGAAAGGTTGTGCTATAAAGGTAGAGGCCCAAAAAGGCGGAGAGTTTGCCGTCAAACAGCTGGCCATGGATAAGGGGGCCAACAAGGTAGGGGAATTCTCACTGACGGATAAAAGGTTTTCAAGGATAAACCGGTTCATGGCGAATACCCTCTATGACGAGAACTTCGGTGGCCGTTACGGCAGCATTCATCTGGCTGTGGGCATGTCCTATACAGATACCTATGACGGGGATCCCTCGAAATTGACAAGTGAGATGAAAAACAAACTTGGCTTCAACGATTCGGCCCTTCACTGGGACCTTGTGAACACAGAGAGAAAGACCGTTACCGCCCACCTGAAAACAGGTGAGAGGATCGTGATTTATGAAGACGGGATGTTTAATTATTAGAGGTAGGTGATAAGTGGGGGATCGGATCCATCTGGGAGGCACTGCCCGCAGTCTTGAGGATGTAGAGTGTCTGAAGCAACTCGGGCTCCAGTTTGCGGAAATCCCAGTTACAGACCCCGAGCGATTCGTTGAACTCAAGGAGGGGCTTCAGGAGGCCAAAAAGGGGCTTGGCTTCTATTATCTTTGCCATGGACCAAGGGAAGGGGACCCAAACGATATGGAAGGCCTTGAAAGGGTCTACCTCCCCAAGCTGATGCACATCCTCTCCATAATGCCGGAACTGGATATGAGGCTCCTCACCGTCCATTTCTGGCTGGATCCCCGCTTTGTACTCCCCGACTTAATTGCATACAAGATCGGGCTCCTTGGAAGGCTTATTGAGAGGGCCAAAGAGATGGAGATCATGGTTTGCCTAGAAAACCTGAGCGAAACCGCATCCCATCTCTCACGGGCCTTTAGGGCCTTACCCCTTCTGAACGTGACCCTGGATCTCGGACATGCACAGCTTCTTGGAAGGGAAAATACCTCACTCGGGTTCCTGGACCGTTATCCGGAACGAATCAAACATGTCCATATCCACGATAATCGCGGCGGGAATTCGGTGTCTGACGACCTCCATCTGCCTGTGGGTGAAGGGATGATTGACTTTGAGGGCATCTTCCGAAGACTCGAACAGATCGGTTATCAGAGGACGATCACCCTGGAACTCAAACCGAAAGAGATACAGGAGAATCTCGGCGACGTGAAAAGACTGCTAAGGGCCATCGGTTCTATATGAATAGGGCCTTAAGTGGAAAAACGCCCTGCGGACCGTTCTTGAGCCGCAGAATACCCGCCTGCCATGTAAAGTGCTTAGCGCTGCAATGATAACCCGGTTACCCATTTACGCATCGGGGTGGGGATGGGCATGATGATTGGTATGCTTTCAGACATAACTATCCTGTTTCATTTCCTATGGGTCCTGTTCATAGTGTTTGGGATAATCCTTGTCTGGAGGTGGCCAAAGATCGCCTTTGTTCACCTGGGAGGACTCATCTTCTCACTGATCATCAATATCTTCGGTTGGTACTGCCCTCTGACCTACCTGGAAAATTACTTGCATGCCCTCAGTGTGAGGGGATTGGGCTACAAGGTATCTTTCGTTCAACATCATCTGGTACCGATTGTCTATCCGGACCTGCCTGAAAGGACAATCAGGATCGGCGAGATACTCTTCGTTTTTGTGCTACTGATTGTTTACGGCGCCCTGGCAAGAAGACTCTACATTAGATCTCACTCATCGAGCGGTTGAAAATGGGCAGGGAGAAGACATTCCTCTTGACACAGCCTGGAAATATAATCCAGTATACAATATACAAAATACAATCAGCCTATATCGAACCTTCTTGCAGCACCCTCTGGCGGGACGAAGGATGGGTTTCCCATGTATCTTGAAAATGAGGTCGACTCTATGGAACAGTTGCTGGAACGCCCCAATTTGAGAGACCAGATCTACGATGTCCTCAAAAAACTCATTATCCTCAGGAAGATAAAACCAGGGGAAAAGATAAATGAGGAAAAACTGGCCAAACAGCTGCAGGTAAGCAGGACCCCAATCCGCGAGACACTCCTTCGCCTCGAGCTAGAAGGTATCGTGAAGAATGTTCCGAGGCGAGGCGCCTATGTTGTCACTCAATCCAAGAAGAAGATCATCGATATTCTTCAAGTCAGAGAGGTGTTGGAGGGACTGGTTGCCAGACTGGCCACAGAGAACATGACGGACAAACGACTTGAACGACTGAGGAATTGCCATAGGAAAATCAAGTCAGCCAAGGACGAAGAAGATAGGCTCCTCAAATACAATGCCGCTGAAAAGGAATTTCATTCCATACTGCTCGAGGCCTGTAAGAATGATGTGCTCAAAGGTATGATGGAGACGGTAAATGTCCATCTTGAGGTGCTCAGGTTGAGAACAGTGGTCCTGGCCGGTAGGGCACAACAGAGCGTAAGGGAACATATCGAGATCGTAGAGGCAGTGGAGAAGGGTGACGCC
>JAZDES010000088.1:0-3115 GCA_043808585.1 Pseudomonadota bacterium | reverse complement strand
AGGTTCCATTTTTTTAATGTACCTTTTGGAAAATACCATTTACCGCCCGCTTCGCTAGAGCCGCTGAGATCGCTGAGTATTTGTTTATAGTATTTTCCCCTGACCCCAGAGGAATAGGCTTCGCATTCCACGGGGCAGGGAGGGGGGAAAATACTATGAATCGATCCCTTCGGGAAAAAAGCAAATACCTTTATCAGAATTCCCCTCTCAGAAATTCTGATAAAATGTCTTTCTCTGCGTTCTTTGAGACTCCGCGGTGAAATCCTTTTTGGACAAGAGTGGATTCAAATATCTGTTGAGATATTTTGCCGTGTAAGATCCATTGGGGTGGGCAAGGAGATCGAGGGGCGATCCGGTTGCCACAACACGGCCTCCCTCGTCACCCCCTTCAGGGCCGAGGTCGATAATATAATCCGCCTCTTTGATAATCTCCATATTGTGCTCAATAACAGCAACCGTGTTCCCCTGATCAACCAGTGCCTGAAGGACATCCATCAGCTTTTTGATGTCTGCCAGGTGTAGACCCGTGGTTGGCTCATCCAGGATGTAAAGGGTGGAACCCCGAGAGGGTCTTGCCAGCTCTTCGGCCAGCTTTATACGCTGCGCCTCACCCCCTGAAAGGGTTGGACTGGGCTGACCCAAACGCAGATAACCCAGGCCAATGTCACGGACAAATTGTGTGGCTCGACGGATAGAAGGAATGGGCGCAAAGAAGAGTGTCGCCTCCTCAAAGGTAAGTTCTAAGATCTCTGCAATATTTTTCCCTTTGTAGGTTATATTCAGGGTCTCCTGGTTGAATCGTTGGCCGTTGCAGGCCTCACAATGGATATAGACATCCGGTAGAAAACTCATGGCTACTTTAATGGAGCCATGTCCCTGGCAGGCCTCGCATCTTCCTCCTGTTAGATTAAAAGAGAAACGGCCAGGCCGAAACCCCCTGGCCCGTGCTGTGACTGTTCCGGCCAAAAGGTTTCGAATTTCAGATAGAAATCCAATATAGGAGGCAGGGACTGAACGGGGGGTGCGTCCAATGGGACTATGGTCTACTTCCTGCACGCGGTCGAGGGCTTCCCATCCCTTAATATCCCGGCAATGGCCCGGATCGAATTTCTGACCCAGCTGTCGATGACGTACCCCCTTATACAGGGTCTCTTTTAAAAGGGTGGACTTGCCGGAGCCCGAGACCCCGGTCACGCCGATCAGCGTTCCCAGTGGAAAGGTCACATGGATTTCTTTTAGGTTGTGTTTGGAGGCACCCTCAATCCTAATGCAGGGCCGCCCCTTGTAGGGACGAAGACGGGATGTGATTTCATGGGGATGTCCGTTAAAATAGGCGCCTGTGATCGACGCAGGAACTTTTTTCAGATCATGAAGTTTGCCGGTGGCCACGACCTGCCCCCCTTCATGGGCGGCCCCCGGACCGAGGTCAACAATATAGTCCGCCCTGCGGATGGTCTCCTCATCATGCTCAACAACCAAGATGGAGTTTCCCCGTTCCTTGAGTTCCTTGAGGGCATCGAGAAGCATGCTATTATCTCTTGGATGGAGTCCTATGGTGGGTTCATCCAGGATATAACAGGCACCGGTGAGATTGGAGCCGAGCTGGGCCGCGAGGCGGATGCGCTGGGCCTCGCCACCGGAGAGCGTATCGCCGCTTCTGCTCAAGGAAAGATAGGAGAGACCCAGTCGGTTCAAAAGGGAAAGCCGTACAAGAATCTCATCAATTATCGGGCCTGCGATGGGGATCTCGTGGGAGTTAAAGGTCCATCCCTTCAGAATCTCAAGGAGCCGTTTAGCCGGCACTTGAACCAGTTCCCAGACGGAGAATCCTTTGATTTTGACGGCAAGGGACTGGGGTTTCAATCGGCTTCCTCCGCATTGCGTGCAGACCTTTTCCTTATCCGTCCCAAGATCTCCCGTCACTCCCAACCCGTCGCAGATCGAACAGGCCCCCATCTTGCTATTGAACGAAAAGAGCCTGGGGTCCAGTTCCCCAAGACCAAGTCCACAGACAGGGCAGATTCCACGAAGACTGAATATCTCCTCATGGCCCTTGCCATCAAAGAGGATAACACTCCCGTCCCCCTCTTCAAGGGCCTTGCCTATTGTCTTATCAAGCTCTTTGGCGGGGAGCCTTCCCGCGACCAATTCAATGGTGTGTTCATGGTATCGGCTCAGGGAGATCCCTTCATAAAGAGGCGTTATGACCCCGTCGATACGCGCCTCCCTGTATCCTCTTCGAAGGGAACGCAGTAATAAATCTTTGTGGAAGCCTTTTCGACCGGCTATTTTGGGGACCAGGAGAAATGCCTTTTTCCGTCGATATCGATCCCGTATCCGATTGGCAATCTGTTCTCGAGTCATGGTGGACAATTTACGGTCACACACCGGGCAGTGCTGCTGTCCAAGCTTGCTGTATAAGAGCCTGAGGAAATGATAAATCTCGGTGAGGGTGGCCACCGTGGAGCGGCGGCTTGAGTAGCTCACTCGCTGTTCAATGGCCACGGTGGGCGGAATTCCTGAGACGGACTCCACCTGTGGTCGTTCAAGGACCCTCACATATTGTCGAACATAGGGGGCCAAACTTTCCAGGTAACGACGCTGGCCCTCTGAAAACAGGATATCGTATGCAAGGGTGGACTTTCCTGATCCGGACACTCCGGTAATGGCAACAAGTTTCTGGCGCGGGATGGAGAGGGTCAGGTTCTTGAGATTATGCTCGGTCGCATTCCTGACCACAATTGCATGGGGGGAGGCCTTCACATCATTTGAAACCATGTGGTGCACCTGTTTTCGATCTCTTTGGTGTTTGCGCCCGGCGAGGGCCTTTCTCAAAAATCCGGCCGTATGGGATTGACGGTTTCCGGCCACCCTTTCAGGCGGTCCCGCTGCCACAAGTTGACCTCCCATATTCCCACCCTCTGGACCCAGATCGATAACCCAGTCCGCCGATTTGATCACGTCCATATTATGCTCGATGACCAGCACCGTATGACCCTGTTCAACAAGCCTGTGAAGTGCGGCCAAAAGCTTTTTGATATCCTCAAAATGAAGTCCGGTGGTCGGTTCATCAAATATGAAGAGCTGTGGCCGACCATTGCCTGTTCTCAAATAC
>JAZDES010000087.1:0-2361 GCA_043808585.1 Pseudomonadota bacterium | reverse complement strand
GGCCAGATCCCCCAGAAGAAAAAGAAAATCATCCTTCGGAATCCCTAAGTTGTTCCCCCTCTCCAGATCCATCACCACACCTTTGTGAATGGGCCCCGGGACCTTGGCACGCTCCCTCAGTCCCCTCGCTCGCCGCAGCATCTTCAAAAGCTCCACACCCTGTGGACAGGCATATTCACAACGGCCACAAAGAGTGCAGATCCACGGAAACCGGGAATCAATCAGCTCCTGATCCAGACCCAGAGCCGCCATCCGGACCGCTTTTCGGGGATCAAGACCGTCTACCCCCGTCACCGGACACCCGCTGGCACAGGTGCCGCACGTAAAACATACATCCGCCCACTCCGGAGCAACCCGTAACTTGCTCTCCTTACGGTTAATCGTTATAGGCTCCACGAATCATGACCTCCTCTATTTTTTTATAATCTACCCTTCCAATATTCGTAATAGTTTAGCCACTAAGGCACAAAGTCACAAAGGTTATATAATAATCCTCTTGATACCATGTAAGTATTGAAACATCATATTCCTTCTTTGTGCCTTCGTGTCTTGGTGGCTGAACTGGTACCCTTTGACATTGGACATTCAATCGTCAATTATAAGATTCCTACCTTCTTTCGAAAATCGTCGGTCAGGGCCAGGTTGAGATCCAGCTTTAGATCTTCTTCGGGCAAACCGAATGCCAGCCCCATGAGCTGGGGGAGATAGAGGATCGAGATTTTTAAATCCTTGCCCGCTTCCTTTGAAATGGGGTGCTGATACGCCTCTAAATTCATCTGGCACATGGGACATACCGTAACGATACAGTCGGCTCCTTGGGCAGCCAGGAGGAGTCCGGCCGTAAGCTCCATGGCAACCTCTTTCTTCGTGTTCATCAGGGCCGCACCGCAGCACTTTGCACCCACAGCCCATGGATGGACTTCGGCCCCAAGGGCCTCAATCCAAGGTTCCATAGATCTGGGTTCTTGGGGATCATCGAAGGTACCGTAAGGCCGCAAGGCCTGACAGCCGTAATAAGGGGCAACGCGCATCCCTGTAAGTTTCCTCTTTACGAGTGGTTTTATTCTTTCAGGATCGAAATCGGTGACGATGACATCCAGGAGATGGCGAACTCGAATCCCACCCTTGTATTGTAAATTCTCCTCCTTTAGGGCCTCATTGATCTTGCCCATCAGAGAGTCATCTTTCTGAATATGGTCTTCCACCCGTCTCAGGTTAATATAGCAGGCACTGCAGGGGATCAGGAAGTCCCCTTTAACGGACATCTTTTCGCCAAGGGCCAGGTTCCGGGCTGCAAGAACCATGGAAAGGAGGTAGCTGGTAGCCTCTGCCGCACTGGCCCCACAGCAGGTCCAGTCCTCCAGCTCCACCAATTCCGCACCTATGGCCTGCAAGGCAGCTCGGGTGGACACATTGTATTCTCGGGCGGTACCCTCTAAAGAACAGCCTGGATAGTAGATATATTTCATGATTGTGCCTCCAGTTCTTCCACCTTTCGAAAGAGCCTGTCAAACCTGCCCTTTCCAAAGAGCTTGGGTATCTCAAGGGGGACCTTCCCCTTTTTCATGAGTTTCATCCCTACCGAGGCAAAGCCCAACGGGAAAAAGGGATTCTTCATGGAGAGGAAATAACGATTGATAAATTCCATTTCCCTCACACGGCCATAACGTCTCACGGTATCCATAAACGTGCGGTAGAAGTTGGCGCTCTGCTTGTGTTTATCAATGCCCCGGCCTGCGGCCAGTCTCTTAAGGGCACTCATGTTTTCCGTCAGGGGGAGTCCCCGGGGGCAGCGCAGCGTACAATAGTAACAGGCCGAGCAGAGATAAAACGTCTTGCTGTCGAAAATCTCATCCAACTCACCTAACTGAGCCAGCCGCCACACCTGGCGAGGCGTAAGATCCATGGCGAAGGCGTTGGCGCAAGACCCTGAGCAGGTGCCACATTGCATACAGGCCTGGACATTTTCCTGGATCTTGGCCATGAGTTTCTCGGAAAAGGACTGTTGAGGCCAGCTTGGTGGTGCAAGATTTTGTGCTGTCATCGATCCCTGTCCCCCTTTTAAAAGACGGCCTCCAGGGCCGCATCTATGACTTGAAACATCTGTTGATCCCTGTAACCCCGAAGCACGGATGCACTGTTGAGGCACGTAGCGGCACACGAACCACACCCCTGGCACATGAGTTCATCAATGACAATCTGCTGAAGATCCTCATCGTGCCTCCTTGCGCCATATGGGCATGCCCCGATACATCGCTCGCAGAGGGAACACAAGCTGTGTCGGACCTGTGCCACAATCCCCCCTGAAGCCAGTTTTTCACTGTTTAAAATCCTCAAGGCCCGCTGTGAAGCCGCTTCCGC
>JAZDES010000086.1:0-2994 GCA_043808585.1 Pseudomonadota bacterium | reverse complement strand
GGATGTAACCCGATTGATCGGAGAAACCGAGGCCAACATCGTACAGGTGAACCACCAACGCACTTTTACCCACTTACCCCTGCAACTGGCCGAAGTGGAGTTCGTTTTGGAAACACGGGGACATGACCATGTGCAAGAGGTAGCAAATGCCCTGAGGGACGCTGGGTACAGGATCTGGTTGTCCGACAAGGAGGCCGCATCCCAGCAAGGGATAAGCAAGAAATCTCAGTAGGCGCCTTCACCGGTATGGCAGATCTTACGGATGGTACAGTGCATGGAAAGAGTTAGAGTATGGAAGATGCCTTGAATTGGGGGGCGGGGATTGTCATATGGTTCCAGGAATTCAGTCCCACCCTGGATCTACCGTTCAAGGTCCTGACCACGATGGGTGGGAAGGAGTTCTTCATGCTCCTCTTGCCTCTCGTCTACTGGTGTGTGGATCGCCGAATCGGTATGAGACTGATCGTCTTGTTCCTCTTATCCGGCTATATTAACCTGGTCGCTAAGGCATTGGCGGATCAACCGCGACCCTTCCAGTTTGATCATCAAGTGGAGCAACTATACAGGGCCTGGGGGGGCGGCTTTCCTAGCGGGCACACGCAAAATTCCATTGTGGTATGGGGCTATCTCGCCTTGGAGTTCCGACGTACATGGCTGTGGATAGTGTCTGGTCTTTTGATGGTATTCATACCCCTTTCACGGATCTACCTGGGGGTGCACTTTCCCACCGACCTCTTGGGCGGTTATGTTTTGGGTCTGGCGATCCTATTGCTCTCCCGCAGGTTTGAGCCGGCTGTAGGGGATTGGCTCGGTAAAAAGGGTCTGGGTCGGCAAATAGGCGCGGCACTGATAGTGCCGGCCTTCCTCTTCCTGATTCAACCGGGTACAGGGGAATACGGTATCCCAGCATGTGCCACTTTGCTGGGAATAGGTCTTGGCTTTGCGCTGGAAGGGACGTATGCTGGTTTTGACCCCGGCGGCATATGGTGGGTAAGGGTGCTGCGATTCATGGTAGGAGGAGGGGGGATTTTCTTTATCTGGCACGGGTTGAAGGTGACCTTCTCAGGGCTTGAGCCCGAGCCGCTTTTTCAATTCGTTCGCTATAGTATGGTGGGACTCTGGGCTGGGTTTGGCGCGCCATGGGTCTTCGTGAGGTTGGACCTTGCCGGAACACGGTTGAAGGATAACGAGCGGGAGATGGTTCAATAAGGAAAGGAGCCGAGCTATGGATGAGGCAGAGGTCTTATCAAGGGTGTCTCTATTTTCACTTATGAAGGATAGAGACATAAAGCGGATTGCCAAACAGGCCAAACATCACTCCTTCAAGAAGGGGGATATTGTAATAAGAGAGGGCGAACGAGACGGGCGCCTTTTCGTCATTATCTCGGGTGAGGTTGAGGTCATCAAAGGCCTGGGGAGTCAGGATGAAAGACGGCTTGGGACTTTTAGATCCAGCAACTATTTCGGAGAAATGGCAATCTTTGATGATTATACCCGAACGGCTAGTGTCAGGGCCATGCAGGACACAGAGGTCCTTTGCCTGGACCAATGGAATATCCGAGAGGAGATCAAGAAATACCCCTCCATCGCAATCGAGCTTCTTCAGATACTGGCAAGGCGTCTTCGAGTGGCAGAGGAAAAGAAGGGGTGAGGGGCATGGGGATCGAGAAGAACTCACAGGAAAAAGGGTCTACTGAATTCAGCATCCGGGTAATAGGTCTCGTCCGGTCCTCCCTCAAAGACCGCAGCCAATGCCCCCACCAGGAGCATGAAGGGGCGCCCGAGGCATGGATTGAAATAGAACCTCAATATTCTGAGGGATTAGATGGGCTGGAAGTGGGAGATGAAATCCTGGTCCTTAGCTGGATGCACCTGGGCGACCGAACCCAATTGCGCGTCCACCCGAGGGGAAATCCTGATAATCCTCTTACAGGGGTTTTTGCTACCCGGTCCCCCAGCAGGCCCAACCCCATTGGCCTTCACAAGACCCGGATATTGACCATTGAAGCCCCTTCCAGGATATTGGTGGAATCCCTGGAATTGCTGGACCAGACACCCGTGGTGGACATAAAGCCGGTCCTTGGGAAGGGCCGGCGTAATGATCTCGGCTAACAGCCGAATCCCCCTGCCCACTCTTCGAGGAGAGCAGGTAGCGTGACGGGGGGCGGCCAGCCGAAGCCTCTGGAAATGGGCCGGCAGACCTTACGGTCCTGGTTGCCCTTATTGTTCCTTGGTGTATTTTTGGATATCGGCCAGGAGCCATTTTTCGACCGCTTCGGGCCCCCGGATAAGGTCCTCAAGTTCTCCCTTATCCTGTGCCTTGATCTTGAACATCCACCCCTTGCCGTAGCAATCCTCATTGATCAGTTCAGGCCTGGTCTCCAGCTCTTCATTTACGGCTACCAGTTCACCATTGACCGGTGCATGAACCTTTCCCAGCCATTTGCCTGACTCCATGGCAGAGAACCTCTTGCCCCTTGTTAGGATCTTGCCCTCATCGGGAAGCTTGACATAGACAATCTGCCCTGCCATTTTTTGTCCGAAATCATCCATCCCCATAACCAAGAGGTCCCCTTCCTCCCTGACCCAGAAATGATTCTCTTCGTAATAAAGATCATCCGGCATGTTGTAGCCCTGGATTTCCATTCCTTTTCCTCCTTTCCTTTGCCCACGGAATTAGAGCCCTCGTAACACTTTAGCGTTTTGAAAACACTGAGGAGTAAGATGACAGACCGTGAGGGTCTTTTTTCCAAAGGACGTAACCCAAATTCTTTACAGCCTGTGGCACGCCCCATTACCTTTAAATACAGTTTCTGCCAGGCAGGGGAGAGGGCTCTTCATAGGGACATCCTCTTATGGGGCTGTTTCGTAACGCGGTTCAAGACCTCACTGCCGTTCTTTGAAATGATGCCGTCCTTTACGTCCTTTGGAAAAAAGACCCTCGCGCTCCTCTGCCTTTCTTTAAAAACGCTAAAGTGTTACTATTATTCCCCT
>JAZDES010000085.1:0-5965 GCA_043808585.1 Pseudomonadota bacterium | reverse complement strand
CCGACCTCAAACTGGGGCTTTATCAGGGCGATTATAAAGGAAGGCCTTGTCAGGAGATCAGAGACGGGGGGGACGACCAGCCTGAGAGATATAAATGATACATCAATGACTGCGCCGTGGATGGGGCCTTCAAGGTCACCCGGTTTGAGGAGGCGTATGTTTGTCTTTTCAAGAAGCTCTACCCGCGGGTCGTGCCTGAGTTTCCAGTCAAACTGACCGTAGCCCACATCGACGGAGATAACTCTCTTCGCCCCGTGCCTGAGGAGGCAGTCGGTGAATCCTCCAGTGGAGGCGCCCACATCCAGCATGACCAGCCCTCGGGGGTCTATGGAGAAGTGCCTGATCGCCTCCTCGAGCTTTAGGCCTCCCCTGCTTACATATGTCGATCCGCCTTGCTTCAGCTCAATAGAGGCAGAGCCGGGTATGAGAGCTCCTGCCTTTTCGATCCTTATCCCATTAACCTCCACGAGGCCCGCCATTATCATGGCCCTGGCCTTTTCACGGCTCTCGGCCATGCCCCTCTGAACCAGGCTTCGGTCGAGCCTGACTTTGGCCTTATCAGGTCTCCTTGCAGAGATCTCTTGCCTCCTTCAGGATTCCGGATGCGTCAAGCCCATACTTCCCTCTCAAGACCGCAAGAGGTCCATGCTCCACAAATTGATCCGGCAATCCGATTCTTCTTACCCGGATATCCCTTATGCCAAGGTCATTGAAGAGTTCTAAAATCGCACCGCCAAGACCCCCCTGCCTGATATTTTCCTCAACCACCAGGGCCTTGCCTGTAGCAATGGCAAGCTCTCCCAGGCGTGGGTCTATCGGTTTTACAAAGCGGCAGTTCACCACGCCGATAGAGAACCCTTCCTTTTCTAGGGCCTTGGCCGCCTCGAGGGCGGGATAGACAGTGCTTCCTAGGGCCATAATCACTAAATCTTTCCCCTCGCTAAGGATTTCTGCCTGGCCCACGGGAATGATTTGGTATTTGGGATCCAGCGGTACCCCAACCCCGTTACCCCTGGGATACCTGACCGCCGCGGGACCCGGGAGAGACAGGGCCGTATAGAGCATGTGCCTCAGCTCATTTTCATCCTTTGGGGCCATAAAGATCATGTTTGGGAGGCTCCGGAGATATGTAATGTCAAAGTGACCATGGTGTGTTGGCCCATCCTCCCCCACCAGCCCGCCTCGGTCAATGGCAAAGACGACCGGCAGGTTGGGGAGGCAGACATCGTGGACTATTTGGTCAAAGGCCCGTTGGAGAAAGGTGGAATATATGGCAACCACCGGTCTGAGCCCTTCAGTGGCGAGGCCGGCCGCGAAGGTTACGGCGTGTTGTTCTGAGATCCCCACGTCCAAAAATCTCTCAGGGTAGACCTGCCCGAACTTCGTCAGCCCTGTCCCCTCTGGCATGGCGGCTGTTATGGCAAAGAGTTTCTTGTTCTCCCTGGCCAAATCTACCATGGTGTCGCCAAAGACCTCTGTATAGGATGGGGGTGCCTTTTGTTTGCCCTTGGGAACTGATCCGGTGGGGATATCAAAGGCCCCGACTCCATGATAATGGGCGGGGTCCTTTTCAGCAGGCTCGTACCCTTTACCCTTAACCGTGAGGACGTGCACGAGGATCGGCCCTTCCAGGTGGAGTGTATTGCTGAAAGCCTCCACCAGAAGATCAAGCCGGTGTCCCTTTATTGGCCCGATATACTTGAATTTGAATGCCTCGAAGAGCATGCCGGGTGTAAAAAAAGTGATGAAAGAATCTTCGCTCTTCCGAACCAGATTCATAATATTTTCACCTACACCCGGTATAGATCTGATAAAATTCTCCAGTTCCTTCCGAAAATTGACAAATCTCTTGCCTGTCATCTTACGGCTCAGAAAAGAGGAGAAGGCCCCCACATTCGGCGCTATGGACATGGCGTTATCGTTCAGGATGACAATGAGGTCCTTCTCAGTATGTCCGGCCTGGTTGAGTCCCTCAAAGGCCATACCGGCAGCCATGGAGCCGTCACCTATCACTGAAATGACCTTCCCCTTTTCACCGGTGAGGGCCTTTGCGGTGCTGATGCCCAATCCGGCAGAGATGGACGTGCTGCTGTGCCCCGTATCGAATGAATCGTAAAGGCTTTCGGATCTCTTCGGGAAACCGCTGATTCCGCCGTATGTCCTGAGGGTATGAAACCGCTCCCTCCGTCCGGTCAAGAGCTTGTGGGCATAGGCCTGATGCCCGACATCCCAGATGATCTTGTCCGTGGGGGCATCAAATACGTAATGAAGGGCAATAGCCAGCTCGACAACGCCCAGGCTGGGCGCCAGATGCCCTCCTGTCTTAGATACGGTCTCAATGATCTTTTGACGGATTTCGTAAGCCAGTGTTTCTAGCTGGTCCATAGAAAGGCCCTTGAGGTCTGCAGGGCTATCTATCTTTTCCAGGAGTCTATACTTCACCTCAGGGTCGTTCATTTTCTTCTCTCAATAATGTACTTTGCGATCTGACGCAGGGGCTCTGCCCTGTGATCAAATTCCCTCAAGGATTCAATTGAGGCCTTCACCAGTTCCGACTGGATTTCCCTGGCCCTTCTCAGACCCACAACTGAGGGATAGGTGATTTTGCCCTTTCGTTCATCACTGCCTGATTCCTTGCCCATGGTCTTAGTGTCACCCTCGACATCCAGGATATCATCGGAGATCTGAAACGCCAGCCCTACCTTCTGGCCATAGGAGGTGATGGCCTGGAGCTGCGATTCGTCTCCGCCCGCGAGGATCGCACCGGATGTCACTGAGGCCGAAATCAGTGCCCCTGTCTTATGGGTGTGCATAAACTCTATAAGGGTAAGATCAACCGCCTTTCCCTCTGATTGAATATCAACCGCCTGGCCCCCGACCATCCCGCGATATCCGGCTGCCTGGGAAATCAGGGCAATAACCTTGAGGATGACATCAGGAGATACCCGGGCTAGCAATTCGGGCGCTGTCATCAGGTTGAAGGATTCGGTCAGCAGTCCGTCACCTGCGAGGAGGGCAATTGCTTCCCCGAATACCTTGTGACATGTAGGTCTTCCCCTTCTTAGCTCATCGTCATCCATTAAGGGTAGGTCGTCGTGGATCAGGGAATAGGTGTGGATCAATTCCAGGGCACATGCAACAGGAAGGACATCGGTTTCGGCCCCACCCACCGCCTCGGCCCCGGCAATACAAAGGATGGGCCTCAATCTCTTGCCCCCGGCAAAAAGGCTATATTTCATGGCCTTAATCAGATCGGATGTCGGTCCTTCGGCATCGGGGAAACAGGTCTCTAGGGTCCTGACAACTATTGCCTTTTTTTCTCCCAGATAAGACATCAGATCGAAGGTTTCTTCACTCGGCATCCTTTTCTTCCTCAGGGTCAAAGGGGACCTGCTTGTGCCTCCCGTCGCTTTCTTGCACCAGGAGTGTAACCTTTTTCTCGGCCTCTTCCAGTTTCTCGGAACAGAACCTTACGAGCCCCATCCCTTCCTCAAAGCTCTTGAGGGAATCCTCAAGGGGCAGGTCGCCGGCCTCCAGGGCCTGCACAATCTCCTCCAACCGCTTCATTGCCTCTTCGAATTTTTTCTCAGCCATTCCTCCTCCGCGCCGTCAACCGCCTAGGACTCTATAATCATAGACGCCTACTGTCAAATCGTCTCCTGGAGGCCCAGGCCTCTCAGGCCATCTCTCCCTCAAGATCCCCTATTTTTTCTATCCTGCACGTCATTTCCCCCTCCGCCAAGAGCACTTCAACCTGATCTCCCTTTTGGACACCTGAGGTATCTTTAAGGACATTTCCCTCGGGCAGTTTCCGGGTGATGCTGTATCCCCGTCTTAGAACTGAAAGAGGGCTCAGACCCCCTATCCCCTTCTCTAAGAGAGATAGGGACGTTTGCTTGTAATCCAGCTGTCTTCTTATTGCCCTGCCGATGGATTTTTCCAGGAATTCCAGCCCCTGCCTCATTGAGGAAATGATGTTTGACGGCGAGTGAGCAAGCAAGGCCCGCCTCTCTGTCTCGACTCTCTTCTGGCCGTCGCGGACTATGAGATCCATTAATCTGACCAGCCAGGAATGGATTTCATCAAGCCGCAGCCACGTCTCGGCAAGGCGTTTCCTCGGGTCCTTGAGACCTCTCGCCGAGACTGCCAATCTCTGGGTGTGATTTTTTAGATTTGTACCTATTCCCGATATCAACCTGTCTCTCATATCACTTACCCGGTTCACAAGGGCTTCCTTTTCTGCCACGAGCAGTTCGGCGGCGGCGGAGGGCGTGGGGGCCCTCAGATCGGCTGCCAGGTCAGAGATGGTAAGATCGATTTCATGCCCTACCGCAGAGACTACCGGCAATCTTGAGCGCCTGATGGCCAGGGCCAATTCCTCCTGATTAAAGGCCCACAGGTCTTCAAGGGAACCCCCGCCCCGTGTGAGGACGATGACATCCACTTGCAGTTCCCGGTTTACCAGATCAAGGGCCTTGACCATGTCATTGGCCGCTCCATCCCCCTGGACCCTTACCGGCACGACCGTTATCTCAATATTGGCAAATCTCCTGTGAATGACCTTCAGGAAGTCTCGGATTGCTGCCCCGGTGGGTGAGGTTATGACCGCAACCCGCTGGGGGAGAAAGGGGAGGGGTTTTTTTATCTCTTGATCAAAGAGACCTTGGGCGGCCAGTTTGTTTTTTAGCTGTTCAAAGGCCAGGGCCAGGGCGCCGACACCCATCGGTTCCAGGTAGTCGAGGATAATCTGGTATTCCCCCCGGGGCGGATACACCCCTATCCGACCCTGGGCAATAACCTTCATGCCGTCTTCAGGAATGAATCGAAGGTAGCGGGCCTGGAGGCGGAACATGACCGCCCTGATCTGGGCCATTTCATCCTTCAGGACCATATAGTAGTGGCCGGAGACAGGGGCGCTGAAGTTGGATATTTCCCCCTCTACCCATACGAAATCAAAGCGCTCCTCCAGGAGATCTCGGATCTCTTCGGTGAGTTCGCGTACGCTGTAAATCTTGGGGGTCTGGCCTTCCTGCAACAAAGTTGAACAACCCTGGGTCTTTGGAGGATTTGTTATGGGCTAAGGACGACCAGGGCATCGACTGCAACGGGCTGACTACCCGAGAGTATCAAAGGGTTGATGTCAATTTCCTTGATACTGTCGTGCTCAAGGCCTATGTTGCCCATCTTAATGAGGATATCAGAAAGTCGATCCAGATCTGCCGCCGGCATTCCTCTGATGGCCTCCAGGATCTTCCGTGCCTTGATCTCCTGCATCATTTCCATGGCATCTCGTTTTTCGATGGGCGCCACCCGAAAGGACACATCCCTGAGGATCTCCGTAAATATTCCGCCGAGACCAAACATCACGCACGGCCCGAACTGGCTATCCCTTACCAGTCCCACCACCAGTTCCCTTGTCCCTTTAACCATCTCCTGGATCAATATGGTGGCGTTATCATCCTTAACTTCCTTCAAGATCTCCCGAATTGCGGAAACGGCCTCATCCTTGTTTCGGATATCAACCCGCACCAACCCACGCTCTGTCTTATGACTCAAGTCCGGGGCACAGGCCTTGATTACCAGGGGGAACCCGATTTCGTTAACGGCCTTCAAGGCCTCCTTCTCATCGGAGGTCTCGACTTCGCGGGTTACAGGAATGTCATATCTCCGCAGAAGCTCCTTTGACTCGTGCTCTGACAGGGTCTTTCGCCCCTCTCCCAGGGCCTTCTCTATTATATCCACTTCTACCTCCCGTTCTTTGCTTATCCCCTATTTCGGAGACGATGTTCTTGCTTGCAGTTTCCTTAAAATACCCTAACCCGGCTAAACCGGAACCAAAGAAGAGTCTCTCGCAAAGGCGCAAAGACGCCAAGTTTTCTGCACAAATCTTCCGGCATTGTTTTCCTTTGCGAGCTTTGCGGCTTTGCGTGATAGAAAAAACACATGAAATATTTTCTGCCCATTT
>JAZDES010000084.1:0-33471 GCA_043808585.1 Pseudomonadota bacterium | reverse complement strand
GAATTCAGGAGAATGAGCCGATTGCCGCCTTATGTGTTTGCCACTGTCAACAAGATCAAAATGGAGGCAAGACGAAAAGGAGAGGATATCATAGACCTGGGGATGGGAAACCCTGATATCCCCACACCCAAGCATATTGTTGACAAACTGGTCGAGGCTGCCGAGAAAGGGCATAACCACAGATACTCTGCCTCCATGGGCATCACCAAGCTGAGGCATGCCATCTGCAAATGGTACAAGAAGCGCTATGACGTGGACCTTGACCCGGACGAGGAAGCCATAGCCACCATCGGTGCAAAGGAAGGGCTGGCGCATCTGGTGCTCGCCACCATCAGTCCCGGAGATGTGGTTTTCGCTCCCAACCCTACCTACCCCATACACCCCTATTCCGTGATTATTGCCGGGGGTGACCTCAGGAGCATACCCATAGGGCCAGAGAGAGATTTCTTTGAGGATCTCCTGACAGCCACCAAGCAGACCTGGCCGAGCCCAAAGATGCTGATCATCTCCTATCCTCACAATCCAACGACGGCCGTGGTGGACATAGGGTTCTTTGAAAAGATCGTGGATTTTTGCAAGGACCATGACATGGCGGTCATACACGATTTTGCATATGCTGACCTGGTTTTTGACGGGTATAAGCCCCCCAGCTTCCTTCAGGTCCCCGGGGCCAAAGATATTGGCGTTGAATTCTTCAGCCTATCCAAGAGTTATTCCATGCCGGGATGGCGCGTAGGGTTCTGCGTTGGCAACCCGGCGCTAGTTGCAGCCTTGCGAAGGATAAAGAGCTACCTTGATTATGGCATGTTTCAGCCTATTCAAATTGCCTCTATTATTGCCCTCAATGGACCTTACAGCTGTGTGAAAGAGATTGTAGAGATTTACCGTGAGCGGCGTGACGTTCTCGTTGATGGACTAAATCGCGTGGGCTGGGAAATCGAAAAGCCGAAAGGCACCATGTTCGTATGGGCCAAGATACCTGAGAAGTTCAGGAAAATGTGTTCAGTGGAGTTTTCCAAGATGCTTATCAATAAGGCCAAGGTGGCCGTGTCTCCGGGGGTTGGGTTTGGAGAGTATGGGGACGAGCATGTCCGTTTTGCCCTTGTGGAAAACCCCCATCGCATCAGACAGGCCGTCAGAGGTATCAAGCAGGTGTTGTAGGCGTGGGGCTATAGGCGTAAGGCGTTAGGAAATGGAATCTTGTGACCTTGCGCCTTGTACCTTGAGCCTTAGGCCAAAACCGTTCGAAGTCGTGTGACAGAGGATATTAAGGCATCCGGCCGCTATTGAGAGGGAACCGTGCAGCAAATAAGAGTGGGAATCATCGGATTCGGAACAGTGGGATCTGGAACTGTAGAGGCCCTGATCCAAAACCGCGAGATCATCTCGAATCGTGTGGGAGCTGAAGTAGTAATCGGAAAGATTGCCGATATCGATATTGAATATGATAGGGGGATTACCGTTGACCAAGAGCTTCTGACCACGAGTTCCATGGATGTGATCGAAGACCCGGAGATCAGCATTGTTGTGGAACTTATTGGTGGCCTGGAACCGGCAAGAGAGTATATCCTCAAGGCAATGGAGCGAGGAAAGCATGTGGTCACTGCCAATAAGGCCCTTTTGGGCGAGTACGGCCAGGAGATATACCAGGCAGCAGAGATGCACGGAGTGGGTCTAGCCTTTGAGGCAAGTGTCGGTGGGGGAATACCGATTGTACGTGCCCTCAGGAGTGGCCTCTCTGCCAACCACGTTCAGACTATTATGGGGATTCTCAATGGAACCTCCAACTACATATTAACCAAGATGACCCAGGAAGGCCGGCCTTACAACAAGGTAGTTCAGGATGCGGTAGAACTGGGCCTTGCCGAAGACCCTCCAACCCTGGATGTAGATGGGACCGACGCGGCCCATAAGTTGGCCATTCTCCTATCCATTGCCTTTGGGAGCCCGGCATCTTTTGAGGGGATATACAGGGAGGGGATTTCCTCTTTGACCCCTGATGACATCCGTTTTGCCGGCGAGTTTGGTTATAGTGTGAAGCTCCTGGCAATAGGCAGGGACCTCGGGGATCGGTTGGAAGCACGGGTTCATCCGGCCATGATTCCCGAGGGCCATATCCTGGCGAATGTTAATGAGGCATACAATGCAATATACCTGGAGGGCGATTTTGTGGGGCCAAACCTCTATTACGGTCTGGGGGCAGGCAGGAGGCCTACAGCCAGTGCCGTAGTCTCGGATATCATAGACCTGGCGAGGCACGTAAGGCTGGGGGCAAGCGGGATAATGCCTCCCCTTGCCCATTTCCGACCTCCTAACAGAGGATTTCTCATACAACCCATGGAGGATCTTACGAGCGAGTACTATTTCAGATTTTCTGCCCTCGACAGACCCGGCGTGCTATCAAAGATTGCAGGAATCCTGGCCGATCATCAGATCAGCATATTTTCTGTGATTCAGAAGGGTCGACAGGAAGGGGGTTCTGTGCCAATTGTGATGCTTACGCACGAGGCCCAGGAGAGGAACGTTCGAAAAGCTGTTTCACTTATCGACCGACTGGATGTGGTCACAGACAAGACCGTAATGATTCGTGTGGAGAACCGTTCGCCAAATGAGAACTGATGATCAATCCAAGACAAGATTCGTGCTCCTGGTAGGAGACGGCATGGCGGATTATCCCCTGCCGGAGTTGGCCGGGAAGACACCCCTTGATGTGGCCAGGACCCCCAACATGGACCGGGTCGCTGCCTGCAGGATAGGACTTGTGAAGACCATCCCTGAGGGTATGGAGCCGGGAAGCGATGTTGCCAACCTATCACTACTCGGTTATGACCCCAGGGTCTATCATACCGAACGGGGGCCTTTTGAGGCGGCCAGCATGGGGGTTGGCCTCGGTGACGAAGACGTGGCATTTCGAATGAACCTGGTCACGCTGGATCAGCATTCGGATGACGAAATTATTATGGTCAGCCATAGTTCAGGGGATATATCCACTGAAGAGGCAGCAGGGATCGTTACCAGCTTACAAGAGGAAATGATCATCCCCGGGATAAGGATTTATCCGGGAGTGGCCTACCGGCACCTCCTGGTCTGGAGTGGGGGGCCTATGAAGGCCAAGACCATTCCTCCCCATGACGTGCTGGACCAGAATATGGCGGCCTATCTGAACAATACCAAAGAGAACTCCATCCCGGGTCTAATCCGTCAGTCATGGCAGTATCTGAAGGGGCATCCGGTTAATATGGCGAGGAGTGAAAAAGGCCAGAAGATGGCCAACTCCATCTGGCTATGGGGGCAGGGAAAGGCCCCGAATCTCCCCCTCTTTAGAGACAAATTCGGTCTTCGTGGGGGCATAATTTCTGCTGTTGATCTGTTAAGGGGCATAGGAATCTATGCGGGCTTTGAGACCATAAGGGTCAAGGGTGCGACCGGTTACCTGGATACCAACTACATCGGCAAGGCGGAAGGGGCGCTCAAGGGCCTCGAGCGTCTTGATTTTCTGTTTGTCCATGTAGAAGCCCCTGACGAGGCAAGCCATAACGGGAAGATCGACGAAAAGATCCAGGCCATAGAGGCCTTTGACGAAAAGGTGGTTGGAACCGTCCTCAAGGGTATGGACGTGTTTGACGATTACCGCATATTGGTTGTGAGTGATCATCTTACACCAATATGCAAAAAGACTCACGCAAATGACCCAACGCCATTTGCATGGGCCAGCAAGAAGGAGCTCACATCGACGACCAAAGGGCCTGGATTTACAGAACAGTCTGCCATGGAATCAGGCCTGACCTTCCAAAAAGGGCATGATCTGATGCCTGCATTTCTGAAGACTCCATAATCCCTTGACATGGCCCTCCTTTTGAAATAGCTTCACGTCAAAATTGATGGATTCGTAAAAAGCCTCCCAGACCGTCACTCCCGCGGGGACAGGCTTCGCGGGAATGATAAAGAATGGCTATTAATGGGTTTTTACGGATCTATCAAAATTGGTAATAATTTAGTGCTTTGAAAGCAGTGATGAGTCGCATGACAGACCGCGAGGGTCTTTTTTCCTCTCCCCTGCCTGTGTCCCGATTACATCGGGATATTTAAAGGTAAGGGGGCGTACCACAGGCTGTGAAGAATTTGGGTTACGTCCATTGGAAAAAAGACCCTCGCGGTCTTGTGCCTTTCTTTCAAAGCGCTAAAGTGTTATGTGGAATCTAATCCGGGGCGACTTCCACAGAATAGATGGCAAATTCGGGGCAGATGATTTCGCAATAATGACAATTTACACACTCATCCGGACCTTTCACGCTCGGAGGATGATACCCCTTTTGATTGAATCTGGTAGAAAATTCAAGCACTTCCTTTGGACAAAACTCAATACAAAACCCGCACCCCTTGCACCGGTCTTCCAAGATGTGGACCACACCACGAGATATCTGGATCTCTTCAACGTCAAGGGGAACCCGCCAGAGTACCATTACCCTTTCCTCAAATAAGCAAAAAAGCCCTGTTATTCATTTAGAAAGGGTCGGATTATATTCCTTGGACTAAGCATGTCAAGAGAAAAATTTCGTGTTCACCAGGAATTTTGAAGATAGGGTCCAATTTTTTAAAGGGGTATCAATTATTTCGCTTTTCCTTGGATCCTCCCAAACAGATTTTAGCACATCACCAATTGCCTCCTTGATATGAAATCAGCACACAAGGGCCGTTATAAAGGGATTTACAGGACTCCCTTTCATTTTTAGGGAGGGTTTGATTGAACCCGGTGTTTTTGAATCACCCGTGCTAATGGAGACCCATGCCCATTCCCAGACCCGGCCAATCAAATCCATTGACACGATCCACGCTTTGGGCTAACAAGAGTTAGGAAATAGGGTAACCGTTCACGGGTTCAGGGTTCAGAGGTTTTAGGCAATCGGAGAGATGTCATGTCCAACACCGTAGTGGTAGGAACACAATGGGGCGACGAAGGCAAAGGGAAGGTGGTCGACCTGCTAACGGCCAAGGCCGATATGGTCGTAAGGTATCAAGGCGGCAATAATGCCGGGCATACCCTGGTGGTGGGGGGTAAGCAGTTCATATTCCACATAATCCCATCGGGCATCCTATATGAAGGCAAGAAATGCCTCATCGGAAACGGGCTAGTGGTTGACCCTGAAGTCCTTCTCAAAGAGATACAAGACCTGAAAATGGCTGGAAGGGTGGTTACCCCGGATAACCTGTCCCTCAGCGAGAAGGCCCATATCATAATGCCCTATCACAAGGCCATTGACGTGGCCAGGGAGGCTGCAAAGGGCAGGGCCAAACTTGGCACGACCGGACGAGGTATTGGACCTTGCTACGAAGACAAGGTCGCGAGGACAGGTGTAAGGGCAGTGGACCTGACTGAGCCAGACACCTTTGAGGAAAAGATAAGGGCCAATCTGAAAGAGAAGAATTTCCTCCTTACGGAATTCCTGGGGGCGGAACCCCTTGAACTGAAGCCGATACTGGACAAATACCTTGCCTTTGCTGAAAGGCTTGTCCCTTTCATCACGGATGTTTCCCTGGAGCTTTACCAGGGGATTAGATCCAACAAGAAGATCTTATTCGAAGGGGCCCAGGGGACACATCTGGATGTGGATCATGGCACATACCCCTTTGTGACTTCATCTAATCCTGTGGCAGGCGGCGTGTGCGCCGGGGCCGGTATAGGCCCTAACCAATTACATCATATAGTGGGGATTGTTAAGGCCTATACCACCCGCGTGGGGGCCGGACCCTTTGTAACTGAACTGGAAGACAAGACAGGGGATTATATCCAGGAACGAGGGAGGGAGTTTGGTGCCACGACCGGGAGGAGACGGCGTTGCGGCTGGCTTGACCTGGTGGTGGTTCGGGACTCTGCACGCCTCAATGGCCTTGACAGCCTTGCCATTACTAAGATTGATGTCCTGACCGGACTTGAAAGACTGAAGATCTGTGTGGGCTACGATCTGGATGGCAAAAGGATTGATTCAAGACCGGCCAGCCTCAAGAGACTTGGCAGGTGCATCCCGGTCTATAAGGAGATGCCAGGATGGCGCCAAGACATATCCAGGGCAAGAAAGGTAGATCAATTGCCGGCCCAGGTTCAGGCATACGTAAAGACCATTGAAGAGGTGGTAGGGGTTCCGGTCTCTATCATCTCTGTGGGAGCAGGCCGCGAAGATACCATAATGGTTCAGGATCCGTTTTAGCAAAACGACGGATCTTGGACCGAAGAGATCCAAACTCAAAACGAGTATTATCCGAATATTTAGGCACTTTAACCATGCCATGCCCACCTATGACAAGAAATATGATGTAATAGTAGTTGGCGCCGGCCATGCGGGCTGTGAAGCCGCCCTGGCTGCAGCCAGAATGGGCCATCCCACCCTGCTCCTCACCATCAATATCGATCACATAGCTCTCATGAGCTGCAACCCGGCCATCGGTGGACTGGCGAAGGGCCATTTAGTAAAGGAGATCGATGCCCTTGGCGGCGAGATGGCCAAGAATACAGATCAGACTGGGATTCAGTTCAGACGTCTGAACACCCGCAAAGGGCTGGCGGTCCAGGGCTCAAGGTCTCAAAATGATCGAGACCTTTATAGGAAGCGCATGAAGTCGGTCCTGGAAAGGCAGCCTAATCTGGATATCCGCCAGGCCATGGTGGATCGTCTCCTGGTAAAAGACAATAGGGTCTGTGGGGTAGAAACCCAGATCCATGAGCAGTTCCTGTCAAGGACAGTAATATTGACCACAGGGACATTCATGAGGGGCCTTATCCATATCGGACTGGATCATTTTCCGGCAGGCCGTATGGGCGATCCCCCGTCTGAAAGGCTATCTTTGCAGCTTGAGGAAATTGGTTTTGAGTTGGGCCGGCTAAAGACCGGGACAACTCCCCGCTTGAATGGCCGGAGCATTGACTATGAGGGACTGACCTTACAGCCGGGGGACGAAATACCAAGGCCATTTTCCTTTGAAACCACCGAGATCCCACTCCCCCAACTACCTTGCCATATCACCTACACCAACAGGGAGACACACAAGGCGATCAGGGAAGGTCTGGACAGATCGCCCCTTTACAGCGGCATCATTAAGGGGACAGGGGCCAGGTATTGTCCATCCATTGAAGACAAGGTGGTCCGCTTCGCCGAAAAGGAACGCCATCAGATATTCCTTGAGCCAGAAGGCCTCGATACGGCAGAAGTCTACCCCAACGGGCTGGCTACCAGTTTACCGGTTGATGTCCAGATAAGGATGATACGCACCATCCCCGGCCTGGAAAAGGCCGAGATAATAAGGCCCGGTTATGCCATTGAATATGATTTTGTAAATCCGCTGCACCTCAAACCTACCCTGGAGACCAAACTGGTTGAGGGGCTCTTCCATGCAGGCCAGATAAATGGGACCTCAGGCTACGAAGAAGCCGCTGCTCAAGGCCTCATGGCCGGGATTAATGCGGTTCTGAAGATCCGTGGGGAGGATCCACTGATCCTTAAGAGATCACAGGCCTATACGGGCGTCCTGATTGACGACCTGGTGACCAAGGGAACCAACGAGCCCTATCGTATGTTTACCTCCAGGGCGGAGTACCGCCTTCTCCTGAGGGAGGATAACGCCGATTTCAGGCTAAGGGATATCGGGCGAGGCCTGGGACTTGTCACTGATGATGTATACCGTAAGTTCTGTCAGAAGAGGGAAAGGGTGGAAAGGCTCCTCGTAAGGCTCCGGGAAACCATGCTGAGACCCGAGGCCCAGGTCATAGATAAGTTAAGAGACCTGGGCTCGCCCCCCATCAAGAACATTACCTCCTTGGAGCAACTTCTGAAGAGGAACGAGATATCCTTTGGCCATCTCCATCTCTTTGATCAGGGGCTTTTGGCCACAGGTGATCAGGTTGCAGCCGAGGTTGAGACAAGTGTCAAGTATGAAGGTTATATTGAAAGGCAGAAGCGGCAGGTAGAAAAACTAAAACGGATGGAAGAGACCAGGATCCCTGAGGATATGGACTATCGCACGATCCATGGGCTCTCCACTGAGGTAAGAGAAAAACTGGGAAAGATCAGGCCCATCTCCCTCGGACAGGCATCCCGGGTTTCAGGCGTGACCCCGGCCGCCGTCATGGCGATCCAGGTTCATATGGCAAGAACCAGTGCCTATTCCCCTCCTGCCAGCACCTCATAGATCTTGTGAACTCCGGTGATGTTCCTGAGCTCGAAGAGCCCCAGGTAGCGGGTATTATAAGCGTCATCCTTTGAGATGGCGTGGGTGACCGCCTCTGTGATCAATATACGGTCCCTTGCCGGAAACTCCCCTTTCGAGATGCCGCCTTCAACCTCAATCAAGTCTTTTCCCTTGAGGCCTTCCACGCGGAAGGGGATATTGACATTGGTACCATGCCGGTCCCCGTCCGGACGCACCCGAACCGCCCCAAAGTGAATGCCGAATCTCAAATGGATCTCAGGGCCACCGGCCATTCTGGAATTGTAACTGCCCACCCCCTTCAGCACCCGTATGGCGGCATCCACCGCGTGCCTTGAGCTGGGAAAGGTGACCAGGAAGCCATCGCCGGTGCTCTTGGAGAAATCTGATTTACAGTCTCTGAATATGGGGAATGCAATCCCCTCAAGGGCATTCTTGAGCTGGTAGGTGGCTTCATCGCCAAACAAATCCATTATTCTTGATGACTCACATATGTCGAGGACCATGACGGCCTCAGGGATCTCCCTGCCGCCCCCCGGCCGTCTCAGGAGTTCCATCCGTTGTGAGACATCCCTGAATGTCTTGTCCGCCATGAGGATCTTGTCAAACAGAGTGCGTGCCTGGTGTCTCAAACCCGCGTCCTCACAGGCCACTCCTAACTCATACATCTGGGATTTTATCCGCTCCTCAGAGCAGGAGAGCGCCGCAAATCGCTGGACATGCACCTCAGCTGAATCGAGATCCTTGTTCTTCAGGAGGTGAAGGGCGATCTGGTATCGCGAATCGATCGCATACTGACCGCCCGATTGTATCACCTCTTCGAACAGGTCCATGGCCCGTTCAGTATCCTTCCCTTTATCCAAATATATCTGGGCCAGTTCAAACCGAACCCGGTTCGATTCATCGCCCCTGAGCTTTCCCCCGGCTATCATGTCTTCATAGATATCAATCCGGCGGTCAGACAGTTGCTCCCTTAAGGCCTCCACCCTCTTGGGGATATCCGGGTTGACCCCCTCTAGGCCTGCCAAACGGTCAATGAGCATAATGCCCTCTTCGACCTTTCCTTCCGCCAGCTCGATGGCAACTGACTTTTCAATCACCTTGGAAAGGGCAATCTCGTACGCCCTGTTCTTGGCATTGATATCCAATAGCTGCTCGCAGGTCCTGATAGCCTCCGAGCACCTCTTGTTTTTTAGATGAGCGCTCACATCAGCCTTGAGCTTTTGCTCCGCCCTCCGGCGATCCTCAATCAAGTCGTGGTAAAACTGCCGATATATGGGGCGCTTCTCTGAATCGAGCGATATGGCCGTCTTGAGGCATGTCTCGGCCTGAGAAAACTTCATCCGGGTCTGCAGAAGCCTTCCCAGAAACACGTGAAGGACGGGATTGTCAGGCCTTCGCTCAACCTCCTTTCTGAGAAGCCTCAAGGCCTTATCGTTTTCATCTGAGAAACGATAGAGGTGAATGAGGGTAAAAAGGTATCTGTCCTTGGCCTTGCCGGTGCTTAACAAGGCGTCATAGCTCGATATGACGCTCTGCAACTGATTCGATTCGCTGTAGATCTCAAAAAGTGAACGGTAGGGTCCCTCGTTTAGAGGATCAATATCGACAAGATCAAGCAGGCCCTCTGCGGCCTCGTTAAGATGCCGGGGGCAGTTGACGGCCATGTCCGAGTATTCCTTTAAAGCGGCCCCGAAATCCTTTCTCCGCAGATAGATCTTGGCTGACAGGCTGTACTTCCTGGAAAAGACCGGGCCCAATTCCTTAAGCCGGCCGAAGACCTCCAAGGCATCCCGGTCCCTCCCGCGGAGATAGTAAAGCTCCCCCAGGACCTCGTGGTGCCGCATATACCGGATGCCGAGTTCTCGGGCCTGAACATGCAGGTCTCTCTGGGGATTCAATTCGTAGAGGCTTTGGCACAGGGAAAAGGCGCGCTCGTAATCTCCCTTATTGTAATAGGCACAGGCAAGATCATTGAGGACTTTGATATTCTCAGGATCCTGCCTGAGTTCCGCCTCCCCACGCCTGATGACATTGTCCCAGTCCCGATCCCTATAGGCCTTTTTGCGACCATCAGAAGACTTAGACACGCCCAAGGACTCCTAAACGCCCAAAGAACCCGATTTCATGATGACTCCAATCCATTGCCTCCCTGAATGTCCACACGGATTCACCCAGCTATAAGGCCTTCATCCTGATCAGGGGCCAGGGATATCTCCCGCTGGGTCCTCAGCTCCTCAATCTTGTTCAATGGCCTCTCTAGTTGTCTGACCCTGGTTGTTGTGAGGACCTCATATTCCCTCTGCGCATCTTCTATCCTCTTTCCCAGGACTTCCAACCTCCTCAGGAATTCATGCCATTGCTTCTTGAAGGCGCCCAGCAAGGAGAGAATCTCATTGGAGGTCTGCTCCCCTGCAGATTTCAGCTGACTCGCCAGCTCGCCAAATTTCTCTACCCGGTCCTTTTCAAGGATTTGGACGACGCTGGATACATTCTCCAGCTGAGCGGTCATCTGTCTTAGTTGCTCATCAATAAGTCCTTTCTTTGCCTCCAGTTCCTTTGCGCTTACCTCCCTTTCGAGATCCAGCTTGGATTTGGCCAGCTCTAGAAATTGCGCGGTTGACCTGCTCAAGGCCTCCAGGGAGAGATTCCCGAAGTTTGCCTTTATATTATCCATGATCGCCTCTATATTGGCCTTACGCTGAACCTCGCTCTCCTGGAACAGTTCGTCGGCCAGTTGTTTGCTGGTCCTTGACTGAATGATTCTCAGCATAAGGGCCGCTAACAGCCCCAGAACAAACCCTGCCGAAAGGGCCACCACTATGGGAATCCAGGTCATGACGTACTCCTCGAAGGTCCAGGTCCGGTTTAACCTCGGGTATTCATTCATATTCCTATAGCCTTGTAAGGAATTGTCAAGGAAAAACAATAGACGGAAGGCCAAGGCCTATTATCCGTTATTACTTCAAGAAAATGGTCTTGGCTCGACACTGCTATGGTCATTTCCTATAGTTGGCCCGCCTTTTTCGATAGGCTCTGATACGGCCGAAAAATGGGATTAGAAGCGGGAAATGTAAACCACAATCAGCGAGGGAGAAAAGATGCGCCCATTGGATGGAATAAAGGTGATTGAAATGGCCGGTCTCGCCCCATCGCCCTATTGCGGAATGATCCTGTCCGACTTTGGGGCCGACGTGGTGATCGTGGACAGGTTGTCAAAGGGGGGGCCTGAGATACCCAATATCATGCCGAAGAACCCCTTAAACCGGGGCAAACGGTCCATGCGGATTAACCTGAAGACCGAGAAGGGGGTAGAGATCGTAAGGGAGATGATCCGGGACTTCGACGTCCTCATAGAGCCATACAGACCAGGTGTAATGGAATCCCTGGGTCTGGGTCCTGACGAGGCATTGGGGCTGAACCAGAGGCTCGTATATGCGCGTCTTACGGGTTGGGGCCAGCAAGGGCCCTATGCAAGCATGGCGGGTCATGACATCAACTATATTGCCTTATCGGGCGCCCTATCGCTCTTTAGAGAAAAGGGCAAAAAACCGCTTCCCCCATGCAACCTTTTGGGTGATTTTGCGGGCGGGGGCATGCTCTGTGCCATGGGGATCTTGCTTGCCCTGGTGGAAAGGGGTCGATCAGGGAAAGGGCAGGTTGTTGATGCAGCCATGCTGGATGGGGCAACGAACATAGCTACCCTATTTTACGGCCTGCTGGCCCATGGCCTCATGACCCTTGACATCGGGACCAACATGCTCGACACCGGTGCTCCCTATTACCAGACCTATGAGACCGCAGACGGGAAATTCATGGCCGTGGGGGCCATAGAGGCAAGGTTCTACGCAGAACTCCTGGAAGGACTCAATATTGACCCTTCATCGCTTCCGCATCAACACGACATGCAGAAATGGCCGGAAATGAAGGAGCGTTTTGCCACCGTCTTCAGGACCAGGACCAGGGATGAATGGGCCGAGATCTTTTATGGCAAGGATGCCTGCGTGGCGCCTGTACTCGACCTTAATGAGGTCGAGAGCCACCCCCATAACACTGAAAGAGAACTCGTGGTAACCGTTGACGGGGTACTTCAGCCCGCACCTGCCCCAAGGCTTTCCAGAACCCCGGGCAAGGCCACAATGGCCGCTGGCCCGAGGGGCTCAAATACAAAAGAGGTTCTTTCAGCGTTAGGATACCCTGAACAAGAGATAGATGGCCTCTTTAGAGAGGAGATAGTGGAATAGGCGTCTTATTTGCCGTTGGATGTCCCTGATTGTTCCTTTTCGCGGAGGCTCCTGCGAAGGAACTTGCCGGTCAGTGTCTTTGGGATCTCAGGGACGATCTCCACCTGGCGGGGATACTTGTAGGCGGCCATACGTGCCTTGCAAAAAGCGATAATCTCTTCGGGTGTTACAGAGTCTATTCCTTCCTTAAGGGCCACAAAGGCCTTTACGGTCTCCCCTCGATAGGCATCTGGTACGCCTACCACAGCAGTCTCTTTCACCGCCGGGTGCTGGTAGATTACATCCTCCACGTCACGGGGCCAAACCTTGTAACCGGATGCCACAATCATGTCCTTCTTGCGATCAACCACATAGAACCATCCATCCTCATCCATCTTGCCCACATCTCCGGTATAGAGCCACCCATCCCTGATGGCGTGCCTCGTCTCTTCCTCCTTTTGCCAGTATCCGGGTATCACGATGGGTCCGGAATCCACAATCTCGCCCACCTCGCCAGGCGGAACCTCTTTACTGCCGTCCTCCAGGTCCATTATCTTCATGACGCAATTGGGGACAGGAACGCCCACGGAGAGGGCACCGCTCTCCGGATCCACAGGGGCCTTTTTCCCCAGGGGAACAATATGGGAGGGAGAGTTCGTCTCTGTCATGCCATAGACATTATAGAGGTAGAGCCCGGTCGAGGCCTTAAACTGTTCCACAATGGCCTCCGAGACCGGAGCCCCTCCGCTATATGCCTTGACAAGGGTGGATAGGTCTCTCTTCCTGAAGTCCGGATGATTCATCAATGCGATGTATACGGTAATTGCGGCAACGGTCATCGTGACCTTCCAGCGTTCAATCAGCCTTAGTGTCTCCCCCGGGTCGAAGCGATAGTAAAGGACAACCGGGATACCGGCCAGGGCGGCTATGGCAAGATGGGCCACCTCCCCTGTCACATGAAACAGGGGGGCGACCCCCAAAACCACGTCTTTATCGTCAATCCGCTGTAATACCCTGTAGACCCTTGCATTAAAGGCGATATTTCCGTGGGTGTTCATTGCGCCTTTCGGGGGGCCTGTCGTACCAGAGGTGTAAGTCAAGTAGGCAACATCATCCGGGGTTACTCCAGGGTCTTTTGTAGTCCTTGCCTTGTAACTCTCCACGAGCTCAAGCATATCCAGGGCATCGCTGATCCGAACCCTCTCCACTCCCTTCAACATCTCAGGTATTTCACCATCCTGAAGGAGCATATCCAGGGAAGATGTTGTAATGACCTTCTCGATTGAAGTCTTCTTAAGAAACGATAGGTCCAGCCTACTTGCAACCTCGTCGAGTGCAAGAAAGATCTTGGCACCCGAGTCCTGGCAAAAATAGGTCAGCTCCTTTTCTTTATACATGGGATTGAGCGGTACCACGATGGCCCCCACCTTCCACGCAGCATATGTGGCAACAAGAAACTGAGGAACGTTCTGGACGACCATGACGATACGATCTCCCCGTGCGAGCCCCAGGTCATCAAAGGCAGCAGCCAGGCCTTCCGAGGCATGATCGATCTCTCCATAGGATATCACGTGATCAAAATAATATACCGCAGGGGCCTCCGGGCGTCTTGACGCAGAGCCCTTAAAGTCGCCGATGGCAGTATCGGGTGTAATCTCAAGGTCGTGGGGCACCCACTCGGGATAGTTTTTCAACCATGGCCTTTTTTCATATACGGATTCCATTTTGCACCCTCTTCCTCACTCAATAGATAGACGTATCTTCTCAATAAATAGGGGGCAATGCTTTGCTATAGCCTTTAAGAAGATGTTCTTGGCCCCTGACCCTGTATTTTCTTGTTTTTCTCCCGTCTTTCCCCCATGGGTCGGGATCTCCGTTTCGCTTCAACAATCGTCAATCCTATATCCTTCTCCCTCTCACCAGGCGGTCCAGCCCCCATCAATATATATTGTCTGTCCCGTAATGAAGTCAGAGGCAGGGGCCGCCAGGAAGATTACGATCCCTTCCAGTTCCTCCAGATAGCCCCACCGGCCCATTGGCGTCCGTTCATTTATAAAATTGAACCTCTCCGGATCATTTCGGATCTGAGCGACCATTTCGGTCTCAAAGTAGGTGGGCCCAATGGCATTGACCCTAATCCCACTCTTGGCCCATTCCAGGGCCATGACCTTTGTCATCTGGTTGACGCCCCCTTTGGAAGAGGCATAGGCCAGCTGGTGGGGCAGGCCGATCATCCCCAGGATCGAACTCATGTTGATCACCTTGCCGTATCCCCGTTCAAGCATCTGGGGCACAACAGCCTTGGCCACCAGGAAATACCCCTTGAGATTGATGTTGATGACGCGGTCCCACTCCTCCTCAGGGTATTCCAATACCGGAACCCTGTAATTGGTGCCGGCATTGTTCACGAGGATATCCACCTTCCCGAAGTGACCCATGATTTGATCAAAGCCTTCTTTAATACTCTCCGTGGAGGTAACCTCCAACGTAAACCCGGCAGATTTTCTCCCCAGGACCTTTATGGCAGAGGAGACCCTTTCAAGATCGGTCTTTTTACGGCCACACACCGCCACATCCGCCCCGGCCTTGGCCAGGGCCATGGCTGTGGCCTCACCCATACCCCGGGTACTCCCGGTTACCATGGCCACCTTTCCATCAAGATCAAAGATTTTGAGGTGCATCATTTCTCCTTCAGGAATGCGACTACCTTTTGGTTGAACCCATGCCCATTCTCCATGAAAAAGCAGCGCCTACAACTGATCCTATACCACTCCATTCATATTTCTACAATGTAGTATTGTCCACTTCCCATGGATTATTGACTTCATCATCCAGATATCGCCTGGCTGGGGAAGTCACCCCACTTGGAGTGGCCTTCTGATCGGGTCCTGGGCCTGGTATGGGACTTAGACGGGCAGCAAGGTTAGACAGAGGCTGGAACTAGAATGGCGGAGAGAGAGGGATTCGAACCCTCGGTAGAGCTTTCACCCTACACTCGCTTAGCAGGCGAGCGCCTTCAGCCGACTCGGCCATCTCTCCACAGGAATTAAAATAATTCAATTGTAACACCATTTATACTCCTTTTAATGACGTTTTTAAAGGCCTCATTTACCTACATCTCTTTACAGGGACCCGGCCGTCTCCTTTTTACAGATGGATTTCCCGTAACGGGAAGGGCAAAACTGCGCAAAAATCGGTGTTTAAGAAAATGCTGATAGGATTTACTTGCAGGCATCACCCGTGCCCTGCCCTCCAGGATGTCATCCCCTTCTTCAAGGCTAACCTGATAAATAAAAATTGCTCTCAGGCAAAAAAATCAACACATCCTTGTCTTCGAGGAGACGCCAGTATCCAAACACAATAGATCACCTTTGGGAGCGCCAGTTGAGTGCAATATTTATATGACGGTCTTGAATCCAGTCTCGATTAAGAGATTGAGCGTTTTGATGCCAATGATTACTTTTAGCTTCGGCCTCGCTTCCATGATAAGCGAATACACCTTGTCACCAGGGATATCAGGCAGCTTTATGTCCAGCAAAGCAAGGTCAATCTGGCCGTCAAAGCTCTTGGCTAACTCAACGGCCTCTTCCCCGTTTCTGGTGGAGATCCTGATGCGGCCGGGGCCCTGAATAGCCTCATTTGAATTGGCCACTTCAGGGCAATTGAATCATTGAATCAATTTCGTCGAGAATACCAGCTAAATCCGGAGCAACCGAAGGGACAACATTCGATTCTTGCAATTTATGTTTGTGATGGGGATAGGTTGCAAGCCCCAACTCCTTATGATGACCGGTATTGTCATAACGGAAAATGAGCTCTCTTGAAGGGGATACGTATTGATAAACATACATCAACCGATCTTCATAGGTTTCAACGTCTACAAACTCACGTAAATGAAGCGTCGAGTTATCCAGGAAATAGACATCGCCACGAATGAATCCTTGGTATGTGCTCCTCTTGTCAAACAAGATTTCTGATGACTGGATGATGGGGCGTGAATCAATGATCTTCTGAACTTGCCGGAAATATTCTTCAATTCGCAAACCGAATACCCCTCAGCGTTTCGGCTTTTTCCCTCAGCCGTTCCAGCATCCTGTGCTCGCCGATCCACTCAGCATAATCAACGGTCTCTTCTATTTCGTCATTTTCATAACGCCTTATGAATTCCAGGGTGCTCAAGTCAAATCTTTCCTCAAACCGGCGCACATTCTGCTCTGTCCGTCTTATTCCAGCCTCCAGCAAACGCAACTCGTTTTTTAGCGCTGCTTCCACCAACGGTTTTAGCTCCCGTTCATAATCGGAAATCAACCTTATTTCAGCCATTTTGAACTCCTTAATTTTTCGAGACATAGATGAATAGAAATAAATACAGGTCGCATTATCTCAATAAATAGGGGAAACGTCAATGAGCTAAAGAGACGGGTATTTCCTGAGTGGAAAAGGGGCCAGCCTAATGGATCTGCTATCTGTCAGATTCTTCCTCAATAACAATTCCGATTTATCTTCGACTCCAAGTTCACCACTTATGCCAAACTGTCCGAACTCAATCAGCAGGGGATCAGGTTCATCACCCTCAGGCGGCGGGATAACGAGCGGCTGTGCCCCAAGTTCTTTGAGGAAATTGATGTGCGTTGGCGAACATCGGATCTTCAGGCCTTTGAGATCCGCTGTTTTTATGGGTTTCACAAGATAGAGGGTAAAGGGGATGTCTGTTCCCGATTGGGGATCACCTCGGGACCGCCTTTGTATAAAATCTCCAGTTCACCAGGGTACTTCTGGGCGACATTTGCCTTCACTATATCCAGAAATTTCATGAAATTCTGTACCTCGAAGACCGTCTTGGGCCAGGCACTCACCGCCGTTAAGGTTATTTTTTCTGGCCCGGCCTGAGAGACCGCCGGAAGAGCGACTGCCGCACAAACAAAAAGACTCAGGACTACTACCGACAAAAACCTCCTTTTGCGAGACATATCCCTCTCCTTTCGTATCATTTTAGTCCTTTTCCAATCTGGCGTTTATCCGGGGAAACCCCCATTGCCCCGGTTGCAGAGCGCTAAACTGTTACCTCCTTTCTTTTGAGTTTAGCTGTTTACCCGGAACTTAGGGCTCACCTCCTTCCAGGGGGCCAGAGAGTCACAACAGACGCTCAGCGTGGCAGGCGTATCCTCTCCGTATGCCCGGCGCCCCATGAATTTGGTATATCAAGCTTCTATCCTTTGTGCCTTTCCAATTAGATCCTTCCATGCACGGTCCGTCTCTTCCTGTATAGCCTTAATCTCTTCTTCACGAAGGTGTGCATACCGGCCCTGCATCTCCAGGTAGCGCTCCACCGGGAGCCCCCGGGATGGATGATTGATAGTGTACTTAAGCCCGTCCACGATTTCATAGAGGGGGAAGATGTTGGTCTCCACCGCGGCTACGGCTGCCTTTGGGCTCATGTATTCATCCATCTTCCACCCTGTGGGGCAGGGGGAGAGGAGGTGGAGGAATCGGGTTCCGCGAATATCCTTAGCCCGCTTCACCTTTTTGATCAGGTCCTGGGGGAAACCGATACAGGCCGTGGCCGCATAAGGAATGCGATGTGCGGCCATGATCTCCATGATCTGTTTTTTTCGCCGCGTATTACCTTTTGGTGACGTGCCTGTCCAGGCATAGCGAGGCGTTGCCGAACTGACCTGAATCCCTGTGTTCATGTAGGCCTCGTTATCCAGGCATGCATAGATGAAGTCCTCGTTTCGATCCGCAGCGCCGGAAAGGGATTGGAGCCCAATGTCAAAGGTTCCTCCATCGCCGGCAAAGGCAAGCACAGGGATGTCATCAATCCCCTGCACCTTGAGTGCATTGGAAATCCCTGCAGCAGAGGGCGCGGCAACCTCGAAGGCAGAATGAAAGGCAGGCACACTAAAACCGGCATAGGGGTAAGGTCCCGCTATGATCGCCGCACAGGACGGAACCACAACCACCACGGCGCGATGGCCCATGGCACGAAGGACCATGCGCATCCCCATAGCCACACCGCACCCTGGGCACGCGGAATGTCCGGGATGCATCACGTCTTGGGGGCCTGATTCCTCCATGGTCATGGGGATTCCTCCATCCATATTGGGCCTTCTGTGGGCTCTTCCCTCTTAAATGCATCCATAACGGTCCTCTCGATCAGATCAGGATCCACATCGGTACCTCCGATACCAGCCACATAGCCCTGTATCCGGTGACTGATCGGGCTGTTAGCGAGGGCCGCCTTTAATTCAGAGCAGAAGATCCCCTCTCTTCCCAGCGATATGTTCCGGTCGATGACGGCGATCCTGGGTACATTTCCAAGCGCTTTTCTCAATGCCTCTGTGGGGAATGGCCGGAAGACCCTGATTTTTACCAGACCGATCTTGAATCCCTTTTCGCGAAGGCGCGCTATCGTAACCCTGGCCGTGGAGGTTATAGTGGCTGTTGTCACCAGCGCGAGATCCGCATCTTCCACGCCATCTGTCGCTATAAGTCCGTACCCCCTGCCGAAGGTCAAGGCAAAATCCTTATCCACCTCTTGGATGACCCCAAGAGAAAATTCCATGGCCTGCTGGCTCAAGTGGCGAAATCCGCGGTACTGGGCCTGTGTCACCACAGGGCCCACATATCCAGGATTCTCCACATCAAACCGTTTGGGGATATTGGCAGGCCCGACAAACCGGTCCACAAGGTCCTGACTAGGCACATCTACCTGTTCCATAAAGTGAGAGATATAGCTTGCTTCTATCACCACCATACAGGGCAGCAGGACCTTTTCAGCGATTCGAAATGCCTGAATCACAGAGTCCAGGGCCTCTTGGTTGTCTTCGCAATAAATCTGAATCCACCCTGTGTCCCTTTGGGAAAGGGAATCGGTCTGATCGCTCCAGAAGGCCCACGGTATCGCCAGGGTCCTGTTGACACAGACCATGACCACCGGGGCCCGACAGCCTGAGGCGAAATGGAGCATCTCGTGCATCAGGGCAAGACCCTGGGAGGAGGTGGCCGTGAAGGTCCTCACCCCTGTCAGGGAGGCTGAAACACAGGCTGCCATGGCCGAATGCTCTGATTCCATGCGCATCATCATGCCGCCCAGCCGATCATCAGCTTCCCACTCCGAGAGTTTTTCGTAAATGGGCGTCTGGGGTGTGATGGGGTATGCGGCCACGATTTGAGGGCTGCAAAGGCGCACTGCCTCGGCTACCGCATGATTTCCCGTAAGAAACCTCTTCATCTCGTATCACCCATTGTGACGACGCCTCCCAGGCAAACCGCCTCACAGACCGAACACCCCTTGCAGTAACCCGAATCGGTCGTATAAAAGAGCTCTTGAGTGGGTTGAATACAGGTCTCCGGACAGAAGAGGAGACAGCGATCACAGCCGGTGCAGGTACCGCAAAAAAGACATCGCTCTGCCTCCTCAACCGCCTTTCCTTCCTTCAAGGAGAGGTCGATTCGGTCGAAATTTCCTGCCCGCTCATCCGGGGAGAGGCGGGGCAGTTCCACCGGAGAGCGGTGGTCCAGGAAGAGGGGTTCCATATCTTCGAATATTACCACCCTATTTGGGTCCCACTCCCTTCCCGGACGGAACAGAGACTCGATCGAAAAAGAGGTCTCCCCGCAAAGGAGCACCCTCTTTTCCGCCTCTCCAATAACGCTTCCAGAGACTGAGAGGTGAATGGCCAGGGCGGCCCGTTTCCCTGCGGCCACAGCCTCTACCACCGATCCTGGCATCTGAACCAGATCTCCCCCTGCAAAGAGGCCCTTGACCGGCCCTTCCATGGTCCCAAGGTCGATCCGCAACAGGTCATCCGGGTTTCGATGAAGGAAATCGCCCCCTTTCAGAAAGGAGAGATCACCCCTCTGTCCGATAGCCGCTATGACCCAATCCGCATCACGGACCAGGGATTCTCTTTCGTCAAAGGATGGCCTAAACCGGCCATCCGCATCACGGACCGAGACGCACCTAACGAATTCAACACCAATTGCCCTGCCTCCTTCTCCCAGGATTCTTCTTGGCCCCCAACCGTTATAAAAGACGACACCTTCTTCCAGGGCATCCTGGGATTCCCCCTCCTGGGCCGGCATTTCCTCGCGCCGCTCCAGGCAGACGAGTTCGACCTGCTTTGCCCCTAGCTTTGTGGCGGTCAGTGCCGCATCAATCGCCACATTGCCCCCGCCAATAACCACCACCCTGGGTGGGATATCCATGACAATCCCCTGCCTGACCCGTCGCAAAAAACCTACACCCGAGGTGATCCCTCCAAGTTCAATACCGGAAATCTCCAGAGGTATCTCCTGCTGGGCCCCCAGGGCAAGAAAGACAGCACTGGACTTGTTACGAAGCTCGGTAAGCATGGGGCCGTCCACGGCCATTCCGGTCCGTACTGTAATCCCCAGGGAAAGGATCCGGTTAAGATCCTGTTCGAGGACCCTTTCAGGTAGTCGATAAGCAGGGATCCCCCGGTGAAGGAGACCGCCTAACTCATCTTCCGCCTCAAACAGGGTCACAGGGTGGCCCATCCGTGCCAGGTGGTAGGCCGCTGAAAGTCCGGCCGGACCGGATCCTATGACGGTTACAGGATAGTCCTTGCCCCTGTCCGTCAGGCGGCCCGGTTGGGCAGTCCCGTATTCAGAGGATGCACGCTCCAGTGCCCGGATGTTGACAGTGCCATCCCACTCCCCCCGGTTGCAATTGAATTCGCAAGGATGGTAGCAGACGCTCCCGCACACACCGGGAAGCGGGTTTTCCTCCAGAAAGGCACTCAGGGCCCCATCAAAATCGCCCTGGGAGGCCCTGAAAATGGCCCGAGGAATCTGGTTCCCGGCCGGGCACGCCGTACGACAGGGAGAGTTCTTCTCCCTATGTTCAGGAAGACGGCTTCCCCAGGTGCCTGTCCTGAAGACCCTGGTGGTGGATCTTGATATGGGGAGAATCTTCTCAGGATCAAGGAATTCAGGAAGTGCCATTCTGTCTGCCCCTATTAAATACCTTTAATGCATCATAACCCTCCAGGAGGGCCTTCACATTTGCCTCCTTTTTGGCAGGCACCATCTCTTTGACCGCCCTTATCAGGTGATCCATTTCAGCAAATCCGGTCAGTCGGGAATAGGCCCCAACCATTGAAGTGTTGATCATGTGGCCGAGGCCGAGACCTTCTGCAACCGAGTTTGCGTCAACAAGACCCAGCGTGAACCCTGAAAGCGCTTCAAAGCGGGAAGCCGGCAGGGATGTGTTAATCAGTATCCTTCCCCCCGGCTTCATGATGGCCTGAATCTCATCTTTATCAATCAGGCCCTGATCAAAATACAGGAGTTCATCAGGATTTTTGATCTCGCATTTGAGAAGGATCCTCTCAACATCCACGCGCAAGAAGCTCACCACCGGGGCCCCCCGGCGCTCCCCGCCAAACAGGGAATAGCACTGGGGGTACATGCCCGCATTGAAAAAGGCGAGGCCGAGCATCTGTGACGCTGTAACGACGCCCTGACCCCCGCGGCCGCAAAATTTGATCTCATTCATATCCTTCAAATGACCCCCTAAACGCTCTGGCGCAGGATATCTCTATCAATCCCTCTCCTTTTCGTCAAGGCTCAGGTCCCCCCACTCATACTGTACGATCGCTACCAGTGTGGAGGCGGCTGTCTCGGACCTCAGAATTCGACTCCCTAAGGAGGCGGGGATGAATCCTCCATCCCTTGCAATAGAGATCTCTTCTCGTGAAAACCCCCCTTCAGGACCAACTACCCCGACGAAACTCCTGGGAGGCCGGGATTCCCTGAGAAGACCTCTTAGATCCTTTCCCCCTTTTTCCTCCCACAGGATTATCTTCGCCCCCTCGAATTCATTAAACCCAATGATAAGATCCCTGAAGGACTTTGGCCCTTCTATTTCAGCTGGCGCCATTCTGCCGCATTGTTTGGCCGAACTCGCGGCGATCTCTCTCCAGTGTCTCATCCTGTTTCCGAGCCTCTCTTTCGAAGGCCTGACTATGGTACGTTCGGATGTAAACGGGAAAATGCGGGCTACCCCTAGTTCCGAGGTCTTCTGAATCATGTAGTCCATCTGGGAGGGCCTTATCAGGGCCTGGCAGAGGATTATCTCCACAGGGGTGGGAGAAGGCCTCGGAGCAGACCCTTTGAGTAAGACCTCCACCTCGTGGGGAGTAATCGATCGTATTGAGGCGACGAAGTGATTACCTTTCCGGTCAAACAGGATGATCCGATCCCCCGGACCCATCCTCAGGACCTTTGACATGTGCCTGGCCTCAGAACCCTTAATAGAAACGGCCCCGTCCTTTTCTACTATCTCCTCAACAAAAAACCGCCTCACCCGATACTCTCCCGCTCAGGGCCTTTGTGGATGCCCGCCTCCGCGGGCATGACGACTTTCTTCGGACGTTCACTATAGTTTACAAGTGCGCCTCTGCGACAGTCTGCATCGTCGGAGGTTTCATCTTTTCTCACTGTTTCTTGCACACAATTGAGGCCCATTCTTCCCGGATTATGGTCTCCCCTCCGGAAAATCCACATTCTCCAAGCACCTTATGCACCTCATCGGCCTGTTCTATCAGAAGGCCTGACAGGATCAAATATCCTCCAGGATTCAGGCATCGAGGAAAGTGGGGACACAGTTTGATGATCTCCGCGAGGATGAGGTTTGCGACGAGGAGTGAGAACGAATCCACATACTCCTCAAGGGGTTTGGAAGAAACACTCACGGCCGCGGTGAGGCCGTTCAGGTCTATGTTGTGCCTGGCCCACCGAAGGGCCTCGGGATCCAGGTCGATGGCCTCAACCCTCCTGGCCCCGAGCTTGGCCCCGTATATGGCGAGGATACCACTGCCGGTGCCGACATCGAGCATATCCCACGCCTTTGGTAGAGACGCCTTCTCCATGGCCTCGAGGCACATGCGTGTGGTGGCGTGCTGGCCTGTTCCAAACGCAGGACCAGGGTCAATCCTGATGACGTGACCTTGAAAGGAGGGGGGTGGGAGCTCCCAGGCGGGCACGACCATGAGCCCTGAGGTAACCCGTTCCGAGCGAAAGGATCGCCGCCAGTTTCTGCTCCAGTCCTGTTCCTCTATCTTGTTAAACTCAAGTTTGGCTGAATGGGCCTCCGGGAATATTTTCTCCAGATGCCTGAGAAAGATCTCGATCCGGTTTCGGTTGTCCTCCAGGCCTTTCTGAGAAGGCAGATACGCCTTGAGGGTATTATCCTCAAAGTCTTCCAAGACAATGCCTGTACAGCCCAGGTCAAAGAGGAATGCGCTTAGAGGGTCATGGAGAACCGGATGTGAATGGATGGAGATCTCCAGCCATCCATAGGAACTAGGGGGAAATGGAGCTATCAATCGTTGGTGTGCCCCTCAAGTTCTTAAATCAATTTCTGTAATACTTTAGCGCTTTGAAAACACTGAGGAGTAACATGACAGACCGTGAAAGACCCTCGCGGTCCTCTCCTTTCTGTCAAAACGCTAAAGTGTTACCAATTTCCCAATTCTTCTCAGGCCTTTTGAAAGACGTAGTTCAACTGGCCATTTGGAAGGGTGTTAACCACGGCCTTCATCTCCATGCCCGGTTTGATCTCATCCTCAGGGACATCGCCAGAAATCCTCCCAAAGACCTTGTAATCGCCATAATCCAGCACGGCTATGGCATAGGGCAGGTCGTCCCCGAACCCGATCGGGGCATACTGCAGCTTACTGTAAGTCAAAAGTTTACCGGTGCCGGACACTTCAGTCCATTCCATCTCGCTGGCCATGCACCGATGGCAATCGGCCCTGGGGGGGAAGAAAAATGTACCGCATCCCTTGCAGCGGGTACCCATGAGCTTTCCCTGTTCAAGATAACCGATAAAGTCATTTATCTTTGTAATGGAGGTGAAGCTTACTGTTCCGAATTTCTTGAATCGATCGTCTATCTCCACTTTCTTGTCACCCATCTCCTTACCTCCCAAAAATGGATACGTTTCCGTAAAGACCCACACCCCCGATATTGTGGACCAGCCCGATCTCCGGATCCTTTACCTGCATCTCACCGGCCTCACCCCTTAGCTGGAGTACAATCGTTCGGATCTGTGACCCGCCCGTTGCGCCGATGGGATGTCCCTTGGACAGCAATCCCCCGTCCACGTTGACAGGGATGCTTCCCTCCTTGTAAGTCTCCTTGCTCTTGATCAGTTCCTTACCCTCGCCCGGCTCAGCAAAGCCCAGATTCTCGTAGGCCATCAACTCTGCAATGGTAAAACAGTCATGGACCTCTGCAACATCGATATCCCTTGGGGTAAGGCCCGCCATCTTATAGGCCTGTTCGCCTGCCTGCCTTGCCACTTCCAGCCCCGAAAAGGAATCCCTTCCTGCCATATTCACGCTGGCAGAGGCGGCTCCCAGGCCCATGATCCAGACCGGTTTTTTGCAGACCGCCTTTGCCCTTTCTTCACTGGCAACGATGACACATGAGCTACCGTCGGCATTGGCACAGCAGTCTCCCACCCGGAGAGGGCTTGCAACCGGTCCTGACATGGGGCTTTTTGGATCTGAGAACATCGCTAATGTCACAGGCTTCCGGTAGACGGCCTTTTCGTTTAGTTGCCCGTACGTGGCCGCTTTCACCCTGATGAGCGCAAGGTCGTCAAGCGTAGTCCCGTAGGTTTCCATATGTCCTCTTGCAAACATGGCGTAATAGGCGGGCATCATGGTCCCAAAAGGGCTCTCCCACTGGATATCAGCCCCCCTCCCCATCCGCTCCTGGGATTCCGCTGAAGAGATCTCTGACATCTTCTGAAAACCAATGACCGCCACCACATCATGGAGACCCGACTTGACAAGAGAATAGGCCAGCCTGACCCCCATGCTGCTCGACGAGCACAGGCTCTCCAGATAGCAGGTCGGCTGTGGGATGAGCCCAAGATACTCTGCAAAAACTCCTGCTGGAGATCGCTGCTTGTCGTATTCCGGGGCCGAGCAGATAACAGAGGCATCAACCTCCTTGGTCTCTATCTGGGCATCCGACATGGCCTCCTTAAATCCCTCAAATGCGAGTTCGCGTATGGAGCCTGGATAACCTCGAACAAAGGCACTTTGCCCAACTCCTATGATTCCTACCTTTCCCATAATCACCTCCCTGCAAAACTATAAAAAACGTATCATTTTAGTCCTTTTCCGGTCTCGCGTTTATCCAGGGCAATACTGAAAAGCTTAAATTTCCCCATATGTTACGATCCAGTGGGGATGAAGTATATGGAAAGAAGATTATGGGGTCAAGGTAAAAGGGCTCTCAATGCACCTTCTGAAAATAGATACGAACTACGGATCAGCTTCGATAGAGATGGCCAACGGGATGACATGAAGTTGACCTGATACCTCCTGTGTATAACCTAGCTGCCACCCGACGCATCTGGCTCGGCCATCCAGAAGCCTTCCGATCTCTTGAACCAGACCTTTCAGGTTGATGGCCGGATGGCGTGTGAATACCTCCGGCAGTCCCAAGGTGAGATGACAGGCCAGACACTTACCCTGGCGCTGCCTCAAGTGGAACTCAAACCATAATTTATCCGGGGTATGTCCCTTGAATTCAAGGCCAATATCGTAAGCCCCTTCATTCGGATCCCCCAAAAGGGCATCAAAAAACTGGTCTGCCCGCTCCTCTGGGAATAGCCTTTTCAAGACAGCCCTGTTGAACACCTCACCCAGACTCTCTTTTTCCATCAATACCTCACCCCTACCCAGACTTCTTTCCAGGCTCATATTCTCAAGACCTTTGCCCCCCTGATCTTGCGCTCCTTTAGCTCCACCAGTGCCCTGTTGGCATCTGCCAGTTCGAATTCCTGAATTTCAGGTCTTATGGGAATCCTGGCTGACAGGTCCAAGAATTCCGCCACATCCCTCCTGGCCACGTTGGCTACGCTTTTTATCTCCTTTTCAAGCCAAAGGTGGCGGGGATAGTCCAAGTTCAGGATATATTCCTTGTCCACATCCTCTTTGCGGATCGCGTTGATAACCAGTCTTCCCCCGCTCCGAAGATTCTTCAATGCCTCAACCACCGGTTTCCAGACCGGCGTTGTGTCGATAATGCAGTCCAGTTTCTCGGGCGATTCTTCTTCTGTGTCGCCGGCCCATACGGCTCCAAGCTCCCTGGCAAAGTCCTGTTCCTTTTCACTCCTGGCAAACACGAAGACCCTGGATTGCGGATATCTGTACCGTGCCATCTTAAGGACAATATGGGCTGAGGCCCCGAATCCCGTGAGTCCCAGGCTCTTTCCATCCTCAATACCGGTCAACCTGAGGGAACGGTAGCCAATGGCACCGGCACACAGCAGCGGCGCCGCCTCCGAATCGGAAAACACCTCTGGAATCCTGTGGGCAAAATCTTCGGGGACGACCATATACTCCGCATAACCCCCGTCAGCGTCCCTCCCCGTTGCCTTGAATTCTTCGCACAGGTTTTCGTCACCCCGAAGGCACAGCGGACATCTTCCGCAGGCCGAATATATCCACCCTATGCCCACACGGTCGCCCGCCGCGAACCTGCTTGATCCTTTCCCTGACTCTTCTACCCTTCCAACGACCTGGTGCCCCGGGACAACCGGAAATCGAGGAGGTGCTGTCCTCCCCTCGATCTCGTCAAGCTCTGTGTGGCAAACCCCGCATGCCGAAACCCTTACCAGGATCTCCCTCTCTCCAGGAACAGGCACAGGAATGTCCACCATTTCAAGTGGGCTGGCATTCCCTTCAAGGCTGGAGATCCTATTCAAAACCATCGCCTTCATATTTGCCTCACCCCTGCTCTTCCATCATTTGAGTGCGATCATTTCAATCTCCACCATTGCACCCAGAGGCAGGGCAGCCACCTGAAAGGCGCTGCGGGCAGGGCGCTCAGACGGGATCAATCCCTACCTGCCCTGCAGTAAACACAAATGTATCTGTAGTAATCGCCTGGCTGTAAGGCCCTACTGCCTTGGGCGCCTTTTCCGTGTACACTACTTGTTTCATAATGCCCTCCTCGTCTCTTTTCGGCTTATCATACCAGAAAACGCCATGGATTTCGACCCACTTAAAAAGAAAGGCGGCTTGACCCTTCCATCGTGTTCCTGTAAGCTTTATCATATCGGTTTAGGTGTTTCCCGATCTCGCTATACAGGGCGATGGGGGTTTCCGTTTTGAGAGGTGTAACCCAGTCTGAGACCGTTAGAGAGCGTTAAGAAATCACGGATCTCGGTATCTCAACAACAAGATGATGTTACTGTTGGCACAGTCCCTTATTTTCGGCCATGGCCAGTGATTGCTTTACGCTCTCTTACGGGCGAGTTTTGCACCCGAAAAAGGGAAACCCCCATTGCCCTGGTTTCACAGGGCTAAACTCTTATGCTTTCTAATTTATCACATTTGCAGTCAAAGGAATGACCATGAGCGACCTAATTTCAGACACAACAGAGGTGCGGGAGGCGCACCGGTTTGACGTGGAAGCAGTAGAACGTTATATGCGTGAGCATGTGGACGGGTTTTCCGGAAAACTGGTCAGTGTCCGTCAGTTTAAATATGGCCAGTCGAATCCGACATTTGTCCTGGAAGATGAGACCTCTCGCTATGTGCTTCGAAAAAAGCCTCCAGGGAAACTGCTACCCTCTGCACATGCGGTTGATCGGGAGTACCGGATCATTTCGGCCCTCCAGGAAACAGATGTACCTGTGCCAAAGGCGTACGCCTTGTGCAATGATGACTCACTCATCGGTACCGCCTTTTATATCATGGAACTTGTCGAGGGCCGGATCTTTCGCAATGCGACCGCGCAGCGTGCATCGAATGCCAAAGAAAGGGCAGCCATCTTCGACGCAATGAATGATACGCTTGCCAGGATCCACCTGGTAGACTGGAAGGCCTTGGGGCTCACCGATTTTGGGAAGCCAGGGAATTACATGGCCCGCCAGGTCAGCCGGTGGACGAAGCAATATGAGGCAGCAAAGACGGACGAAATCGAAGCCATGAATCGGTTGATCCAGTGGCTCTCCGAAAACCTGCCCCATGATGACAGGACCTCGATTGTCCACGGGGACTTCCGACTTGAAAACCTGGTCATTCATCCCATTGAACCGAAAGTAGTGGCCGTGCTCGACTGGGAGATCTCCACACTGGGTCACCCAATGGCGGATCTTGCCTATAGCTGTATAAACTACTACATCCCATATACGGAAGGTGAGCGTCTGGGTTACAACGGCCTCAAACTCGAGGACCTGGGAATACCAACAGAAGATGATTTTATCGAGAGCTACTGCCGCCGCACCGGGAGCCGCCGAACACCACACTGGAAGTTCTTTATAGCATTCAGCTTATTTCGCCTTGCCGCTATCGCCCAAGGAGTCTATAAACGGGGGCTGGATGGTATTGCCAGTTCCGAAACCGCAAAACTGCACGGTATCTACGCAAAGTTCCTATCGGAGCTGGCCTGGCAGACTGTTCAGAGGTCCTAGGTGTCTTACCCTCGCAGACGAATCATGATAGTCAAACCCGGCAGTTACCGGGTTTTCCAATTTGATGATTCGCCTATCGAAGAGCCACGGCCAGAAGAGATCCAGATTGACGTCAGGGCATGTGGTATCAATTTCGCTGATATCAGTGTACGATTGGGGCTCTACGCGGCAGCCAAAGGGCGATATCCCATCTGCCCCGGACTGGAGTTTTCCGGGATTGTAGCTCGCACCGGCAGCAAGGTTAAGGACTACGAGCCGGGTGACAGGGTCTTCGGGGCATCACATTTCGGCGCCTATGCGACTTCAATCAACTCATCTAGCGATCACTTGTGGAGGCTTCCCGAGGCGTGGGATTTCAGGAGAGGTGCCGCCTTTCCGGTTGCATACCTGACTGCCTACTATGCCCTTCACCACGTAGGACATCTCAAGGCCTCTGACAAGGTCCTTGTCCATTCTGCGGCAGGAGGGGTCGGGACAGCACTCCTTCATCTGCTCAAGATAAATGGGAACGTCTCGGTCGGCGTAGTGGGTCGTTCAGAGAAGATCGAAACCGCAGAAAAATCCGGGGCTACCTTTGTAATCGATAAGGGCAGGCAGGATCTGTGGGCCAAGGCCGAAGAACTGAGCCCGGATGGGTATGATCTCGTCCTCGACGCAAATGGCGCCTCCACCCTCAAGGAATCATACCGACATCTGAGGCCCACCGGCAGGTTGTTGATCTACGGGTTTGCCTCCATGTTCTCTCACTCGGGTCGAAAAGATCTTATAAGATTGCTCTGGTACTATCTAAAAACCCCCCGCTTCACCCCGTTCGATCTGACCGGAAGCAACAAGACCATAAGCGGTTTCAATCTGATCTACCTTTTTAATAAGGTGGATCTCTTTCGCAGCATCATGGAAACCCTGCTGGAATGGGGCGAGGAAGGCCGGCTCCCTCCGATGCCTATCACCGCCTTTCCCTTTGAGGAAGTTGCCATGGCCCACCGGGCCATGGCATCGGGTGCAACGGTCGGAAAACTCGTCCTGGAGGTGTAACCTAAAAAGGGCGGACCTTGAAAAACTGGTGCTCTGCGAATCTTAATCCCCGGTCACTATCAGGTCTATGGGTTCCGGGGTAGATGTGACCTTGATTTCTGAACCGATCCTGGGAATCCCGGAAAGCCTGATCCGCTTAATCTGTTTCATAATATCGAGGACATAAGCAAGGGATACTGGAACAGAGGTCTTGACCGGGACCATCTTTGTCCCCTTTTCCGTCTCACACCTGAGTGTCGTGGTGATGGTCCTCAGAGGCATGACAGCCTCCTGAAGGCCAAACTCCTCTCCTCGTTCGCACTTTGCACCACCTACCACCGAACCCTCAACTTCAAGCTGGCAGCATTTAGGACAAATAATGCAGACAAACCCTTTTTTCCGTCTCTTTGCTCGCATGACCTTAGGAGAAAAACCTTAAGCCAGGGAGGCCCCCAGCTTCTCCGATTCCCTTGTTACCTTATCAACCAAGTCATGTACATAGTCTGCATTGCCGGCCAGATATATACCTTTCCCCGGCTCTACGCCCGACTCGATCAGGAGGTCCCTCTCGGGTATTAGCCCCACTGAAAACAGGACCGTATCGCACGCAAGGACATTCACTTTTCCGGTCCTGTTGTTTCGGTATTTGATGCCCTCTACCCTGTCTTTACCCATTACCTCCAGGAGCTCGTGCTCGAGATGCAGGGGAATCCCGAAATCGTCAAGGCATTGTATCCTGTTCCTTATAAGGCCTGACAGATGATCTTCTATCTCCAGCACCGAATGGACGGTTGCCCCTTCCATGGTCATGCGTCTGGCCATGATCAGGCCAATATCACCGGAACCTATCACTACTGCGCTTTTTCCGGGCATGACCCCATATATATTGATCATTTCCTGGGCCAGGCCGGCAGTAAAAATCCCTGCCGGACGGGTCCCGGGGACGGTAAGCATCTCCCTGGTCCTTTCCCTGCATCCTGTGGCCACCACAATATTCTCCGAAGAGACCGTCATCTCACCTTCCGGGGAAACCAAGGTCACTTCTTTCTCGGGTGTGATCCGATGCACAAAACTTGAGGTCTTCACCTCGATATCGTGCTCATAAACCTTCTGCCTATAGAGGGCAGCATACTCTGTCCCTGTCATTTCCTTCTTAAAGTACCTGAGCCCGAATCCCACATGGATGCATTGATTGAGGATACCCCCCAGCCTAGGCTTTCTCTCCAGCAGCAAGACCTTTTTGGCACCTGCAGAAGAGGCCCCAACGGCTGCCGCCATCCCGGCAGGCCCACCCCCTATGACAGTAAGTTGGTATCTCTTATGCCTCATATGCCCTGACCACTTCCGAGCCTCTTCCTCTCTTGGTTACTTGCTCATAGGGGATGCCAAGCTCCTCTGACATTATGCCTATGATCCCCATTGTGCAGAATGCCCCGTGGCACCGACCCATCTGGCAACGGGTACGGAATTTTATCCCATCCAGGGTGCGGGCCCCCCTTCTGATTGCCTCCCTTATCTCTGCCCTGGTGACCAGTTCACACCGGCAGACTACCTCACCGAATTCAGGATTTTTTCTAATAAGCCGCTTTCTTTCCCTGGTGGTCAGGTGACGGAAACGCGGGATTGCCTTCCTCTCGGAAATATAGCCCTTCCTCGGCAAAAACTTGACTTTCCCGGAAAGCATCTTCCTCACATACTCGGCAATCGCCGGGGCCGCAGTCAGTCCGGGCGACTCTATGCCCACCAGGTTCACAAACCCCTCTTCATCCTCCCTTATGTAGAAGTCCCCTTCCTTTGTGGCAGGCCTGAGACCCGCAAATGATGCTATAATCTGATCCTCCCTTATGGAAGGCACAATCCTTTGTATGCTCTCGAGTACGGCCTGTTTGCCCCTCGGGCTGGTCGTCAGGTCGTATCTGTCATCCACATCCTCTGCCGTTGGACCTATCATGGTGTTACCGTCTACAGTAGGTATGACAAGCACCCCTTTTGTATTCCTGCGCGGTACGGGAAAGATGACCCTGCTGGTAAGCCTGTCTGCATGCCGGTCCAATATGAATTCTTCTCCCTTCCGTGGCCTTATCCGGGGGACCTCGATTCCGGCCATTAACGAGACCTTGTCCGCAAACAACCCCGCTGCATTGATCACATGGCGGCACTCATACTCCCCCTTCGATGAAATCACCTTCCAGCAATCCGATGACCTCTCTATGGCAAAGACTTCATCTTCACAGTGTACCTCGACACCGTTGGAAATGGCGTTTTCCACCATGGCATATATGGCCTCATAGGGATTGATAACTGCTGCACTGGGCCCGTGTAAGGCACATTCGATCTCAGGGGATAGACTTGGTTCGTGTTCACCGAGCCACTCCCTGTCTACAACCTCAAGGCCCGGAACACCCAGATGCTCTCCGTTTTTTTTGATATCCTCTATCACGCCTCTCTCTCCCGGAAAGGCCACCACCAGTTCCCCGGTTGGGACAAACGGGAAATCTAGGGCCCGTGCCATTTCCCTATAAAGCTGGTTGCCTCGGACTGCCAGCTGAACCTTGAGCGAGTTGGGATCGCCCTGGAATCCGGTATGGATGATTCCGCTATTGGACTTTGAGACCCCGAAAGAAGGTTCGGCCTCCTTTTCCAGCAGGACGATATCCAGCTGGTACCTGGCAAGTTCATGGGCCAGAGAGGCACCGACTATGCCCCCGCCGATAATCAAAAAATCAATCATTTACTCCGGCATCGCCTCCCGCAGGACCATTTTTCACCATCTTTCCATATAGACGACCCTTAAATTAAGTAGAGTGATACCATTTAGCGTATCGTATTCCAACCTCTTTAAACTCACCCCCATACCCTTCTCGGTATTTTTCTAGAATTTCAGTTTTTTAGTGATAACCACCTGTTAAATTTCATGTTGACATCCGGTGATTTTTGTGTGTTTCATAGCCTCGTTTCGCCTCATTGGTACCCCAGGTTTACCCTCTCTTTCGATACGAAACCTAAGTATTGAAACGCCTTCACGTAAAGGAGCTTGCAATGACCATAACAAAGGCCCACCTGATAGATTCAATCCATGAGCGAATGAACCTGCCTAAGAACACATCCGCCCGGCTCCTTCTAGGTCTTTTTGAACTGATAAAAGAGATGCTGCAAAACGGAGAGGATGTTCTCATTACCGGTTTCGGGAAGTTCTGTGTAAGGGAAAAAAAGGACCGAAGGGGCAGACATCCGGTTACTGGAGAACACATAATACTGGATTCCAGAAGAGTGGTTACCTTCAGCTGCTCCACCATTCTCAGGGGTAAATTGAACGTGAGGGGATAAGTTTTAAATACACCAACACCCCCAAGCTTTCCGGTGCCTACACTAGCAGAGCAAAGATGAGGACAAATAGCTCAAAGATTGTTATAATATAGGGGAAGTCAGCTGCTTGAGATGGCAACCATGTTGTTACCCCTCACGATTTGAAGCTTACGGAGGGCCAGAAGGTGCGTCTCTTGGTAGAACCGATTGAGAAGCCAGCCGATATACTTGCATTAGCAGCTCGAGTTCGGTTCCCTATGC
>JAZDES010000083.1:0-34743 GCA_043808585.1 Pseudomonadota bacterium | reverse complement strand
GGTAATACTTTAGCGCTTTGAAAACACTGAGGAGTAAGATGACAGACCGTGAGGGTCTTTTTTCCAATGGACGTAACCCAAATTCTTCACAGCCTGTGGCACGCCCCCTTACCTTTAAATACAGTTTCTGCCAGGCAGGGGAGAGGGCTCTTCATAGGGACATCCTCTCATGGGGCTGTTGCGTAACGAAGTTCAAGACCTCACTGCCGTTCTATGAAATGATGCCGTCCTTTACGTCCTTTGGAAAAAAGACCCTCGCGGTCCTCTGCCTTTCTTTCAAAACGCTAAAGTGTTATAATTCCGGTTATTTGAGTTTTTCAGGAGGTTATCATGATTAGGTCTGTAGAGCAATATCTGGAGAGCCTAAAGGATGGAAGGGTTATGTATTGCTTGGGGGAAAGGGTAAAGGATGTGACGACTCATCCCCTGCTCAGGAATGTCATTCGAAGCGCCTCTATGGACTACTTTTTTCCAAATGACCCTAAATATCATGATCTATTCGTGGCGTTGAACGAAGAGGGCGAAGAAGTCAACGCCCTGTTTATGTCACCAAAGACCGCCGAGGATCTCCTGAAACGAAGGGAGATTTTTCTGATTACCTGGCGAACAGGTGGCGGAACTCAACTCCACTGCATGGGGATTGACGCCCTGGAAGCCTCAAGCGTTGTGGCGGAAAAAATGGATAGGCGGTTGGGAACTCAGTATGTGGAGCGCGTGGAGGTCTATCGAAAGTATTTACAGAAAAGTGATCTCGGAATCACAGGCGCCATGACGGATGTGAAAGGCGACCGAAGCCTTCGTCCTTCAAGGCAAGAAGGTCATCAGGACTACTACGTCAGGGTCATAGATCGGCAAAAGGACGGCATTGTGGTAAGGGGAGCAAAGATGCACATCAGTTCCACGCCTGGCGCCAATGAAGCCATTGTGATGCCCTGCCGGGCCCATGGTGAAGAGGACAAAGATTACGCCGTCGTCTTCGCGACCCCCCTTAATGCAGAAGGCATCATCATTGTTGCCTCGGAACCTCCCATGAGAGAAACAGGGGAAGCAGGTGCCTGGGACTACCCTGTGAGCACGGCATACGGACACGGCGCCTCTGAGTGCTTGATCGTCTTTGACGATGTATTCGTGCCCTGGGAGCGAGTTTTTTTGTGCGGGGAATGGGAGTTCTCAAGGGATGTTACGTATACCTTTGCGACCTTTCATCGACTCTTTGGTGTTTGTCGCATGACAACGGAGCTTGAAATGCTGGCGGGCGTTGCAGCACTCGTAGCTGAATATAACGGGGCAGAGAAATTCCCTCACATAAGGGATAAACTGGCGTGGCTTGCCATGTATGCTGAGGCTGTGAGTGTCATAGGCAAAGCCTCTTGTATCGATTGCGAAAAGGCCGCGGGGTCGGACGTGGTGAGCCCCAATATGATTTACACAAATACCGCAAAATACCTGTTTGCTGACAACTACCATCAGGCCGTAAAGACAGCACACGACATCTGTGGGGGTATTGCAGACACGATACCCACCCACGCTGACTGGCTCAACGCCGATACCCGTCCGTGGTTAGAGAAGTACCTCGGCGGTAAGGCTGGCGTGCCAACCGAACACCGGCTGAGGGCCATAAGGTTATTGAAGGATCTCACGAATCCCCATTTTCAAATCGGGAGTATTCATGGAGAGGGTTCTTTGGCTGCGCAGAGGATGTTCGTATACGCAGGTGCTGACTGGCGTAAATATAAGGCGGCAGCCAAGAGGGCTGCAGGGATTCCAGGATGGGAAAAAGATCCTACATATGGCCCTTTGCCGGACTACCCGTCTTGTGTCTCATCGGCTCTGAAGCCGGTAGACACATCCTACAGGCTATAATTCATGACAGCTATTTCGGTTCAGCAGGAAAACGAGAAAGTGGAAATGGGGGGTTAGTTCAAGGTGCCAGCTCCTTAAATGACAAGGTCCTGTGGCGATTCCCCAAAGCGAGGAGGGGAATCGCCCTTTCTAAGGGACTCGCAAAAAGGCCTTACCTGAGGCTGAATCCGAAGAAGGGTTCGCCACTGACCCGCTTCTTCATCATCTGCAGCATGACGGTTTCGGCCAGACGTTTCAGCTCGTGCGGAGATTTCAAGGCAAATGCCTCAAGGAATGAAAGAATCTCATCCGTGTTGCCGATGACCCCTTCGCCGACACTCGCCGCGTCTGCCACGGCGTCCATATTCGCTCGAACGAGCTTGGCGGCCCAATCCAGCAGCTCAGGGTTGCTGATGAGGACCAAGAGGGCTTCCTCGGAGTTCTTGTAAAGCAGCTGGTTCAAGATCTTTCCTTCCAGACTCTGGCCGAGGACATTCTCGCGATAAAGCCTGAAAAGGGCCAGATCGGCAGGACTGCCGAATAGGGTCTGATAAGCCGGCGCCCACTGTACATTCCCCCAGGTCATGGAGAGAGTCTGGAAGTAATAGCTCCAGTAATTGACCCCCCCATCCCTAAAAGTACAGTCGTAATTCATATCCATCTTGATGCGAAAGACTCCGTTGGGTCTATTCGTGGTCGTCCCCCAACTATTCAAGGCAATCCAGTACTTATTATTTGGATCATCATCATTATATCCGACGATCAAGACGGCATGGCCGCCGTAGCCCGCGTCTGTGTTCTTTCCACAAGACGTATCGGGGTTCCAGACAACTGCCTCAGACTGGTTATTCCAGAAACTGAAAAAGGTGTTCCAATCCGCGGTTGTGGGGAGAAATAACGCAAACCAGACGCCCTTGTTTTGGCTGAGGATGTTCTTGATACTGGAGATGGCGGTTGCCTGACCGGTCCCTTGGGTGTTTATGGTTTGTGCAGCTATGGACGTAATGGGGTAGTTGGTTGCAGTGTCAATGGAACCGCAAGAACGGGTAGAGGATCCATCGGCGCAATCCCGCCCACCGTCCTGCCATTGGGCATTGGTGTTGGCCCATGGAACGGCATAGCTCTTGCTCGTATAGAAGCCTGCAAGATCTGAAAGCCACCCGCCGCAGCAGGCATAAGGGGTATCACACGAATTTAGGAGTTGTATGGAAAGACGGTTTGTGATGGATTTCTGGAAATAAAGGGCAAGTTCCATGCAACCGGTTCCGGCCCAAACCCAGCAATTCCCACAGCTCCCCTGATCCCTTTCCACAGGGACATAAGATAGATAGCTCAGGAGGCTCAGGGAACCTTGGGGAGGAATGGCGGCTGCCAGACGTTCATCGATGGACGCCCTCGGCGCTAACTCGTACTGCTGAACCCATCGGAGAAAGGTTTCCTTGTCAGGTTTCATGAGAGGGTAAGTCTTATTGCCTCCCGCAGCCCACGAAGACCCGACAAGACATAAGAGAGCAAGCAACACGATGATTAAACGAAATAACCTCATGCTCATGGAATCCTCCATTTTTTCTTCCCGGTCTATTGTTTTTTTGACACAGTCGCCGGGGCAGTCGACCAATCACCAGGGAATATTGGCCTATACCTCAAAATAATAGCATGAAAGCCTTTTTTTATCAACACAGATCTTCGCGCGGGCTTAACCGCCATCAAGGCATCATCAGGTGCGTGGATTTCGCTATCCCGGAATTGATTTCAGAAGGCCGAAATGATATGGTCCCTCAATCCAAGTGCTGAGGCGGCTTTCCCATTTACACGCAAGGCAAAATCCCTTATACTGTGGCTCACCAAAAGGGAGTTCTTATTAGCCATAAGCAGCTTGGGTCTATCGGGGAGCACCGAAATTTGAATGCACGAAGGCCGTGCGGATGGCGCCACGCATCTAATCTCGTGTAGCCGCCCACCCCAGACGAATGAAAACCAGTTTTTCTAGAGATCTCTTACAAAAAGGAGATTTAACCATGCGTAGCAAAACTTGTCTTTCAACCTGTCTCATCGGCCTGATGAGCCTTATTTTTGTGATGTGTGGGATCTTTGCTTCCACTGCAATGGCCATGACCGCTGAGGAGATCAATGCAGCCATCAAGGCCTCGGGGGGTCAGTGGACAGCCAAAGACAATCCCATTTCCTTGATGGCCCCTGAAGAGAGGCGGGGACTCTTGGGGGCCTTGCCTGAGAAGGCTGGACCCGAGGCCGAAGAACCTGGATCGGCTTTTGGGGGCAGCCTTCCATCTTCCTATGATTGGCGAAACGTAGGGGGATCCAACTATGTTAGCTCGGTCAAAGATCAGGGTTCCTGCGGGTCCTGCTGGACCTTTGGTCCCACGGCGGCCCTGGAATCCAAGTACATGATCACCAACACGACCCCGGGGAGCAGTGTGGATCTGTCCGAACAGATAGTCCTTTCCTGCAGCGGGGGCGGAAACTGCGGTGGAGGATACGCCAGCACGGCGTCGGATTTCCTCAGGGATACGGGGACGGCTGTGGAAACCTGCTATCCTTACACGGCGACCAACGGAAATTGCAGCAGTGCCTGCTCAGGATGGCAGTCAGAGACCTACTATTTCACGAGCTGGCGTTATGTGAATAGCGGGGAAAATGCCACATCAACCGAGATAAAGACAGCCGTGTACAGCGATGGCCCTGTGGTAGTGTGGATGAAGGTGTACACGGACTTCTATTCCTACAGCTCCGGTGTCTATTCCTATTCGAGCGGATCCTATGAGGGAAACCATTTTGTCCTTGTAGTAGGCTGGAATGACTCTCAAAACGCCTTCATCGTCAAGAACAGTTGGGGGACAAGCTGGGGCGAATCGGGGTATTTCAGGATCGCCTATAGCCAGCTCACAGGTTCGGTCCAGTTCGGGTACTGGACCTATGCATATGGAAGTGCCTACGGACCCACCGTCGATTGGTATTCGGCCTATGGCCGTCTTGTGAAATCCCCGGAGGATCTTGCCCTGCTCCGAGAATACAGGGATAAGGTCCTGGCAAAGACCGGCTTCGGAAGTTTCTTGTTGGGCAATGTGTACAGCGAGTCCGATGCCCTGCTCCGGGTGCTCTTCGCCCATCCTCGCCTGATGATCACTGCCCGGGGGCTTATTGAGTCCAATCTCGGCGCCGTGGCCCAGGCGGTTGGCGGCGGTGAGGGGATAGTGGAAAATACGGATGAAGTCCTTGTTTTCCTTGATGAGTTAGCCGACAGGTCGCCTCTTGCCCTCAAGGTATTCCTCAGACAGGTGCGAAGCAGCGCGGTGGAGCACCAAGCGTCGGGTAAGGCCTTCTTTGGACTTATCTTGCAATAGGTGGACTATGGAACCATGTGGGAGCCCCCATTAAAAGACCCTTTGTCAAGGTGAAAAGAAAGCGATGGGTTGCTAATGTGTGCCAAGATTAGCCCGATTTGATTAGCCCGGTATTTTACATCACATTATGGATCAGTCAGGCGTGTTTCAGTTAGTGCTTCCTGGGGTGGCTGCTCGGTGGAGAAGGGCGTTCCGTTTAACGCTCCCACTTTTGCTCTGCTCGTGCCACAACTTTTGAACAATGCCAATTTGTTTATAAGACTTTGGACGTCGTCCTTTTCAGGTTTTACCCCTGATCGTATTAGGACTTTTCCATCTCCAACTTCAGATAGGCGTTGGGGTCGTGATGCAATGCTCCTTTCGGAAGCCATCCCCAGAAAGCCCCTAAATCCTTTCGTATACGCTCCTCATAGAATCTAGGTAGTTCCATGCTCTCTTGTTCAAAATAAGCCCTGAAGCTCGGGTCTGTGTCTAACCTGCGACGTACTTCAGAATAGAAGTTGATCCTGCCAAAACCTTCTGACGACACCCCTCTAAGCAGATTTATCCACGCTGGAATCAGGGACTTGGTCGCCCTAAAGCGATTGACAATTGCCCGCCATGAAAATGTATATCTGGTCACATCAATCACGTAATCGTAAAAATCCAACCAGGAATAGTTCTTAGGCTTGACGTTCAGGGTCCAATTATTAAGGAAGTGGAACGGGAATGGCAGAACGCGGTTATCGCACTGGTATTGGAGGTTAAGAGGCACAGCCTGTCCGAACGCAGAAAGCAGGCAATAGGCAGGAAAAGCGCCGGGTGTCATGTCCACGAATCGTTTCGTGAGTTCAAAAGGTTCTCGCCCTTCGTCAATGTCCAAACCGAAGACAAGGTTGACCTGAACGAAGGGCACATACCCCAAAATCATATTAACCTGTTCCGAAAGGTGATTGACTTTATCCATTCCTCTCATCGTACTGCAATTCGATTTATTGCCGACACCGGACCATGACTCAATTCCTGTCAGAATGGCTTTGAACCCATTGCGTCTAAGTGTCTTTAGATGCGACTTTGTAAGTAGGGACAGACTACTTTCCGCGATGAAATCGATCCTACCTGGAGGCACGGCATCCTCAATCGCATCCATGTAGTCGTCGAATCGAAAACCAAAATTCGGATCATGCCAGCCTACGCGTGGCCTCTTAAACTTGAGCAGGAGGAAAAGCAAGTCTTCTTTGATCATATCCATATCCAACTGCTGATATGGAACGACCGAGTCAATGCAGAAGTTACAGGTGTATGGACACCCAAGGCTTCCCAGCATGGGAACAATCTTGATAAGGGGGGCCTTCCAAAGAGTCTGCTCTATGAATTTCCAGCGTTCCCTTACCCCGGGGAGCGTCGCAGGGTGTTGCCCGGCTCAGAGGTGTACGCCCAGCGGCCGGTGCTGGGAGCAATCACACAACAAATCACGGATCACTGTCTTGTCTGTGAATCCCAGGACGTAGTCGAAATATCTCTGGGCATCTTGCGGGTAGCAACGGGCATGGGGGCCACCCACTACAGTGACCGCGCCGTTCATTCGGAACAGATTGCTGAGGGCATAGGCGAGTTGGGCCGCCTGTGTGAAAGCACTGACAAAGAGGAGATCAACATCATCTGGTATTGCCTCAGCTGGATTCTCAGTACCCGTATAGGATAAAAATGTGACATCATGGCCTTCTTCTTCACACCACACGGCTATAACCTGAGGCATGATACTTACGAAGTTGGCATTCATGATCTGCTCATATAATGAACGGATAGGAGCTTTGGTGACGAGGTCGATTATTCCGATACGCAGTTTGCGCACAGTTCCTCCCCCTGAAAGACGCCCAAGGGTTTTCGCTCATGAAGCCGCATCCACAATTATACCTCTACCACAACGAAGTGATCATGAAAATAGGGCCAATTCTTTCTCTGTTTTTCTCAGAAACCCATCAGCACCGCACTCTTTGAGGGTTTCTATGGCCTTGATAAGGTTTTCTTTTCCTTCTAATCTCTCACCCTTTCTTTTAAGAAGGTCTGCATAGAGGGCATAATCCCTTCCCAAATGGAGCATCATGCCATTGCCCTTATCCGATTCAATGGCCTTGCTGATCCAATGCTCTGCATCAGACATATGATCCTCATCGATATTCAGGAAGATCTCCCCTATGAATCGCTCAGCCCAACCTTTAGCAGCTTGGACCTTAATCCCCTTATAGTATTCAAATATCCCACTTAGCTCTGCATCTTGATCTTTATTCAGGATCTGTGCCCTTACTTTAGATATCTTAGTATGGTTAAGCCAGGAGGGCAACAGGCTGCCGCGGTCAAGCATATAAATGGTCTTCTCATAACAGTCTTTCGCCTTTTCGTATTGACCCGTATCCGAATACATATGTCCCAAGTAACCGGACGCCCAAGCCGCCCAGGCAACCATGGCGATTCTTTCGCAAAAACCGAGTCCCTGCTGGAGGCACTCTTCCGCCTCTTCCAACAATCCTTTATAATAACAAGAGGTCCCATAACTGGAGAAGGCCATTCCCTTGATATAGGTATCACCGATGTCTTTTGCTATCTGTAAGGACTCCTTGCTTTCCTGGTGGGCAAGGTCAATCTTTCCCCAAAAAATATAGTTGAAGGCGCTCATCGTGCCCTTGGCAAATGATATTCCAACGATATTATTCCCAACGGCACTCATATCCAGTGCTTTCTTGAAATATTCAAATCCCCTTTCGAATTCGCAATTCCAAGACAGGGCGCACCCCAAGGAAACACAGGCAAACCAGTAGGAAACGTAGTCTTGTGCCCTCTCCGAGAACATCAACGCTTCCTTCAAATACTCAAGGGTTTTTGAAATATCCTCCTCAACCCAGTGGCTGTACAATCCCATTGCGGTGTAGATCCCGGGAAGCCTCCGCTCATGGTTAAGCTTCAAAGCTACGCCAATGATGGGAGAGACTGCCTCCTTCGCCTCAAACCAGTGACTCAAGCTCATATGGTAACCTGCGAGAAGGGTTCTGGCATCGATGATTCTCTTCTGAATTTCCTCCGTTTCTTCCAGTTGTTCAAGGCAAAAGATTCGCTTATTTGCGTATTCAATGGCATCTTTAAAGGAAGCCGCTTTCTGGGCCTTTTTGGCCGCAAACTTCGAATAGATTGCTCCCTTTTCATAATTCGAGCTCTTAATAAAATGCTCAACCAACACACCGTAATGCTCATCAATATTCTCTCCGTATAGATCTTCTATGGCTCTTCCGATCTCCTCATGGAGCTTCTTCTTCTTTTTCCTCAGTATAGAATCATAGACTACATCTTGGGTGAGCGCATGTTTGAAGAAATAGTTGGATTGAGGATATAACCCTCGCTCATAGAGCAGTTCAGAGTCTTTTAGGATAGATATATGGGAAAGCAATTTATGTTCTTGGAGGCCCGTCACCCTCTTTATCAATTCGTGGCTGAACTCTCTCTCGATAGCAGAACCAGTTTGAAGAACTTCTTTTGGTCCCCCGGGAAGAGAATCAACTCTCGCCATGATCACATCTTGAATAGTAGCAGGAATTGTCACATCCTTAAGATTTTTTGATAAATGATATTTGTTTGCGATTCTCTCTAAGATCTGGAGGTCCTTAAGGGATTTTATGAACTCCTCTATAAAAAAAGGGACCCCTTCAGTCTTTTCTAATACTAGTTCCTTAAGTTCCGTATGAATCTTCTCCGTTCCCAAGAGATGGGTCATCATTTTAAAGCTTTCTTCGTTAGAAAGCCTATTTAAGCTCACCTGGCTGTGGAAGGACTTGCTTCCCCATGAGGGCCTAAACTCCGGCCTATAGGTCAATATCATCAGGACCCTTACCCCAGGGATGCTTTCTAGAACATACCTGAATACATCCTTCGAACCTTTATCCGCCCAATGCAGATCTTCAAAGGTAACGATAAGTGGTCGTATCTCTGAGCCCCTTAGAACGATAAGCTTTAAGGCCTCTATAATTCGATCTCTTCTTGACTCAATACTCATGGGGATTTTATCGATGCCACTGTCTCTAACGGAGAGAAGTTCCAAAATATAGGGGAGTGTTGAAGATTCCTCAGCTCCCAACAATTTTAGACCTTTCCTCACCTTTTTCTTGATCTCTAAATCCCTATCTTTCTCACGGACGCCAAAGTTCGATTTGAGGACATCTATAATTGGATGATAGGCGACCCCCCGGTGATAGGAGAGGCACTTCCCCTCCAGAAAAGTCACATCTTCATTGGCCACGGCCTTTTTGAACTCATACAGCAGTCTAGATTTGCCTACGCCGGCTTCAGAAACAATGCAGAAAGACTGACCTGTCCCTGCCTTGGATCGCTCAAACCCCTCCAGCAGCAGATTTAGCTCTCGCCTCCTTCCAACAAAAGGGCTCAAACCCCGGTCGGCGGTGACATCAAATCTTGTTCGCTTGGTACTGGGGGCGATCATCCTGTAGATATTTACCAATTCCCTCTTTCCTTTGACCCTTCTACTTTCTAACGGTTCGAAAATGAAATATCCCTCAGCCTGGCGATACGTATCCTCACCGACCAGTATCTCACCGGCCTTGGCCAAAGCCACGATTCGCGATGCCAAATTGATTGAGTCCCCCATGATACCATGTGTCCCTTTCTCCAAGTTCACTTCGCCTGTGACCACAAGTCCCGTATTGATCCCTGTATGCATGGATAGGGGCTGACCAACCCTTTCCATGTAGTGGGGACTCAGAGCTTCGACCGAACCGTGTATCTCCCTGGCAGCTTTGATCGCCCTGACCGCATCATCCTCATGGGTTTTTGGGACACCAAAGAAGGCCATAACCGAATCGCCGATGAACCTCTCTATGAACCCTTCGTATTTGGTCACGACCTGGGCGATCTCACCGAAGATCCTGTTCATAATCTCTTTAACATCTTCCAGATCGAGCCTTTCGGTTATGGCCGTATACCCGGACAGATCGGAAAAAAGGACGGTCACATGTTTTCGCTCACCTTCGGTTGAGGAAATCTTCTTTTCCGCTTCTATCGCCTCGCTCAATCTTTGACCGCATTGATCACAAAATAGACTGTCCGGTTCATAAAGACGTCCACAGGAGGGACATACTAAGTCCAATTTGAGGCCGCATTTCTTACAGAACTTGGCCCTTTCTCTGTTATCAAATTGACACTTTGAACACTTCATTCATGAACCTACAAAGAAAATTGTGATAAAACGGCTGACTCGAACCAAGGGCTGATACTTGTGGCTCCCAACAGAACAGGTTCTGCCCTGTTAGGAGATGGGCTTGCGCATTTTGGAGCTATTCTCCATGAGAAGTTCTCTTGATAGGACTTATATCTTCTGTGGAGCTAATCTCATATACAGGAATTATAAATAAGAAACCCAATGGCGGTCAATCAAATTTATAGTCCTTGGTTCTTTGTAACGAAACCCTCCGCTGGCAAAATGTAAAGCGGGGTCTAAGTCCCCAAGGTCAAAAGAAAGCGATGAGTTGCTGATGCATGCCGAGACTCGCGCGCTTTGACTCACCCAGTGTTTTCCGACATATTATGGATCAGTCAGGCGTGTTTCAGTTAGTGCTTCCGGAGGTGGCTGCTCGAGGGAGCAGGGCGACATAATTGATAGCGAGAGCAATTATCGGTTGATAGAGTAAGATCCTTAGAAATTTAAGGGCGTCCCGTTTACGCATCCGTTACCTGGCCTTCTAGAGCCTAAAAGGACCAGTCCAGGCTCAAGAAAAGCCCTTTTCGCTCCTGTACTTCCCCGGAATTACTCTGTTTGGTTCCGAAAAGATTGCCCAGTGCATGCTGCCCCACCAGGTTGAATTTCAGATCATCTTTCAGACGATACCCGAACATAATTGACATGTTTGCGTCATACGAATCGTCAATGGTCTTAAGGGCCTTGCTGGTGTATTCTGTTTCATCCGAGTATTGGAATCCAGCGGAAAAGGCCCACTTGTTTGGGATGGGCATGACCTGGATCTCCAACCCCAGGGCCGGTCTCCAAGAGGCCAGGTCTTTGGGTTCGTTCCCATACTCCAGATAGGAGAGGGAGGGGGTAATCCGCAACCATTTAAATGGATTGATGTCGCTTGCCATCTTCACCCCATGTCGGTACCCCTGTAAGGTGTATTCCGGATCTGAGATATGAGACGTGGACAAGAGGGTCTGGGGGAGGTAACTTGCCTCAGAGGGAGCCCTGTAAAGGTTTTCCCGTAGAAGGCTCAAGCTCATGTTCCAGGAATCCTCCACGAGGACTCGGCTGATCTGGAGTTCGAAACTCTGGCTCAGGGTATGCGTCAGGCTATTCCCGGAGTAAAGGTCCTGGGCAAGGATCGGGCTTAAACTGTCTTGTAGAGACCAGCCGAACCCGATCCTACTTACAGGATAGGGATATAGAAGGTCACCATTCTCATTTAAGGCAATGACCACACTGCTCGCTGAAGGCTCACTCTCGGTGTCTTTAGACCTCCCTAGACCGACAAGCCTCTTGGCGCCCACCATCTTTACCTTCCAGTACCGGTTATCAAGGCTGGATATGGTTACCCCGCTTTTCCGAGCTGCATGGATAAATTTTCCGTCAGAAAGATAGAGACCTACGTGGGTGATTCGCTTCTTTTTCTGAGAAAAGAAGATAAGATCCCCCGGCCTCAGTTCATCTTCCGAGACCTCTTCCATTGTGGGCATGGCGTATTGCTGAGAACTCGAATGAGGGAGATCCACCTGCAAGGTCTTGGAATAGATGTGCTTGATCAATCCCGAGCAGTCCATTCCTTTCTTGCTGTAGCCCCCACGACGGTAAGGTATACCCAGATATTGCTTTATCTCCTCCAGGAGAGAGTCCTCAGAGAGAAGAGGATCGGATTGAACCTCCTTCTTGTCGTCTGATGGGACCTGCTTTTTCAGTTTTGATACCGCTGCCTTTTTGGCAGAAGGGCGTTTGGATTTGGACTGGGAAGATCTTGACGCGGCGGCCAGTTCGTCCGGGACCAGTATCTGGAGATTGAATAAGAGACAGAGGAGAAGGACGATAGCCCTAAGTTCCAACATCACCTTCATATCCTTTCACGCCCTATAAGCCCCATGGATCTGCGTTTCCTCGTCATGAAGAGGGGAAGGGCTTTTTGCAGGCTGAGATTTACTTGACAACGAACTGAACTGAGCCGATTACTTTCTGACTCGATGTCTCCACAACATCCACTCTCCAGGGACCGGTCTGAGCAGGGAATATGTTCTTGCTCGTCCATGTGCGCCATCTGAATGACTTTACGGGGACTGAGAATTCGTGAACCTTCTTTCCGGAAAAATACCAGACATGACGAATCTCTGAAGGTCCTGAAGCAGCCTCAATATCCGTGAAACAGAATACTCTTTTGGTGGAAGGAGGGAATGTAGAGCTTTCCCCTACTGGCTCCCTGTCCTTTATGCCCAGGCAGGTGAGCGCCCTTGTGAGCCGCAGTTCCCCAGCCCAGACAAGGACCGGGAAGGAGAAAAAAAGCACGATGGCTGTTAGAAGGAGTACACCTTGACCCCTTACACAGGTAAGAAATCTTTTCATGGCGGAACCTCCTAGATAAGGTGACAGAGAAAGCCTCACAGGAATTTCATGGGGCTCATATCATATCTCAGGGATCAGCACAAGGATTTATTTATGCCATCGACCAAAAACATTGCTGGAATTCCGAGATCCAAGTCGACTTATTGATGTGGGCTCAGAGTGGAATTGACAATTCTCACTCAGCTAATATATAAAAATAGTGAGCTTTAGATTTCCGAAAAGGGTATTTCTAGTGCCTATGTTGGATCTGATCAAGGATCCGGGTGGAGTCCTAAATGGCTGAAGATTTCTATAAGATCCTGGGTGTATCAAGGGATGCCACCCAGGAAGAGATAAAGAAGACCTATCGTAAACTGGCCAGGAAATGGCATCCTGATATCAATCCAGGCAACAAGGAGGCGGAGCAGAAGTTCAAGGATATTTCCCGGGCCTACGATTGCCTAGGTGACAAGGAAAAGCGGAAGCTCTACGATGAATTTGGAGAACAGGGCCTCCAGGCAGGATTTGACGCGGACAAGGCCAGGGAGTATGCAAAGTGGAGTACCTATCAACAAAGGGCAAGCGGCAGCCCTGGAGAGGGCTTTGGCCGGTATCAGAGCTATGAAGACATGTTCGGCGACTTTTTCGGGGCCGGCATGGGAGGGGGTGGATTCAGGACCCCTATGGCCTCAAGGGGGCGTGATATAGAGCATGAGATGACCATAGACCTTATCTCGGCTTTAAAGGGTTTTGAGACCGAGCTGTCAATGCAAAAGATAAAGACATGTCCGGGGTGCCATGGTTCCGGGACAGATCCAAATTCTACCATCAACACCTGCTCCGCATGCGGTGGTTCGGGCCGACAGAATGTGGCAGAAGGTCCTATCCAGTTTACCAAGCCTTGCCCCCAGTGCAATGGCCACGGTCAGATAGGTAAGCCTTGCCCCCAGTGTGGGGGTAGCGGTCGGGTCCTGGGTACAGAAAAGATCCGGGTGGTCATTCCCCAGGGCGTGAAAGAGGGTTCCAAGGTGCGAGTGGCAGGAAAAGGGGAACCGGGGCTCAACGGCGGGCAGCCCGGAGATCTTTATCTGGTTATTCACCTAAAGCCGCACCCATTCCTAAAGAGGGAGGGGGATAACCTCACCATGGAGGTGCCGGTAACCGTTCGGGAGGCCATGGCGGGCGGGACGATCCGAATCCCGACAACGGACGGGCAGGTCAACCTCAAGGTGCCTCCCCGAAGCCAGAGCGGTCAGATTTTGAGACTGAAGGGCAAGGGCGCCGTGAATGTCAAGACAAAAAAGAGAGGAGATCTCCTGGTGAAGCTGGCCGTCAAGGTGCCCAAGACCGAAGATGATGAGATCCTTCAGGCGGTGCATAAGATGGATGGGCTGTACGAGGGGGACCTGAGAAAGGATATCAGGATATAAAAGGAGCGAGATGAGGTGAGATTGAGTTAGGGGCGTCCCTTTAGCCTCTCGGTGAAATGGCCGCGCAGCTCTTCCAGAATGGCATCAAATTGCCTTCTCATATCGATCATATTTTGCCTCATTCGCAATATGATCTCAACGCCTGACAGGTTGACATCCATATCCTCTACAAGGATTTTTGCTATACGCACTTTTTCCAGTTCGCTGTAAGAAAAGAGCTTGAGGGAACCCTCCTCCCGGCAAGTCGGGCATACAATCTCCTCGTTTTCAAGATCAGAAAGGAAACTTTCCTTTAGCCCAAAGAGTTCTATCACTTCGGTAACGGTCCAGAATTCCTTTTCCATAACTATTGCCCACCCTATGGATCAGGCCTGTGAGTTTCTAACATTGTGGATAGAGACAGTTTTCTATTTTGTCAAGTATCTATCATAACAAGGGCTTCCTTTGCAACCCGCAATTCAATCTGCAGATTCAAAACCGAATCCCAATCCCTCTGCCCACTACCTTGGCTATTTCTCAATTGGGCCTTTCGCTCAGTTGAGGAAGGTGAGAGCTCCTTGACACCCAACTATCTATTTCCTATACTCCCGGCACTGCCGGATTATCAATCCCTCCTATATGGGAGTCCAAGGACAGTGAACTATGAAAGTACTGGTGTACGGTTCAGGGGGTAGAGACCATTGCCTGGCTGACAAATATGGAGACAGCCAGCATGTGGATAAGGTCTTTTTTGCGCCTGGAAACCCAGGCGTATTATATACTCCGAAGGGCCAACGGGGCCTAATAGATCGAGTTCCCTTAAAGGATTTCAAAGAGATTGGTGATTTCTGTAGTGAACAGGGGGTGGATCTCGTGGATGTAGGCTCTGAGAACCCCCTTGAAGAAGGTCTCATTGATATTCTAAATGAGCGGGGCATTCGAACCATCGGTCCTCGAAAGGAATACGTAAAGCTGGAGAGTGACCGTGCCTTTACCGATGATCTCTTGCGAAAAATAGGCGTGCCGAAACCGCAGTACCGTGTCTTTGATGAGCCGGATAAGGCGAAGAAATATGTGCGAAACATCGGTTACCAGGTGGTCGTGAAAGCCAATGGGCTGGCTGCCGGAAAAGGGGCGATCGTCTGTGAAGATGTCCCGGACGCGGAGGAAGCTATCAACAGGATAATGATTGAGAAGGTCTTCGGAGAGTCGGGAGACCGTGTGGTCGTTGAAGAAAGGAAATATGGCACAGAGATCTCTTTTTTTGCCTACCTGGACGGCGACCATGTGATGCCTCTGAGGATGTTTGCTCACGACTACAAGCCGGCCTTTGATCCAGATGATACGGAGGCTATCCAGCAGTTCGGGGGAAACCTGAATACAGGTGGGACCGGTTGTTATTGTCCCCACAAAAAGGTCTCACCCTGGTTGGTGAACCGAATCATCAAGGAGATTGTCAATCCCACTGTGAATGCGATCTACAATGGCCTGGGGTGGTCCTACAAAGGGGTCCTCTACTTCGGTCTAAACCTGGACCCCTATGATCAGCTCGATGTGTTTGAGATCAACGTCAGGCATGGTGATCCGGAATGGGAGGTTGTGGCGAGAAAGCTGAGTTCAGATCTTTTCGAGATCGGTATGGCCGTTTGCGATGGCTCCCTAGACAGGATCAAACAGGTTTGGAACAATCAGTACTATGTGGATGTGATTGCGATGGAGGGCCGGTCAAAGGCCTCCAAGGGGTGGAACAAGGGGTATCCGGGCCGCTACGGCAAGGGACACAGGATAGCCGGTCTGGATAAGATAGAAAAAGGGATCGCTGTCTATTTTGCCGGTGTCGACGAAGATGCCGAGAAGGGTCTGGTAACTTACGGTGGCAGGGTCCTTCACGTTATCGCCGGGGCGCCTACCCTGGAAGCCGCACGGGAAAAGGCCTATCGGAATATTCAATTGTTCGCCTTTGAGGATCACAACAATAACGGTGAAAACTGCCTTCGCTTCCGTAAGACCATCGGTCTGTAGTCTGGCACATCCGAGTCCCGTCCTCCTTTTGCCCTATGCCCTGTGCCTTAGGCCTACCCTCTCACCGGCTGGTTGAAGTAGCCGAGCTGAAGTTCCGGAAATTCTCCTTCCAATATCCCTACCATCGTTTGAATCCCAATGCCCCGCTCCACTCCCTCTGACATGGAATTGGGCGATGACTGGGACATCTTTTCCCAATAAAGCTGGGGATCAATGCAGAGGTTTTTCAGGTGAACAAAGTTGACCCCTGTCTTCCGAATCAGGTCTACTAGGGCCTCGATCTCTTGCTGCTGATCTGTGACGCCAGGAAAGACCAGGTAATTAATCATCGTATACAGCCCCATTTCCCTGCACAAAGCAATGGAGGCCACAACGTCAGTGAAGTCATAGCCTTTTGGCCGGAAATAGGCGTTGTATAATGCGGGCCGTGCGCTGTTGAGGCTGATTCGGATAGAGTCCAGTCCGCTGTGGGCGACATGACGAATCCGTTCAGGCCAGCTCCCGTTGGTATTTAGGTTAATCGTTCCCAGGTCGGTCCTTTTCCTTATCTCATTGATACTATCGGCTATTAGCCTATACTCTGTTAAGGGTTCCCCTTCACAGCCTTGGCCAAAGCTCACGATGGCCTCAGGCGCCTGATTTAGATGCCCAACCGCCAGAGATACGATCTCTTCCCGTGCGGGCCTGAAAGAGATCCTCGGGTGCGAGGCCTTGCAGGAATGCCCTGGTTGAAGAGAAAGACATCCGAGGCATGCCGCATTGCACCTGTGGCTTACGGGCAGGGGAGCCTCCCATCTCTTGAGGAAGAGGTTTTTTGCCGCAAAGCAGTGGTTCTTTGTGGCACAGTCTGTCAGGTGCTCCACAAGGGGGCCGGAAGTGTGCTTTCCTTCATACTCCTGGATGGCCGGGATCAATTCCCCGTCATCGTAATTTCTGGGATCCCATTTATGATTGTATCCTGTTGGGAACCCTGTAGCCCAGTATCCTCCGTCCCTGAATCCCACTGCGGTGTAAGCCCACATGGGCAAGGTATAGGACTTGCCTCGGTAGTCTGCTGCAGGGAGGTGAGTCCGGACCAGCCCCGGTTCAAGGAAGGCAGCCACCGCATAACACCTGGAAACAGTGCCACCTATATCAATATCTGGCACGATGTTGTACTGGCGGGTATCAGGATCAAGTCCTATTGGTGGACATTCTGGGATATAAAAGAGCTTGCTGAATTCCGGCACCTGGATAAGGTCTCCTTCTTTAACGACCGTGGGAGCAGATCCGGAAAGACCGGCCATCCGGAAATAGGGATGATCATACACCTTACCGTCCTTATCAGCGTAAAGCATATAGGGCAGGTTTTCGAATTCAGAAGTCATCCTTCTATACCGAAGACTGCTGCAAGCTAAGTTGATCTTTCCATTCTCGCATGCCCGTTCTCTCTGACTGGCAGAATGTTGAGTTAAACAGGTTGTCTACCACCAGGACCTTTTTCTTCATATTATCACCTTACTCAGTTGCGGCTTTATGTCTTATCTTAGGAGGGGATTTCTGCAGGATGATAGCAGTATTTGACACCTGCATCAAGCGAAGCCCGATTATTTTACAGTAAATCTCCCATTCGGTAGAGGGGAGGAGCCAGAACGGTGCTTTTTGACTGTCTCCATTTATGATATATGTGATACAATAAAACAAGGTCCGTCGGCTAAAGGGGTTTGCAAGTAAGCGGGCCCGGGAGAGGCATGCGGCTGCGAAGTGAGGGTGGCGTGGACATCCTTAGTATGATCGAAGAAGTGCTCAGGAACAGATTTTTTTGAAAAGATGCTGAGAGTATAGGAATTTCGGATGACACCAGCTCGAGGCAACAAGGAACTAGAAGGTAAGCAGTTTAGGCTGGTAAAGTTCTTTGCTTACGCAAGCTTCATTGTCTTGATTATCTTCAGCTTTCCTTTCTCGATGATAGTATCACAAAAGGCCAAGGACATCTTGATGAGGAGTTATGAAAACTATGCCCTCTTGCTGGGTGAAAATCTAAACTACCAGGTCTTCCAGAATTTTTCGATTCCGGTCACCCGTCAGTTCGGCAAGATAAGGCTGAGGGAGAAACGGCAATATGAATTGATGGATCGAATTGTGAAAAACACGATCCACAGCTTCAAGATTGACCTGGTTAACATATACGATATCGGTCAAGGGGTCATCGCCTATAGCACAGATCCCAGTCTGATCGGCAAGAAGGTCAGGGAGAGCCTTGGATACAAAAGGGCAGTCAAAGGAGAAGATTCGTCCGGATTCATATCAGGAGGAGATGATCTCTGGGGCCTTGGAATCGAAAAGATAGGGGGAAAGAAGAACCTGAGGACCTATCTCCCCTTTAAGGGTGTGGATCCGTTCACCGGTGATAGGGGATATGTCCTGGGCGTGTTTGAACTGATACAGGATCTTAGCGATGAATACGAGTCGGTAGTCAAACTCCAATATGTCATTTTCGGGTTATCTCTGCTGATTATGGGCTTGATATTTGTAGCACTTCTCCTGATCGTCCATAAGGCTGAGAGGACCATAGAAGAGCGGGCCAAGGAGCAAAGAGATCTCGAGGCCCAATTGAACCATGCCGAACGTCTGGCTGCCCTCGGAGAAATGGTCGCCGGGGTCTCTCATGAGGTTAGAAATCCACTGGGTATTATCAGGAGCACTGCAGAGCTATTGGGTGGAATGCCAGAATCCAGGGAGGTTCAGAAAAAGCTCTCAGACGTGATTATTGAGGAATCAAGTCGACTAGATAACATAGTAACGGAATTTCTGGACTTTGCCCGTCCCCTGTTACCCAATTTGCAGGAATGCCATCTGGAAGAGATCATCGAGAAGAACCTCCTATTCTTAAATCCGGAACTGGATAAGAAAGGCATCTCTGTGCGTGACAACCTGAATGGACGCTCTTTTAAACTTGTGGCAGATCCCCAACTCCTTTACCGGAGCTTCCTTAACCTTTTTGTAAATGCCATTCAATCAATGAAAGGGGGCGGCACGATCACGGTCAATGTGGATGAGGATAGAGACCGTTATGTAGTGGCTATTGAGGATACGGGCAACGGGATCAGCCAGGATAACCTGAACAAGGTCTTCAATCCCTTCTTCAGCACGAAGGAAAAAGGAAGTGGCCTGGGTCTTTCTATCGTGAGGAATATAATAGAGGCACACGGGGGTTCTATTACAATAGAAAGTGAGGTAGACTCAGGGACGAAGGTAAAAATATCGTTGCCGAGGGGATCATGACGGCAAACCGGAGACAAGTTCAATGGACACGATCCTGATAGTAGATGATGAAAAAAACTACTTGGTGGTCCTGGAGTCCCTGTTGGGGCCGGAGGGATATGAAATCCTCACGACCGCCGACGCTCACGATGCCCTCCGTTGGGTGGCCGAAGCGGACCTGGATTTAGTCATCACTGACATGAAGATGCCCGGAATGAATGGGATGGAGCTCCTGGAGGAATGTAAGAAGATAAAGCCGGAACTGCCCGTCATAATGATGACTGCATACGGGACAATCGAAAGGGCCGTAGAGGCCATGAGAAAGCATGCACTTGATTATATCACAAAGCCCTTTCAAAATGAACAACTGAAGCTGACTGTAAGAAAGGCCCTTGGGAATTACCGCCTTATCAAGGAAAACAGGCTCCTAAATGAGGCCCTTTCAGATCGGTTTAGGTATGGCAATATCATAGGCAAGAGCAAACCCATGCTCAAGATCTATGATATCGTTCGAAAGGTGGCCCAGTCCAAGGCCTCGGTCCTAATTACAGGCCCGTCGGGTACAGGCAAGGAGCTCATTGCAGAGGCCATCCATTACGGGAGTCCTCGGAAAGATCGGCCTTTTGTCTCTATAAATTGCGGTGCCCTAACAGAGACCCTGCTTGAGAGCGAGCTCTTCGGCCACGAGAAGGGGGCCTTTACAGGGGCCGTGGCCATGAGAAAGGGGAGATTTGAACTGGCTGACACGGGAACTCTATTCCTGGACGAGGTGGGGGAGATGTCCCCATCTTTACAGGTAAAGCTGCTGAGGGTGCTCCAGGAAATGGAATTCGAGCGGGTCGGGGGCACAAAGACCATCAAGGTGGATGTTCGCGTACTATCTGCATCAAACCGGAATATCAAAGAGGACGTGGCGCAGGGGACATTTCGTGAGGACCTATTCTATCGGCTCAATGTAATCCATATAGAGGCCCCCCCCTTGCGCGAACGGGTGGATGATATCCCGTTGCTTGTCAAACACTTTGTTGAGAAATATGGCAACAAGGATGGAGAAGGTAAGACCGAGCTGACCCCGGAGGCATGGAAAGTGATTTTCAGGTATTCGTGGCCAGGGAACGTTAGGGAACTGGAAAATGTTATTGAAAGGGCGGTGGTGCTCAATTCCGGGGGGAAAATCAGGCCTGATGACCTGCCTGATGAACTGACAGAGGCGGAGGCTTCCTTGGATGTGGAGAGGTTTATTCCACCAGATATGTCTCTACCGAAAGCGCTGGAGCAGATCGAGGAGAGGCTTATAAGGAGGGCCCTGGCCCAGTCCGACAATGTGCAGGCCCATGCGGCAGGAAAACTGGGAATCACCAAGAGCTTGATCCAGCACAAGATGAAGAAGTACAATATCGTTCTGTAGGGGTAAAAAATTTTGTATCCATATTTCTATAATAATTTAAAATGGTTATTCGAGCTCGCTTTTGTTTGCGGATTTTTTGGTACAAAATATTGTACTTTTGGAGAAAAGATTGCGGGGGGTGAAATTGTTGGGATTTAGGAAAAAGACCTTTTAACAGGGGTTTAGGGTGTAAATTGCAAGAAATGTTCAATTTGGCAAGCATTTTGCATAAAAATAAAAACAAACGGTTATTCAAATACTCTTTCCTCCTAACGACCAACCGTCCGCTTGCGGACGGTTGGTTTTTTTTGGCTCTAATAACCCAGACGTCTGAGTGCCCTGGTGTCTTTGCTCCAATTCTTGTCCACCCTGACCATAAGATCCAGATAGACCCGCAGTCCAAAGATCTTCTCCAATTCAAGCCTGGCTGACCGCCCAATGGCCCTGATCATTTTACCCCCTCGACCTATTAGGATTCTCTTCTGGGAATCTGTCTCCACATGAATCCTGGCAGAAATGGAGAGGAGATTATTCTTTGAATGCTCATTCATGCTATCTATTGTGACCGCCGAGGAGTAGGGGAGCTCCTTTTGGGTGTGAAAATAGATTTTTTCCCTTATGATCTCAGATGCCAGGAAACTCTCTGAGACGTCTGTGGTCATATCTTCTGGGAAGAACTGGGGCCCCTGTTCCAATCTTGATTTCAGTTCCTCCAAGAGGGTGTCAACGCCGTCTCCTCTGAGGGCGGAGATGGGAATGATCTCATCGAAGGGGTAGATCCCGCTACAGGTTTCAATTATTGGCAAGAGCAGGTCAATTGGGCCTTTATCGATCTTGTTGATGGCAAGAATGCATGGCTTTTTTACCCCTTTTAGGTTAGCTGTAATGGATGTGATTTCATGTTCATCGAAGCAGTCCATTTCGATCAATAACAGCAAGATATCCACTTCATGAAAGGCAGACAGCGCGGACTGAACCATGCTCTTGTGGAGATTTGTCCTTGTCTTGTGGATCCCGGGTGTGTCCACAAAGACCATTTGGAACCCGTGGCCGTGGTAAATTCCTAGAATGCGATTCCTTGTGGTTTGGGGCTTAGGGGATACGATAGTCAATTTGGTCCCCAGAATTTGATTCAAAAGGGTGGATTTTCCAACATTGGGGGGCCCTATGATAGCTATAAAGCCGGAGAGGAAACTCATACTACCTCGACCCTAACTCTGCCCCTTGGGATGGTATTGTCGGCCTGCACTCCCAATACCCTTGCCCCCGTCTTTTTTTCAATCCACAGGAGGCCTTGATTCCTATGCCCCCTCACCAGAGGGATATCCCTTTGCGGGGCCAATATTCTTATCTGTGAGGCAGTGCCGGGGCCTGGCAGATCCGGTCCTATGGTTTTTTGGTGTATAGCTGAACGGACCAGGAACCCAAAGGCAGGGTGCCAGGGCCCAGCAACGATTTGACCCTCCTCCAACAGAGAGGGAGAGGCCATGAGCCCGATACGGATTACGGGAATCCCCTCTGTTTCCAATCGGATACAGCCCTCCAGGCAAATACTTACGGCATCTGTGAGGTCAAGGGGTCTGTATTTCCCCTCCCGGTAAAGGCGGGCAAGTCCTGTGCCGCGGATAATCAGGGCCGGGTACAGTCTGACCGAGTGGGGTCGCAGGTCGATCACCCTTGTTATCGTCTCCTGGAATTTCTCCTCAGAGTCACCCGGTAGACCCGGCATGAGTTGAATCCCTACCCTGAAGCCGTAGCTCTTCAGGACCTCAACCGCCTTGATAGTATCCTCGGCATTATGCCCACGCCTGGAAAGGCGAAGGACCTGGTCATCCATGGATTGGGCCCCCACCTCTACTGTCCGGACCCCTTTGCCTTTCATGGCTTTCAGCCTCTCGGGATCTAGGGCATCCGGCCGCGTGGAGACCCTGATGGACCGAAAAGGTCCCTTTTTGGTATAGCGGGCCGCTATCTCCAGGAATTCTTCCATCCGGTCAAAGGGAAGGCCGGTAAAGGTTCCCCCGTAAAAGGCTATTTCGGGGGCCTTTCGTTGATTGAAATTCCCTGAGCGGATGGCCCTATCCAGGATGTCTTCTATGTCTTTTCCTTTGAGGTCTTGACTGGGTTGTGACGTTATCCTCCGCTGTTCGCAGAAGATACACCGGTGCGGGCATCCCATGTTTGGGATAAAGATTGGGACAATGAAAGGTCTCAGACCTCCTTCACGCAAGAAAAGGCCTCCCTGGCCGCCATTTGTTCGGCCTCCTTTTTGCTTTTTCCTTCTCCTTCGGCCAAGACCTCTCCGTTCAGGGTCAGGGCCACCCTGAAGGTCTTGTCGTGGTCAGGGCCACTCTCTTCCACCAGGTGATATTTGGGCAAGGTCTTGTGGGTCTGCTGGGTGTATTCCTGGAGCAAGCTTTTGAAGTCATGCACCATTTCGCTGGTCCCTACCCTTTTCAACATGGGCGAAAAGAGCCTTCGAACAATTTCCTTGGTCCTGTCGAATCCTGCATCAAGATACAGGGCACCCATCAGGGCTTCGGTAGTGTCTGCGAGTATGGAGGCTTTCTCTCTTCCGCGGGTTTGTTCCTCTCCCTTGCCAAGTAGCAGGTAGTCACCCAATGCTAACCTCTGGGCTACTTGGCAGAGCCCGGTTTCACCCACTAAGATGGCCCTGAACTTCGACAACTCTCCCTCTTTGGCGTCCTGAAATGAATCCATAAGTATGTGGCTGATCGCCAGCTCCAGTACCGCATCCCCCAAGAATTCCAGTCGTTCGTTATCTTCAAGATTGGGGTTTCCCTGCTCATTCACATAGGAGGAGTGGCGAAATGCCTGAAGGAGCAGTTCGGGTTGCTTGAAGCTGTAACCTAGTGCCTCGCTTAGTCTTTCGACTTCTGATTTCGGTAAAAGGTCCACACCATCACTGTCTAAGTTTGGTAATCACGGTCCGTAGAGGACAACAGCAAGAGGTTTACTCAATCTTGAGGCCCAATTCTATAGGAGGATCTATACATTTTCAAGTCAGGAAAGTGAATAAAAGATGCGCAAAGGATCCTATTATTTATTTGACTTATTTGAGGGGGTTAAATAAAATTTATAGCTTTCTTCAAAAAAATAAAGGAAGACGGCATCATGAAAAGGACTGTAATCTTAAAAGAGGAGGATATCTCCGCCAAGATTCGAAAGATCGCAGGGGAGATCTTAGAGAAGAATAGTAAAGTGGGTGAAATCGTCCTGGTGGGAATCCGAACGGGTGGTGCATTTCTTGCTGCACGGCTTCAGGAGGCCATTTCAGCCCTCGGGGCGCCAATGCCCCCTTTAGGGATTCTGGATATCACCCTGTATCGTGATGACTGGACAAGGATCGGACCTGCGCCCATAGTTGGAAAGACCGAACTCCCATTCCCCATTCATGATAAGGCGGTTATTTTGGTGGATGATGTGCTTTATACCGGAAGGACCGTTCGGGCAGCCATGGACGCCCTAATGGATTATGGCCGACCCAAGAGGATTGAACTTGCCGTCCTGGTAGACCGGGGAGACGCCTTCAGAGAGCTTCCTATCTCACCCAACTATGTAGGTTGGGTCTGGGGGACTGCACCCGAAGAGACCATAAATGTATACCTCAAAGAGGCCGGGTCTCTTGATTACGTGGCCATTGAGAGAAAGAAGGCGGCTTGACGGTGCTACATAAGAAGAAATCAAAGAAGAAATCTCCTTTTCCCAACCTGCAATCCTCTGATGAAGATCTCATTGCATCGTTTATGCAAGACTTTGGAAATACCGAACCCGGTCAGATAGTGGCCAGAGTTCCCAACGCACTCATTGCCCACGCACTGGTTGAGCGTCTCCCGCTGGATGAATCCTCTGTTCCTTTCCTAACGGCCATTGATGAGAAGTTTCAGGATAAGGGGGTACGTAAGGCGGTAAAGCGGGTTTTGTTCAAACTGAAGAATAAAGGGCTCCCTGTCGATGATTTCCAGAGCAAGGGGGGTGTCTCCGCTCCTATCTTAAAGCCTCCCCAGGAGGAGGAGCCTGTTGCCCTTCTCGGACCTTTGGATATGAAGGGATCTAGGGCGGTCTTGGTAACGCTGGGTCGGACTATGAGAGGAATTGATGGAGGCATGGGAATTGTCTCTGACGAGGAGGGTATCAAGCAGTTTGCTTGTGGGGCCTTCAGTAAGAAGGTGCTGAAAGGGATCAAGGAGCAATTGTCGCAAGAAGCAGGCTTCCTTGTAGAGACCACTCTGGCCCACGCCACCTCCGTTCTTGAAGAGGCCTACCGTCGACACCTGGAGCTCCATTCTGAGGCACCTGAAGAATACCTTGAACTCAGACCCAGGTTATTGAATGTAGGTCCCCCCCTCGACACCCCTGCGATCTATGGGTTTATAACCGAGGACTCGGTGTCTCAAAGGCCTTTGACAGATTCACAGATAGAAAAATTATTCCAGAATGAATTGATGGAGCCATGGGTTGTGGACTTTGAAGATCTCAGGCCGTTCATGGAAGATATCTCCAAAATGGATGACAGCCCAATTATACTTACACAGACTCAGAAAGCAGACCGGGCCAGAGAGATAGAGGAAAAATGCATGGAGCAGCTTTTTCCTGCCTCCAAACGGGCCATACTGAGGCGCAGGTTAGAAGAAATGGCCTATATATTTTTCAAGCTGGGACAGGAGGACTTCTCAAGACTCTCCCTGGCTGCCGGACTAAGTATGGGGGGGGAAGATTCTATCTTGAGGAAGAACCCTGTGGTTGAGCACCTTGTCAGGCGCAGCCTTGACTTTTACAATGAAATAATGGAAATGAAGGCCTCAGAAGAGGCCAGCAAGGCGATGCTGGATATTCATTCTACCGGCATCATAACCCCTTGAATGAGGTAGTAGCAATGCCCGTCACCATTTCCGTAAGGACCGATTCAAGGATCGATATGGTGGATATCACTGCCTCGGTGCAAAAGGAGGTCTCAAAGGCAGATGTGAGCGATGGGGCCTGTGTCGTCTATGTGCCCCATACTACTGCAGGGGTGACAATAAACGAAGGGGCGGACCCTGCGGTTTGCCAGGATATCCTAAGAAAACTCAACGAACTGGTACCCCCTAATGCCGGTTACCGTCATATGGAAGGAAATGCGGACAGCCATATCAAGGCGTCAATTGTCGGCAGCTCAGTAACCGTGTTGGTCGAAAATGGCCGGCTCGTCCTTGGGACCTGGCAGAAGATCTTTTTCTGCGAATTCGACGGTCCCCGCTCCCGAAGAATCTATGTACGTGTAGGCTAAGGGCCCAAGGCGCGGGGCACCAGGTCTTGCGCCTTTAGCCTTACGCCCTGAGCCACACGCCCATTACACCAGTCTTATCGATCCTGGATCAATTCCTGCATCGTCAAGCCATTCAACAACTGCCTCGAAAAGAAGGGAATAGTATTTCTCTGTCCCTCCAAGGCCCCGTCTGGCGAAATAGTAGTTGATCTCCAGGGCAAGGGGATCGGGAGCTTCCTTTGAGAAGGAGAAGACAAAATCGATTGCAGCTAGATTAATTCCGGTTGCTATCGACAGATCTTGTGCCCGGGCCCGACCCTTTTCCTGGAGTTCTGGTAGCCATTGGTGATCGATTAAGGCGCCGCGGCCGATGGTGGTGACGACTGTCCCTGGCGTTTGGGGGCGCTTCCAGTAGGTAAGGATTCTCTTGCCTATAATCACGGCCCTCAGAACATTACCTCCGCAGGGGATATATTCCTGGGTAACAAATCCTCTTTGCCCCGACCTCTCGAGGACGACAAGACGGTCTATGGCCGTTTCAAGGCCGGGCCTGTCTTCCACAAAAAAAACGCCCTCTCCCTCGTGACGGGTGTCGTGTTTGATCAGGAAGGGGAGGCTGTGAGGGAAGGCCTGGGCATAAGGATAGGTGTCGCGGAGTTCTTGGACCGTTTTCCACCTTAGCGTTTCCGGGTGGGGAATCCCGTATTTCTTGAATAGGAGGCTTTGCCCAGTCTTTCCCGGATAGGTGAGGCGCATTTCGTAGCTTGGAAATACAAGCGCACAGGATCTTGAGCAGGCTAGATAGAGATCGATCGCCCTGCTCTGAGGCAGAATAATGGCCTCTGCCCCGGAGATCAAATCAAGATGGGCCCTGCTAAGCGGCTGATCTCCGAGGATTATCTGAGCATCTGCATCCAGACATGGATGAAAGGAGAGGATCATTTTGAATTTTGGATTTTAGATTTCGGATTTCGTTGCATACCACTTCAAATGAAAAACCAAGCAGCAATATATGTTGAGCAAAGAAATCACTTGGTTTGACTTCGTCCCCCATAGGAAGTATATTTCCAAGGAACATTTTATCCTATATTTCAGGAGCATAACAATGCCAATCTTTGAATTTCGATGCGTGGACTGCGGAGAGATATTCGAAAAACTGTTTATGAATTCAGATGAGAAGATGAAAATGGCCTGTCCTCAATGCAATTCGGCCTCTCTGGATCGAGTGGTGAGCAGGACCAACTATGCCATAGGCGTGGGACCTGGAGGAAAACAGCCAAGAATCACCACTAAATCGTGTGGCGGTTCATCAAACCAGTGTATGAGCCTGGATTTGCCCGGGCCATCAGAATGACATTTAAAATCTAAAAAGGAACGTCAGGAGATGACGGGGCAGAGGCAAGACATAGCCATCAAATACGATCTGGACGATGATGATAAGGCCCGAATCAGAGAGATCTTTTTTGAGGAGATGGTAAAAAAGCTGATCAGGCTGGACGCCCGAATCGGAATCCTCAACTGTGAATTCGCGGGGGAGGAATATTCTAACTGGACCTTGCGTTTCAGGGAGGCAGGATCCGGTTTTGAAATTGTGGATTTTGAATATGACGAGAATTCGAGGAGTTTCAGCCTCGGTCTCTAACAATTGGTGAGAAGGCTTTGTTCATATGATGAGCAATAAACTTCTGGGAAGGGACTTTATTAAGAGGCCTACCTGCCCATTCTGTGAACTTCCCATCGAAAGGCCCAAGGAGATCATTAACCAAGGCCCAGGAGAAATGCCAGTGGGTTCCTGTGCGTGCGGCGCTGTTTATGCCTGCGACGAGACAGGTCACAATTTGGGAGAGGCCATGATCGAGGCCCTGGTATTTGGATGCAACATGGATTGGGATTTGGCCTGGGGTCTGTTACCTGAAGAAGACTATTGGGAAGAGATCGTCCAAGACTACGATTACGTCAATCACCTTATTGTTTCAGGGGGATTTTTTGAAAGAAGACGGATATCCGGGGCACTCTATTTCATCAAGTTGCATGAAGATGTATTTGAGGTTAAGACTGAAGGCGTGCGCAAGAGGATAGAGAGGCCAGCACCGGGGCCTGATCTTGGACCGAAAGCCAGCGATCATGTCCAAGAAAGGCCCTTAACAAAAGGAGAGGTGGAGAGGTTTGTCCGGGAGTACCGTATTGATCCGATAGTAAGTGCTGCCGGAAGGGATAAAAAGCTCATAAAAAACCTCCAACGCCTCCTCTACTCCGGAGATGAGCTTTTCCGAAACAGGGCAGCTGAGATCCTGGGCCGGGTATGCGCTGTAGTTGCCGAGCAGGACCCCGGAAATGTATCCCGTCTTCTCCAGAGGTTATTCTATTCCATTACCGATACGGCCGCGTTTACCTGGGGGGCATTCGAGGCCATCGGCGAGATTATTGGCCGAAATAGAGGCCTGCTCGAGGGATATGTACCACAACTCTATCAGTTCCTCCCGGACAAGTCACTTAGAGCGAAGGTCCTTCGCGCCATCGGTAGGATCGCAGAGTCAAGCCCCGATCTCTTGCGCAAGCATACCTTTCACTTTTTTTCTTTTCTAAAAGACCCCGATCCAGAGGTACGGGGCTATACGGCTTGGCTCCTGGGCAGCCTCGGTGCCAGGGAGGCAAGGGGAGATCTGGGAGAATTGCTGGGCGATAACTATAAGATCATTTTCTATGAAAATGGAGATCTGGCAAACCGGACAGTGAGTCAGGCTGCTTCAGAGGCCCTCAGCAGGCTATGATTGTCTCATATCTCTTTTCCTCGCCGGAGGGGGATATTCCGGCGAGTGCCCACGAACTTGGGCGGCCTTTCCTGATGGAGCCCTCCAAACCCCATCCTTCCTTGACCCTAAGAGACTACTTTGAGGCCATCAAAGACTTCCTCCTGTTGATGGATCAAGGGGTTCCCTTGGTCACTCTTCTGATTCTTTCTTGACTTGAGCGTCAGAATGCGACTGGATAAATTGGATGGGATCGGTGAAACGGGATGGGCAGGCGGATTTTCCGTTCAGGCGATGGCAGACGGGTTCTTCGACGCCCTTAGAATCAAGGTGGCGGAGAAGAAATACCGCCTGGGAAATTTAGGGGATTTACTTTCTCTCCTTAAGTCCTTCGATCTAAAAGAAATGCAAAGGCTCTTTTACCCGCTCCTTGAATGTTATGAACAAATGGATGAGACAGATTTTTCGGTTATAAGGATTAACCTGGAAGACCACATCATCCAGCTTCAGCGGGCGATCCAAAGTCTCCAATTATAAGGTCTTCCACGGAGGTATGGATTGCCTTAGAAACGGAGACGAGGAGCGATACCTTGTCCGAGTCTTTTATCCCGGCAGAATTCAGGAGTTCTCTGGACAGGTTGAAAAGGTCCCGGTAGGTACCGTCGAGATCGAATGCCGGGTAAGATGGGCCTTTCTTGAAACCCGCCTTTCCGCATACCCGTGCCTTACCCTGGATCCTGGTGGGAATTCCGTAAATCCGGCATGTAATGGGGCGATGAGAATAGAGGATGCAGTCCTCACGATCGTCTAGAAGTGGGCAACGGACCCTCTCTCTGGCAAGGACGTAAGACCGCATCTGGGGATCGTCTTCGTGGCACTCGAGTCTCTTTTCTATCTCCCGAAAATCCCGATCCGCCCTTTGACCCCTTAGAAGGGCCGCCTCCCTTTCCCCGAGCCCCAGACCTACAAAATGCTTCTGTAAGTAAGCGGCCTCGATTAGAAACAGACCAAATACGGCATGGCAACAATCAGAGCAGTGCCTCTCGCATCTAATACAGTCGCCATGCTCCTCAGTCATTCTCTTGAATGCAGCGTCCGCCCTGTCAACCAGGAGTTCATAGCCATGGAACAGTGGGTCTGTGTTCATCGTTTACGGTAGGGTTGCAATCTTTTCAGGAACTCGGGATGGACCTCGAATCCGAGTTCAAGGGCTTTGTCAACCTGCTCTACGGCCTTGCCATAAGCTCCCTTGGTATAATATGCAAAGGCGAGATTGTTGCGGCCAAGGCCAAAAGTCGGCGCAAGCCTCAGCAGTCTCTCCCCTGTCTCTATGGCCTTGTCAACATCTCCCTTTTGAAGATAGGCGTTGGCCAGATTGTTCCAGGCCTGGGCAATCTCCGGGTTCAGCTCGATCGCCATCTCAAGCGCCTGGATGGCTTCATCAGTTCTCTCCATCTGCAGGTAGGCAAACCCAAGGTTTGCATACCCTCGGGCATAGCGTGGTTCAATCTCAACCGCCTTCTTGTTGGCCTCGATAACCCGTTCCAGATCGCCTTGCTTGAAATAGATGTAACCCAGGTTAACCCAGGCCTCAAACATCCGAGAGCTATTTTCAATGGCATCTTGAAAAAAGGGAATCGCCTCGTCCAGTCTTCCCTGCTCCATATGGGAGACCCCCAGGTTGTACTGTGATTTGGCACATTCCGGGTTTTCAGCGAGCATTTTCTTCTGCTCGGCGATAAACTCCTCAGAACACTGTGGTTCTTTCATCCTGGTCCTCAGTCGAATAAAAAGAGGTCGCCATCCCGCCCGCGGATAGCGACCCCTAGTGCTACACTGCAAAATCAGGCCGGGGCGTGCGCCTAATGATCTTCAGTCTGGCCCCGTCCCTTAAGGCCATACATGGTGGTGCTTCCTGTGGAGAAAAAGATGAGCTTTTCCTCATTCACCAGCGAAGTAGCCGCCTTTTTGATTTCCCGTGCCTTGGCTTCGGGGAATATTTTCTTTACGGCCTTTTCCATGTCGTTGAAATAGAATTTGCTCTTCTTGCTGTTTTCGGCAAAATCAATGATTGCCTTTCTCAACTCTTCCATTAGATTACTCCTTCAACCGGTGTGAACGGCGACTAATCAATGCCGCCAACCGCCTTTGAGACGCCCCATGAAGCATCTGTATACTTGAACAGTGTGGATGTCCTGTAAGTGTCATACTGGAGACGGTAATCGTCGATCAAGTGTTCGGTAAATGGGAGATCGCACTTCTCGAAAAATCTTTCCCAACCAATCCTCGCTGCCCAATCGCCAATCCTTTCATACTTCTTGGCGCCTTTGGAGTAAGCATCAAGGATCTTCTTTACGTCTCTGCAAACCTCGGGATATCTCGGGAAGTTGTTGGGCACAGCCGGAACAACAACCTTCGAGAACTTGGGTGGAGAGATCCGGTTGGAGACCTTCCCCCCAGCCATAATCGTGACACAATCCCCCTCTTTATCTGTAAGGGGAAGGGCCATACACATGGTGTAGCAGTTGCCGCAGAACATGCACCGCTCGTCTTTGATCTTAACGGTCTTCTTTCCATCGTCGGTCTTGGCTGGAGAGATGGCTGCCGTTGGACACGCTGCAATGACCAGTGGAATCTCGCAGACCTTTTCAAGGACAGCATTGTCTACGATCGGTGGCTTTCTGTGATAGCCCAGAAGGGCAATATCCGAGCAGTGTACCGCGCCGCACATATTCAGGCAGCAGGCCATGGAAATTCTGACCTGGGCCGGAAAGGTCATCCCTTGAAAATGCTCAAATACCTCGTCCATGACCGCCTTGACCATGGAAGAGGCATCGGTCGCCGGGGTGTGACAATGGATATAGCCCTGGGTGTGAACGATATTGGTCACCCCTGCACCGGTCCCGCCGATGGGGAACTTGTAGCTCCCGGAGACGTGTTTTCGGCTCTGAAGATCCTTCTTGAGGGCCTCCATCTTGTCCAGGCTGTCCACCATGAATTCGATGTTGTTTCTGGTGGTGAACCGGACATACCCGTCACAGTGTTTGTCCGCAATGTCGCAGATCTCCCGCACATGTTCGACCGTCATGAAGCGGCACCCGCCGCACCTGACTGTAAATACCTTGTCACCCGTTTCAGAGACATGCACCAGGATACCTGGCTCCAGGATCTCATGATATTTCCACTTGCCGTAGTTGTTCTGGATGACAGGAGGAAAATACTGCCAGAAGTGCCTGGGCCCAAGGTCGGTGAGCCTGTTCTCCATCGGTTTATTCGGGTTAAACAATCCCAATCTCTCAGTAGATAATGCCATTATAATTACCTCCTATCTCGCGTGTCTGGTTCTGTAGTCATCGATGGTTCTCTGGAAGCCACCGGGTACGTCTTCTTCTTTCCAGAAGATATACGGGTTGGAGCGGGGCTCTTTAACCATCTGGGGCATTGGCGGTATACCGAGCATCTCCAGGAGCTTCTGGATGCCCTGGCGCTGGATGAGTTCCCCTAAGCGCTCACGGTTCTTGCCTTCCTCCATCCACCAATCCCAGACCGGTTCCACGACCTTTTCTTTGATGTTGTCATAGGGGTGTTCACACTTCATAAATGGTATGGTCAACAGGGACATCTGTGCCCCCTCGAGGATAGGCGCCTTGGCTCCCAAAAGGATGCTCACACCAGTGTCCTTGCCCGGCCAAAGGGCCTGCGGCATGACATTAATGCAGTGCATGCAGCGTGTACATTCCTTGTCGTCGATCATGAGCTTTCCATCTTCCATCCACATGCATTGGGTCGGGCAGAGGCCAATGACCTCTTTATCCATGTCGAACTTGCCCCAATCTCTTCCCTTGTGGGCGCCGGCGTTCGGTTCAATCTCACCCCCAATATAGGCCTTAACTGCCTTCTGATCTATCCGGATATTATCTCTCCATGTGCCGATAAAAGACATATCGGCCCGGGCAATGGAGGCCACGCAGCAGTTGGGGCAGCCGTCAAACTTGAACTTAAATTTGTACGGGAAGGCTGGGCGGTGCAATTCATCCTGGTAATGGTGGGTCAGCTCATAACACATGGCCTGTGTGTCAATGCAGGACCACTCACAACGGGCCTTTCCGATGCAGCAGGAAGGGGTCCGCAGGTTGGAACCGGAACCGCCCAGATCCTGCTGAAGCACATGCCCTAATTCGAAAAATATTGGCTCTAGCTGTTCGGTAAAGGTACCCAGGAAGATGATGTCGCCAGTAGACCCGTGCATATTCATCATACCACTGCCGCGGTACTCCCAGAGGTCGCAAAGACACCTCAGATAATCGCTGTTATAGAATTTGCTCGCCGGCTGGTTGACCCGAATGGTATGGAAATGGGCAATGGAAGGAAATTTCTCCTGAAGGTCTGAGTATCTTCCAATTACTCCACCGCCGTATCCGAAGACACCCACGATGCCACCATGCTTCCAATGGGTTTCGCCGTGTTCAAAAGAGATCTCGAGCTGCCCGAGCAAATCCTCAACTACATCTCTTTCGATCATCATCCGGCCATCGCCCAGTTTCCTCCTATGGAGGGCCTCCCTTTTGGCGTCTGCCACAAAGCTCGGCCAGGGACCCTTTTCAAGATCTTCACACATGGGGATATCATGTTTTATTTTGAAATTCTTGAGCTCTTCGTCCGTATAGTTCTTTAACTCTTCATCAGAGTAAATTCTGAGCTCATCGTATTTCAACTCCTTTTGTTCCTCTTTTGGTTCAAAAGCCATTCCGTGCGCCTCCTTTTTGAGTGAAAATTATTTTCTACGATATACTCAGGAGCAAATCCACCTGAACAAAAACTTAATATTCACCTCCTCCCACAAAAAAATCATAATTAATAAAAATTAGATTCCAAAAAGCAAGACCTGTTGATCACCAACTGTTCCTTATTTGTTGTATCGAGTCCACGATACATGTCATAAATATTTGTGAATATTATAATTAGTTTATTTTTCAAATACTTAACCTTAAATATATATTCATAAGCACCTGGCATTGTCAATAAAAAAATGGAGAATTACTGAATTAAATTGACAATCTCTATAGGGGCGACTATATTTCTGCGGTAGAATATTTAAGGGACTGGAAATGAAAGATTTCATAAAGGTGATGAAGGCTCTTTCTGACCCCAACAGGGTAAAGATTGTCAAGATGTTGCAGCACAAAAGCATGTGCGTCTGTGAGCTCCGGGAGGCCATCCAAATCTCGCAGCCTGCTGTATCGAAGCATTTAAAACTACTTGAAGAAGCAGGCCTGGTAGGTTTCAAAAAGGATGGTCTTTGGGTTAATTACCATATCACTTATGGTAGTGAAAGCCCTTACGTAGCCAGTCTCTTAGGAAATATGAGGCACTGGCTAGAGGAGAATCAAGAGATCGCCGATCTGGTGCAAAGGCTTCCGAATATTAGACGCGAAGAGATATGTAAGAAATAATTTTTTTTGCCTTTTAAATATAACTAAAGAGTTATACCATTATTTTAATTGGTCAATTACTGCGATAAGATTACCGCGGAGTACAGCGGTATGTGGTGAGATAAGTTATTATGAAAGAGCGATACAAATTATTGGCCATCATCTTGATCTTTGTGGGCTGCTACTACATCCCTTGGGACAGTGAGATCATTCGAAAACCAGGCCTCGAGGCCTTTATGATGCTCCAGGAATATGCCAGGGAACACGTGCTGACCTGCCTGATTCCCGCCTTTTTTATTGCCGGAGCCATTGCCGTCTTTGTCTCCCAGGCATCGGTCCTGAAATATTTTGGGGCTCAGGCACGCAAGATATTGTCCTACTCAGTGGCTTCGGTCTCTGGTACGGTCCTGGCCGTCTGCTCCTGCACAGTACTTCCATTATTTGCAGGAATCTATACACGCGGCGCCGG
>JAZDES010000082.1:0-13606 GCA_043808585.1 Pseudomonadota bacterium | reverse complement strand
ATTTTACGGTGACAACGCCCGCAGCTTCGCCTCCAACCGAAGACTATCCAGTCTCGAAATCCCTTTGTTTTTCAAAGCCTCTATGTAAAGGGCCTCAGCCTCTTCCTTTCTGCCCGCTTTTTCATAGATATCTCCCAGCTGGAGATAAGCGTCAGCATAGGCCGGCCATTGCCCGATAATAAGTCGCAGCATATCGCTGGCCCGTTTTTCATCCCCGTTTTGCCTCATGAAGAAGGCAATGGTGTAAGCGTATTTGGGATTGGGGTTCAGCTCAAAGGCCTTCATGCAAAGTGCCATGGCCTCACGTGGATTATCATTCGCCAACAGGACACCTAGGTTATAAGCCGCCTGGTGCATCTTTGGATCTGCCTTTAGTGCCGCACGAAGATGCCTCTCTGCACCGGGAATATCCTTGGATTGGGCTTTAAGGAGCCCCATGTTGAAATTTGCCGCAGCATTATCCGGCTCGATCTGTAGGGCTTTTTCCAGGAATTCCCCGGCCTTTACGTTCTCACTTGCCCGGGCATATGCCATGGAAGCATTGACCATGGCCATCACCGCACGGGGCTCCAGCCTCAATGAGGCTTGGTAGGCCGAAAGGGCAGCAGGATAATCCCCACGCTCCATGTAATAGTTCCCCAGGTTGTAATAGGAGGTCCACTGGTCAGGACGGGATAGAAGAGAAGTCAAAAACTCCTCTGTGGCATTATGGAGGTTCTTGAGGTCTTTGTCTTTCTCAAGGATTCTTGCAAGCAACGTCGGATAGCTGGCCAGAGAGGCCGCGGCTCGAACCCTGACAAGGCGATAGTCGTCGCCTGTTGCCTCCAGAAGGGCCTCTCCAGTTTCCTTTGAAGGCATCGCCCTCAGTAATTCCGCGGCAGCTCCACGCACCAGCGGAGAAGGGTCTTTAGTAGCCTGCAGTATCGCTTGCCACTTGACGGGATCCTCGCATGCGCCTAGCAAACGGATGAGGGAAGTGGCATAGACCTCGTCTCGGTCTTTCCTTGTGATATAGTCAAGCATTTCCCGCAACCTTGTCCAGTCCCGCTTCCTGGCCGCTTCAATGAGTCCGGCCCGGTTAAGCACCGGGGCCTGATAATCCCTCGTTCGCCACTTTCGAACCCATTTGTCTGCCCAGGCAGCATCCTTATCCCTATGGCAGAGATTGCAGCCATTGGGGGATTTAAAAGCGATGGTGGCGGCAGGTGTCGGAGGCAGCATGGAGTGATCGCTTCTCCGCATCCTGGCAAACTCGGTCACGGGCATGTGACAGGAGATGCACTGATTGCCTTTACTGCCGGCCTTGTGCCGGGTGTGAGCCGATGCGTCTTCAACCCTTTTGTGGTGACAGGGCATGCACGCCTTGTTGGGATCTTTCTTTTGTCTGAATCGACCGCTGGAGGTATGGCAGTGGAGGCAGCTCAACTGGCCTGATTTGGCGCAGGGGCTCATGAGCCAGGTGGTATAGGTGTAGTTCTCCCCCAGGTCGCGGCCGTCAGGGTAAAAGTCGGGATCTTCCAGGGTCGTTAGGTCATAGTGGTCGAAGAAGCGGTCACCCGGTTTGAAAGCGCTCGTAAGGGGCCTCATCTTGGCGTGGCACGGTGCACAGGTTTTATTGTTCTGCTTGACAGTGAAATCCCTCCCGCCTCTTATGACTTTGAGGTCCTCCGGGATCTTTCCCTCCGGGGCCGCTCGGCAGACCCGAATATGTTCCTCCCCGGGACCATGACAGCTCTCGCAGTTGATCCCTGATTCAGCCCAGACCGTGCTGTACGTATCAGTCTTGATGTCATAATTGGTGGAGAGCTGGCTCACGTGGCACCGATAGCAGGCGGTGTTAAAGGTATAGGCCGGGTCTTTCCAGTTCACCTGCTCGCCCGCCTCACCCGGAAAATGGCGGATGCCACTTGCAGCCGTATCAAACCACTCCTGTTTGCGGACATCATAGGCAACAGGAAGGGTCTGGAGGCGACCCCGTTCCACAGGGGTCAGAAAGTAGTACACATTCTTGCCGCCCAATGCGTGCACCATTGGGTATTTTTTTTCACCTTCGGGCCCCCGCTCGAGGAGCCACCCCTTGCCGGGTTGAATATCGGCTCGGTAACGGTAGTCACCAATCACAATGTCGTTGATTTGGGGAGTTAGTGATTCCCGGGCCAGCTCTGAGGTGTAAGGCTGCATGGCCAGGCCGTGGTTGGAAGGGGCCCACAGTTTGTAAAATTTCTCATGACACTCCCTGCAACTTATGGAGCCAACATAACCCTTGTATTTGGAAGCCGGCTGAGCCCCTAGAGCAATTGGGGGCTTCAGGAGCAGCCCGTTGGCGAATGTGGCGGCCGTTAATATGAGGAAGATTAGAAATGAAGATCTCGGGCTAATGATAGGTTTCCCCCCCTCGCGGAAGCAGGCTTCTGCCCCATGCTACCGGTTTTCGCGGTTGGGAGCAAAGGTTTTGTGGGTTTCTCTTAACTTGCTCAGCTTATGATAGACCTTGCCGAGGGCAATGAGTTGTTCATGTGTTCCTTCCTCGACAATGCGGCCGTGGTGCATGACAAGGATTCGATCGGCGTTCCTTATGGTGGAGAGCCTGTGCGCAATAATAAGGGTGGTCCTTTCAAGGGCCATCCGGGAGATGGCCTCCTGGATCAGCCGTTCTGTTTCCGGGTCTACACTGGAGGTGGCCTCATCAAGGATGAGCATCCTCGGACTATGTGCCAAGGCCCTGGCAAAGGAGAGTAGCTGGCGCTCTCCGGCAGAAAGGGTGGCCCCCCCCTCTCCCAGCTCATGCTGGAAGCCCGCCGGGAGCCTCTGAATAAAGGAGAGGGCATTGGCAATTCTGGCCGCCGAATCCAGGTCTCTTATATCCAGCCCTTCATCACCCAGGGAGATATTTTCGGCGAGGCTTCCACTGAAGACGAACACATCCTGCATGCATAGCCCTATGTTCCTTTGTAGCTCTCTGAGGGACCACTCCCGCAGGTCCACACCGTCCAGAAGAACTACGCCGTTATCCGGGTCATAAAATCGTTTCACCAGGTTTATTACAGTTGTCTTGCCGGAACCGGTAGGTCCAACAATGGCAACAGTTTCCCCTGGTCTAACATCAAATGAGACAGAATGGAGCACCGGCTGGCCTTGCGCATAGGCGAATGATACCTCTTTGAACTGAAGATGCCCTTTGATCTGGGATGGGACAAAGGGGTGTTCGGGCTCCGGCATCTCCTCATTATGGTCCATGAACTCGAATATGCGTTCAGTGGAGGCCATGGCCAGTTGCATAATATTGTACTTTTCCGAGATATCCCGAATGGGCTTGAAGAACATCTGAATATAGCCGATGAAGGCCACAAGAGAGCCAAGCGTAAGCTGTTCACCGATCACCTTTCCTCCACCATGCCAGATGAGGAGGGCAACGGCAAGAGAGGAGAATAGCTCCATTATCGGCATGAATATGGCAAAGACCCTTATCTGTTTCATGCCGGCCAGGTAGTTTTGGTGGTTGATTAGCTCAAAGGAGGCCATCTGAAATCGTTCTCTTACAAAGAGCTGTATGACCCGCATCGCGGTTATCCTTTCTTGAAGAAAGGCATTTATCTTTGCCACGGTGGTCCGGAGCTCCCTGAAGGCCTCTCTTGCCATTTTGCTGAACAGGAAGGTGAGCCCAAAAATCAACGGGATCAGGATGAAACAGACCATGGCGAGCCTCCAGTTGAGGCACAAAAGGACTATCAGGATCCCGGTAAGGAGAAAGAAGTCTTTGAAGACAGTGATGAAGAAAGACTTGATCATCTCGTTCAGGTTCTCAACATCATTTGTTACCCTGGTAACCAGTAGACCCACCGGGTGCCTGTCGAAAAAACGCATGGCCTGGGACTGGATCCTTTCGAAGAGCCTGACGCGGATATTCTGCATCACATTTTGCCCCGTCAATTCGAAGAGATAGTACTCCCCGTAACCAAGCCCTAATGAAAAGACGACCAGGACGAGGAATATCAGGGCCATTATGGCTACCCCACGAACGTCTTTTCCTCTGATCTTCAGGAGCTCTTTCTTTGGCAGGGTGTTAAGGACCTTATAGGGAATCAACAGGGAGCCATCCCTCATCTCTATAAAGGTACTGATTCCCTTTTCGAGTGAAGTCCCTGAAAGGAGCTCAGCCCTTACCCTGTAGAACCTCTCGGGGGCAAGGATCGCGCCAGCCTTATAGGTATGGAGGTGAGCGGGATCTAGCTCCTTCATGTCCAGGTCGGAAATGTAGTAATAGGATCCCTCGCGGCCCTTCTCCAGGAGATGACCATAGCGGCTTAGCAGGTCCTTGACCCTGAGATCCTCTTGCCTTCCCATGTCCACTCGGTACCAGGCTGCAAGGATGTACCTGTCTATGGCGATTTTGGAGAGGTAAGGGACTACCAGATCGAACAGTGTGATCAGAATGGTAAAGGAAAGTGCCAGGCCAATGGTCCTTTTATAAGGGAGGCCGTAACGGGCGAGCCTCTTCATCAATCTAAGGTTATAGGGCTTTCCGAGTTTGCCCTCTTCCTCATACCCATAGTCGCCGTACATGGCTACCTGGCCCCCATCTCCAGTTCCTGGACGATCAACTGCTCTTCATAAAGGGTCGCGTATAACCCCCCTTTTCGCAGGAGTTCATTATGGCTCCCCTCTTCCACGACCCGGCCCTGATCGAGAACAAGGATGCGGTCCGCCCTGATAATGGTGGAGACCCTGTGGGACACAATCAGGTTGGTCTTGTGACGTCGCAGTTCCAGGATCTGATTCAGTATCCTCTCTTCGGTACGTGTGTCCACCATTGAGAGGGCATCATCCAGGATAAGAATAGGCGGTGCCCCCACAATGGCCCTGGCGATGGTAAGGCGCTGCCTCTGTCCCCCTGAGAGGGTCATCCCCCTCTCGCCCAGACGGGTATCCAGCTTCCTGTCGAAGGCCTCTATATCCTTTAAGATATCAGATGTGAAGAGGACCCTTTGCAGCTCATCTTCCGAGACCCCTGTTCTTCCAAAGAGGATATTGTTACGGATGGTGTCGGAAAACAGAAACACCTCCTGGGTGACAAAGCCAATATTTCCTCTCAACACCCTGAGCGGTATCTGTCGTATGTCAATGCTGTCCACAAAGACCGACCCCGGCGGCACATCCAGGAGACGGGGAATCGTATTTAGTAGGGTGCTCTTTCCCGAGCCAACGCGGCCAACCAGGGCGATGGTCTCTCCGGGGGAGATTCTAACGTTGAGATCCTTCAGGGTATCCTCCTTCTGGCCCTGGTATCTAAGACTTAGCCCCTTGATTTCGATCCCTCCGCTCACCTGATGAGGATACTCGCCGGGGGTCGAGTCCCTTATCTCTGGCACTTCTCCAAGTATGAGATTGATGCGCCGCATGGAGGCAGAGCCCCTTTGAATAAGATTCGTGACCCACCCCATAGCCATCATGGGCCAGGTCGGGAGGTTAAGATAGCTGATAAAGGCCACGAAATCGCCCGTGGTAATATCTCCAAGGATCGTCAGGCGACCCCCCAACCAGAGTACTATTACGAGCCCTACGTTGGTGAAGACTGCCATCATGGGCAAGAAAATGGCCAGTGTCCTTGCAAGGTCCATGTTGACCTGGATATATCTATGCCCCTCTTCCCTGACCTTGTCGAGTTCCCAGGACTCTTTACCGTGGGCCTTTATCACCCTGATCCCTGAAAAGGCCTCCCTCACACGTTCAGTAATGTCGGAAAAGGTCTTCTGGGCAGTTTCAAAACCACTTGACATGCGGCGTGTGAGGAGCCTTGAGAATATCACGATTATAGGCGCCGGGATCAGCGAGATGAGGGTCAGCTCTATGTCTATCGACATCATGAATCCGATTGCTGCCACCCCCAGAATAGCGCCATCGGTCATGGCAACAAGTCCTATGCCGGTTGCCATGCGGATTGCATTTATGTCGTTGATGGCCCTGGCCATTAGGTCTCCGGTCTTTGTCCTGTGGTAAAAAGAGAGGGAGAGAGTCTGGAGATGGCCGTAGAGCCGGTTCCTCAGATTCTGTTCAACCTTCCTGGAATGTCCCAGTATGAGGTGCCTCCACACATACCGAAAGAGGGCAATGGTTAGGGCTATTCCCAGGATGATCGCGGCCTTTTGAAACAGGACTTTTACGGTAGCGGCCTGTGCAGTTAAAAGGTCGATTGCACTCTTGATCACCAGGGGGATCAGGAGTTGGAGAAAATCCACGAGAAGCAGGCTCAGGAGCCCGATAGCAAGCGGCCAGCGATTCCGGACAAAGTATGGTTTGAGAGGAAGGAAATTCTTGAAAGTTTCTGCAAGGGGTATAGCAAGCCTCTTCATGGGTGAAGAAATACTGGATTAGGACCAGGAATGTCAATCCTTCCGGTATCTTGATTAAGAAATTGACCATCACCGATTGATTCCATATACTCCCGTCCGAAATCGATTGCAGGAGATGGATGTAGGCGATCTCCCAGAGGTTGATGATTTGACTGAGTGTCTGGAGAAGGTAAGTGACCGGAGGAAATAAAAATTCAATTCATTGGGCCTGGGTCATCCTGGGTACATGCTTTGTGAATCTTTTTATCAACTATTCCGTCCGGCTGGGTTATGGAGTCGCGCTTCCGGAGATGATAAAGGAGCTTGGATTCAGCAGGACGGCAGGGGGATCTATTTTTAATGCATATTTCATTTTCTATGTCACCCTGACACCGTTTGCCGGCTACCTCACGGACCGGTATGGGGCAAGAAGGATCATCACGACCTGTGCATTTATCCTTGGTGTCGGTGTCCTCCTGATGGGGACAGCTAGGTCCTTCTGGATGGCATGCCTTTCATTTGCAATAACCGGGATCGGCGCTACGGGGATGTGGACGCCCGTTATCACCTTAGTACAGCGCTGGTTCGCTCCCCATAGGAGGGGCCTGGCCCTGGGCATACTTTCGACCGGCTATGGCCTGGGCTTCGCCACAATGGGTGTGGCATTCCCCTGGATCGTGAATCAGCTCGACTGGCGCTACTCATGGTATTTCCTGGGAGTCGCAGCACTGGCAATGGTCCTGGCAAATGGCCTGTTGTTAAGAAGCGATCCTGCCCCGGCAGGGTATCACCCCTGGGGCCAGAAGAAAGATGGCGATGCCGGTACAGCGACACAGTATGCTGCTCAAAGGGTGGAGTTTTTCTCCGGTATTTTCAAGAATAGGATATTCTGGCTTATAGGGCTTTCCTATCTTTCCATATCATACAGCCTATACGGGATTACCACCTTCATGGTGGACTATGCCAAGTACCAGGTGGGCCTGCCTCTGGAGAAGGCGAGCCTTTTGGCAACGGTGCATGGGATTTGCCAGGTCGTGGGTGTCTTGACAATTCTTCCATTGTCCGATTATGTGGGGCGAAAAAGGACCATCATCCTTTCCAATTCCTTCATAACCGGTTGTCTCCTCGGGATTCTCTTGAGTGGGAATTCCTGGGTCTTACTGTATGTGTTTGTAGGGATCCTCGCTGTCTTTTATGGTGTTACTTTTCCCATGTATGGGGCATGTGCAGGGGATTTTTTTCCAAGGGAGGTGATGGGCACAGTCATCGGGGCCTGGACACCCTTCTACGGTCTTGGCGCGGTCTCGGTCCACTGGGTAAGCGGCATACTCAGGGATACAACGGGGAGATACGACCACGCCTTTGTGATCAATGTGGTGATGGCCGCACTTGGGATGTTTCTAATGTGTCTTGTCAGGCGGAGTCGATGATAATATGGCAACGGTCACAAAGAGGAGAGAAGCTCACCGGTGGAGGTGGTTTTGGGAGGGGACTTGAGGCGTGCTACCGTAATTGACACATCAATCTGTTTCTCATAGAGTTGTCCGGCAGGGTTCAGAGACATGGTCCTTTGTGCCAACTGCAAAAATATACGTGAAGACAATGGTTCATGGACTCCCATTGAGGTAACACTTTAGCGTTTTGAAAGAAAGGCAGAGGACCGCGAGGGTCTTTTTTCCAAATGACGTAAAGGACAGCATCATTTCAAAGAACGGCAGTGAGGTCTTGAACCTCGTTACGGAACAGCCCCATAAGAGGATGTCCCTATGAAGAGCCCTCTCCCCTGCCTGTGTCCCGATTACATCGGGATATTTAGAGGTAAGGGGGCGTGCCACAGGCTGTGAAGAATTTGGGTTACGTCCTTTGGAAAAAAGACCCTCGCGGTCTGTCATCTTACTCATCAGTGTTTTCAAAGGGCTAAAGTATTACTCTATTTTAAGGTCGGAGCGTTGACGCTATGAAACTGCATGAATATCAGGCCAAGGACATCTTCTCAAAATCAGGGATACCCATTCCCAATGGTCAGCTTGTAACGACCGCCGAACAGGCCACAAAGGCGGCACAGATCATTAATGGTCCCCCTTGGGTCGTGAAGGCCCAGGTCCATGCAGGCGGTCGCGGCAAGGGAGGCGGCGTAAAAAAGGCCCATTACCTCTACGAGGTGGTAACGGCCACCGAGTCGCTCTTAGGTAAACCCCTCGTGACCCCCCAGACAGGTCCAGATGGCGTGATTGTAAATCAGGTCCTGATCGAGGAAGGGATCGAGATTGATCTTGAGTTCTATCTCAGCATGGTGATTGACCGCTCGACCGCCAGTCCCACGATGATCTTCAGTCAGGCCGGGGGCATGGAGATTGAGGAGGTCGCAGCACAATCCCCGAGACTCATCTTCAAGGAGCATGTGGATCCTGCGGTAGGATGGATGCCCCACCAGGCAAGAAACCTCCTTTATAGCGTTGAGCCGCTTCCCTCGCCGGCAGCGATCAGGAACCTCATGGGCGTCATGGCCAATGTCTACAAGATTTTCGTGACCCTTGACTGCTCCCTGGTCGAAATCAACCCCATTGCTACAAACAAAGAGGGCAGGGCCATTGCATTGGATGCCAAGATAATCGTTGATAATAACACACCTTTCAGACAGCAGGAGCTCTTTCAGCTCGAAGACCCGAGGGAGAAGGATCCCCTTGAACTGATGGCGGAAAAATACCGTCTGAATTACATCCGTCTGGATGGCAATATCGGTTGTATGGTCAATGGGGCGGGCCTGGCCATGGCAACCATGGACGTGATCAAAATGGCCGGTGCAGAGCCTGCCAACTTCCTGGACGTGGGAGGCGGGGCCAGCGAGGAAATGATCTCAAAAGGCATCGAGATCATCCTCAAAGACACTCGAGTAAAGGCAATGCTTATAAATATCTTTGGAGGGATTTTGCGTTGCGATGTCTTGGCAAGAGGGGTCGTCGCAGCGGCAGAGCAGAATGAAATCCATGTCCCATTGATCGTCAGGTTGGCGGGGACGAATGTTGAGGAAGGAAGGAAGATCCTTAGCGACTCCAGCCTCAAATTCCTGGTTGCGCGAGATATTGCCGAAGCGGCCGATCTGGTAGCGAAGCAGGTTTCAGGAGTGCATTGACTATGAGCATACTGGTAGATGAGAACAGCAGAGTGGTCATTCAGGGAATTACTGGCCGCGAAGGCACCTTCCATACCAAGCGGATGCTGGATTATGGGACAGTTGTGGCTGCGGGAGTTACTCCCGGAAAGGGCGGTAAGAGCGTCGAGGGGGTGCCGGTCTTCAACACGGTCAAGCAGGCAGTTCAGAAGGAGGCGGTTAACGTCTCATGCATCTTTGTCCCGCCCCCGTTTGCCGCGGATGCCATCATGGATGCAGCATCCGCCGGAATCGCAGTGATCGTATGCATCACCGAGGGAATTCCCGTACTTGATATGGTAAAGGTGGCCAGTTTCCTGAGACAAAGGAATTCTGTCCTTATCGGCCCCAATTGTCCTGGCATTATATCGCCAGGAAAGACAAAAGTCGGTATTATGCCTGGAAATATACACCGACCAGGAAACGTTGCGGTCATCTCAAGGAGCGGCACCCTCACCTACGAGGTGGTAGATCAGCTGACGAGGATTGGCCTGGGGCAGTCCACCTGCATCGGTATCGGAGGGGATCCCATAGTAGGGACAAATTTTATCGATCACCTCAAGAGATTCAAGGATGACGATGAGACCCAAGGTGTTGTCCTAATCGGCGAAATCGGCGGCACTGCGGAAGAAGAGGCCGCCGAGTACATTCAAAGAGAATTTCATAAACCGGTGGTTGCTTTCATCGCGGGTCAGACAGCACCACCTGGCAGGCGGATGGGTCATGCTGGCGCAATAATCGCGCGCGGCCAGGGAAAGGCAGAAGATAAGGTAGCCGCCCTGAAGGAGGGGGGAATCACTGTGGCCCTGAATCTTGCCACACTTGGGGAAACCGTACTGGAGGTACTGGGCAAAGGCTGACACAAATCGAACCTTTCTTGACTCCGCCCTCCCTTAATGGTAGTGTTAGAATATCTTGGATACAGGATTCATTAAGGATACCGGTGACCCCATGGAAAAGGTTGTCGATCTTAAACACCACCTTGAAGACAAGAAGCTCAGAAGGCAGATCGAGATCCATCGAAACAAGTCTGAAATTGTTCAAAGGATCGTCCAGTGTGCCTCATGCCAATTTAGGTGTGCCATGTGCGGGCGCCACGTGGAAGAGACGGAGTCGGATTGCAATCTGTGCCCATCCTGCCACGCCGAATATCAGGACTTTCAGAGCATATCTAAAGGGAAAGAGGGGGCCGGCGTCTTCTGGCAAAACAGGCAATGGCTCAATCTATGGGCTGCATGGCTGGATTACCGAAAGGCCATAGGTGAGTTCAGGAATTCGGACGAATACAGACGATTGACCGGGGAATTGGAAGAATAATCTCGGTGATGCGGAGGTAAGGCAATGTTTGGAATTGGAATGCCGGAATTGATCATCATATTGATCATCATCCTGATCATCTTCGGGGCCGGCAAGCTGCCGGAGATAGGCAGTGGAATAGGCAAAGGAATCAAGAACTTCAAGAAGGCCACCACTGAACCTAAAGAGGAAATAGATGCTCCTAAAGAGGAAGAGGAAACCGAAAAGGATAAGACCTGACCGAGGATCTATGAAACCTCAAAAGGGGATATCGTCCTCCGGGACATCGATGGGCTCTTCAATGGGGAATGCCTCAGCCGGGGACTCGGCCCTCCCTTCCTTTCCTGCGGAACCTAACATCTGCATCCCTAGTGCAACGATTTCTGTGGTCGAGCGCTTATTACCCTCTTTGTCTTCCCACGCCCTTGTTTGTAATCTTCCTTCTATATAGACCTGACTTCCCTTGTGCAGATACTCCCCACAAATTTCTCCAAGACGTCCAAAGGCAACAATTCTATGCCATTCGGTTCGTTCCTGCTTTTCTCCTGTATTTTTATCTTTCCACTCCTCGCTGGTGGCAATACTGAAGTTAGCGACTGCTGCCCCGTTGGGTGTGTATCGCACTTCGGGATCTCTCCCCAATCTCCCGATCAATATGACCTTATTTACTCCTGCCATTCTTTCATCTCCTGTTCTTACAACTCGGATAGGGTTTGAAGGATAGCCTATCACTGAGCACCCTAGCACAAAGAAACATGCCAAATCAAGGCAATTGACGCAGCATTTTGGCAAAGACCCGCATAGGCTATTGACTGTTAGGATCAAAAGGGTTAAGCTACTGTTTATTCAATAAAATAATCGTCTATTGATTCCGGTACCCAAGTGGTTGCCGTTTCCTTCCGGGATAAGGACAAACACCTTTCAGATAAACAGGGTTAGAAATGCTCAAACTGATACCGTTGGGAGGCCTTGGAGAAATCGGGCGAAACATGATGGTCTTCCAGGATGAGCAGTACATCCTGGTAGTGGATGCCGGCATAATGTTCCCGGATGACTATATGCCCGGGGTAGATCTGGTGATACCGGACTTTCAATACCTTCGGGAGAACAGGGCGTTGGTAAAGGCCATAATCCTGACCCACGGCCATGAAGATCACATTGGGGCAATGCCCTTTCTTCTTAAAGAGATCTCAGTGCCGGTTTTCGGGACAGGCTTTACTCTCGAGCTGTTGCGGGACAAGTTAAAGGAACACCATTTGCCTGAAGAGGCAGAGTTCCACAAGATCAGCGCAGGGGATATAACGCAGTTCGGTCCATTCAAGGTGGAGTACATAAGGGTGAATCATAGCATCGTTGATGGGGTCGGTCTTGCAATTGATACGCCTGAGGGGATCATCATACATTCCGGAGACTTCAGGATCGACCCCACACCCATTGACTCGCGACTTACAGACCTGGGTCGCTTCTCCTACTTTGGGGAGAAGGGGGTCCTCGCGCTCCTCTCTGATTCCACCAACGCAGAAAAGGAGGGATTTACCCTGAGCGAGAGAGAGGTGGCAAAGACCCTCGAAGACCTATTTCGCGGAAGTCAAGGCAGGGTCATCCTGGCCAGTTTTGCCTCCAATATCGCCCGAATTCAGGAGGTGATCAATCTGGCGGTGAAGTTTGGAAGAAGGGTGGTCTTTAATGGAAAGAGCATGCTTACAAACATAGGCATCGCCAAACAAGAAGGGTTTGTCAGTATCCCTGAGGATGTTGAAATCAATGAAAGGCAGATCAATCAGTTTCCGGACCGACAAATCACTATCATCACCACGGGGAGCCAGGGAGAACCTATGTCGGCCCTGACGCGGATGGCCCAGGGGACTCACAAGAGCATCAAAATAAGGAAAGGTGATACGGTCATCCTTTCTTCTCGGTTTATCCCTGGGAACGAGCGGGCCATAACCTTCACCATAAACAGCCTGTATCGCATGGGGGCCGACGTGGTCTATGAAAAGGTATCTGAGATACACACCTCCGGCCATGCCAGGAGAGAAGAACTAAAACTGATGTTAGGTCTTGTAAAACCCCGTTTTTTTATACCCATCCACGGCGAATACCGGCATCTTGTTAAACACGCCCAGCTGGCGTTGGATATGGGCATGGATGAGGATCGGGTGATTGTCGCAGAGGACGGTGACATCATCTCCTTTGAAAACCAGGAGGCACGATTGGAAGGCCGCGTCCATGCGGGTCGGATCTTCGTGGATGGAAAAGGGGTGGGAGATGTGGGAGAGATGGTCTTGAGGGACCGAAGGAGACTCAGTGGGAATGGCATGGTGCTAGTCCTGTTGGCCCTGGACGAAAATACAGGAGAGACGATCTATGGCCCTGAAATCATTTCAAGGGGTTTTGTGTTTGAAGATGAGCCAGGCTCAATCCTGGAGGATGCCAAGTGCATTGTGCTGGAGGTGCTGGACGAGCTTGACCACTCCTCCCCCATTGAGTGGACCGCGGTAGAAATGGATATCAAGAGGCGGCTCAAAGGTTTTTTCAATAGCGTGATTGAAAGGAGGCCATTGATAATCCCTACAATTATCGCGGTTTGAAACTGATATGGCTTGCTAAACGGGCGCGCACGGCCTGCAACGGGTTGAAAAGCGCCTGGATTTCCATTATCTTAACGCCTATTAACTGGAAAATGGAATCACTGAGTACTAGCCAAAGAGATTTGAAATTTGGTAACACTTTAGCGTTTTGAAAGAAAGGCAGAGGACCGCGAGGGTCTTTTTTCCAAAGGACGTAAAGGACGGCATCATTTCAAAGAACGGCAGTGAGGTCTTGAACC
>JAZDES010000081.1:0-22047 GCA_043808585.1 Pseudomonadota bacterium | reverse complement strand
TTCATTTATTAAATCCGTATGGGATTTTATCGGTCGTTGGTTTCCAAATCCCGTTGAACCGGGACTTCGAATCATAGGCAAGCCGGATAGAAACTCCCCTGTTATTCTCACTAGTAATTTTCATCTTACGGTGCGACGGCTTGAAAAATCTTTAAAAGGTGAAAATGTTTTCTTGTTGGTGGCGCCGGCAAACGGTATCAATGTATGGTGTGCTTCCTGTGGAGGAGAATTAAACACACATTCAGTAATAACAGCTATAAAAACAAGCCGAATTAATGAAAGAGTTGACCATCATCAAATTATTCTGCCGCAATTTTCAGCACCGGGAATTGACCGCAAACTTCTTAAAAAAGAAACAGGACGAACCGGACTTTTTGGGCCGGCATATTCTAAGAACATTGCCTTGTTCTTAAGAAGCCGGAAAACAGTTTTTGAGCATAACAAGGCCGATTTTTCTCTGCCTTTCAGATTGGAAATGCTGCTTTCAATGAATTTTATTGTTTGGATTACAATTGGAATAATTACGTTGTTAATAGAACCGAAAATGTTTCTTCCCATCAGCGCTATTTTCTGGATAACGGGTTTTATACTTTATGCCGGATTTCCCTTGATTCCGGGGAAAAGTGGCTGGCTTAAAGCAGCTATCTTATCCGTAATGGAAGTCACCGCTATCGTCATGTTTTCCGTTTTCATGTTGAATATGCGCATATTCAGCCATTGGAAAATAATGATAATTGTTAGTGCAATAAACATCTGGCTTGGTTTTGATTTGAGAGGCATTGTAACTGGCAATCCGTCAGAAGCCGAATGGTTAATGCACAAACTTGGAATGAACTCTTTTGGGCACCTTTTTTCAACCGGAGTTTTTAGTCCTGGTAAAATTCGTCAGGATGTAAATAAATGCAATAATTGCCGAATTTGTTTGATGGTTTGCCCGAAAGGCGTATATGAGATTGTAGACAAAAACAAGATAAGAATTCAAAAACAGTGGGAGTGTTTTGCTTGTAATGCCTGTATTACTCAGTGTGCGGAAGATGCCTTATTCTTAGAATAAGAAAGAAAAACATCGCCTAACAAATCGTTGCACCTGACATTTTTCCGCCGCGCTCCAAAATGCTGGTGAACTTAAACGAGCCAACCTATAACTTTTTGCTACGAGAAAAGGACATGCCCTCATGAAAAAACGCAAGCATTGATATCGAAGTCTTCACTTTTTTGTTGGCTAAAAGCTGGGGAAAAGTCAAGGTCTTGCATTCTTAACTTCTGCAAGGTAATATAGAGCTGCACAATATTAGAATATCCCTAGTGAAGAGAGGATGAATACAATTATGGAAAAGATGAAACTCGGTCCCCAGACACTCCTTTATCCGATGCCCGCCGTCTTGGTCGGAGCAAGAGTAAATGAGAAACCCAACTTTATGACAGCCGCCTGGTGCGCTATTGCCGCATACAAACCCCCAGCAATTTCAGTCGCACTTAGAAAGGAGCGATATACCTTGAAAGGGATTGAGGAGCATGGAACCTTCTCTATTAATGTTCCCTCTGCCGACCTCGCTAAGAAGGTTGACTATTGCGGGATCTATTCCGGCAAGAAAAGGGATAAGTCCGAGATGTTTCCAGTCTTTTATGGTGCCTTGGAAACAGCGCCTCTCATCCAGGAGTGCCCAGTCAGTCTTGAATGCAAGGTGATCCATTCCCTTGATCTGGGGAGCCATAGGTTGGTGGTTGGTGAAATAGTTGAAACCTATATTGACGAGGGTTGTGTAACCAACGGGAACCCAGATCCGAAAAAGATAAATCCTCTGGTATATGCGGCAGGGACTAACGAATATCACCGTTTGGGAGAGGTCATAGGTAAGGCTTTCAATATTGGGAAAGACTGAGAATAATCGGCCGTTGCAAAAAGCAGATGGGTCTTCATTCTTGACAGAGAAAGCAGGGAACCTATTCAACCGGGGTCAATGAGGTAGATCTTATCACTTTCAATACACTTGGGTCCCTCTGGCAATCGGGTAGACCCTGTCGTATCCGAAGGCCTTGGTGGTTATCCTGAGGCCTGTCGGGGCCTGTCTTCGCTTGTATTCGTTAAAGGCCAGGCGGTGCATCACGTCCTTAATAACGGCGGGGTCATGACCCCGGGCCACTATTTCATCCATCCCTAGATTTTCCTCAACGATCGCCTTAAGGATATCGTCCAATACATCGTAAGGCGGCAGGACGTCCTGGTCCTTCTGTTCAGGTTTCAGCTCGGCAGAAGGGGGTCTCGAAATAATCCCTTGCGGTATTATTTCTTTGTCTTTGTTGATGTATCTGACAAGACGATAGCATAAGGTCTTTGGGACGTCGGAGATGACCGCCAGGCCACCGCTCATGTCCCCGTAAAGCGTACAGTACCCCACTGCCAGCTCTGACTTGTTTCCTGTGCTCAAGAGGAGGGCATCAAATTTATTGGAAAGGGCCATCAGGAGGTTCCCGCGAATCCGGGCCTGGATATTTTCCTCGGCCTCACCCTCTTGGAGATTTTTAAATAGTTGGGCTAAGGCCTCTCGGTACTTATCAAAAATCGAGCTGATAGGGATTTCTTCAAACCTTATCCCTAGGTTCTCCGCCAGTTGCCTGGCGTACTCCTTACTCATCTCCGACGTGTATGGGGAGGGGATGCTTACCCCCATGACGTTATGGGCACCCAGGGCCTCCCGGGCAATAAATGCTACCAGTGAGGAGTCGATCCCGCCGCTAAGGCCCAGGAGGGCACTCCTGAACCCACACTTTGATATATAGTCCCTTGTCCCCATTATAAGGGCCTTCAGTACGACCTCTTCCTCCGCTAGCCAGGGATCTCTGATCTCTTCATATGTCTTGCCTGTATCCCAGATAAAGATATCCGATTCAAATAGCCTGCCGAGGCAGATTAATCTTCCGTCCCGGTCCACTACCATGCTCGAGCCGTCAAAAAGGAGCTCGTCGTTTCCCCCGACCTGGTTGCAGTAAATGACGGATATATCGCACTCTTTTGATAGGAGGCCTAATAGTCGCAGCCTTTGTGCCTCCTTGTTCAGAATATACGGAGATGCCGATATATTGATGAGGATTTCGATGCCTGAGCGTAGCAGCTCCGATATAAGCCCTTCTCCATACTTCCGCACCCCCGAAAGGTCGGCCCCGTTCAAAATCTCCCCGCATAGGGTTGCCCACCTTTTGCCCCCTAGCTCAAAGGTCAGGCCCCCAACGGAGGGCTCAAAATACCTCCTTTCCTCAAGGACGCCATAGGCGGGTAAAAACCTCTTTTCTCCTCTGGAGATCACCTGACCGTCCCTTATCAGGGCTGCGCTACTTATCAATGGCCTTCCGGTATTGAGGGGATTTCTATCCGCAAACCCGCAAAGGACGGAGATGCCCGATACTTGAGATGAAAGTCTCTCAAGCTGTTTCAGGTTTTCGGTGACAAGAGCAGGTCTTTCCAGTAGGTCTCTGGCCGGATATCCCAAAAGAGACATCTCTGGAAACACGGCAAGCGCGCACCCGGACTCTCTTGCCTCCTTTGTTGCATGAAGTATCAGTGAGATATTGTATTCAAAGTCAGCGATAATGGGATTTATCTGGCAGACGGCGATTTTCATGGCACTGAACGATTAGCGCAATACGGGAAAGACATCAAGGGCTTTTTGGATTTTTGTTGCAAAAGACCAATATGTTCTGTATGTGACCTACATAAATCCTGGATAGGGGAGGGCAAGATGAAAGGAATAATCCTTGCGGGTGGCGCGGGGAGCCGTCTTCACCCCATTACACGGGTTGTTAGTAAGCAACTACTTCCGGTATATGACAAACCCATGATTTACTACCCCCTTTCTGTGCTCATGCTTGCACGACTGAGGGAGATCCTTATAATCTCCACCCCCCAGGACCTGCCCCGTTTCCAGGAATTGCTGGAAGACGGCTCGCAATGGGGCCTCAGCTTTAGCTATGCCGAGCAGCCGCGTCCCGAGGGCCTGGCCCAGGCGTTTATCATTGGAGGTAGTTTTATAGGTGAAGATAATGTCTGTATGATCCTTGGGGATAATATATTTTATGGGCACGGCCTTCCTGAAAAGCTGGAAAAGGCCTCCTCCCATAAAGAGGGGGCAACCGTTTTTGGGTATTATGTCAAAAACCCTGAGCGCTACGGGGTCGTTACGTTTGATAGTGAGGGACGGGCTGTTGACATTGAAGAGAAGCCCTCTCGCCCACGGTCCAATTATGCGGTTACCGGATTATATTTCTACGATAGCAAGGTCAAAGATATTGCTGCCGGGCTCAGTCCTTCGGCAAGGGGAGAGCTGGAGATTACTGATCTTAACCGCGCCTATCTGGAGATGGGGGCCCTCTATGTAGAAAAACTGGGCCGGGGGATCGCATGGCTGGATACCGGAACCCATGAGAGCCTCATGGAGGCCTCCAACTTCATCCGCGTGATAGAGGAGAGACAGGGGCTAAAGATCTCGTGCGTTGAAGAGATAGCCTATCGGATGGGATTTATTGACGCCAACCAGCTGGAGAGGTTGGCCGGTCCACTTATGAAGAGCGGATATGGTGAGTATCTCTTGAAAGTCTCGCAGGAAGGGGGATAGATAACGGTGAAGGTGACAACGACCAAACTTGAAGGCGTCCTTGTCATAGAGCCGGATATCTTTAACGATAGACGCGGCTTCTTTATGGAGACCTATCATAGAGAGAGGTATGAGAGCTCGGGTATCAGGGCCATTTTCGTTCAGGATAACCTCTCCTATTCGGTCCGCGGCACCTTAAGGGGTTTGCACTACCAGTTCCCCCATGGGCAGGCAAAACTGATACAGGTCATCCGGGGAGCGATCTTTGATGTGGCTGTGGATATCCGTCAGGGTTCTCCCACATTTGGTCAATGGATAGGCACAAGCCTCTCGGAGGAAAACAGGCGGCAGCTGTTTATTCCTGAGGGGTTTGGCCATGGCTTCTGCGTCCTCAGTGAAACCGCCCTTTTTACATACAAATGCAGCGATTTTTATGCCCCGGCGGATGAAAAGGGGGTACTCTGGTGCGATGCTGATCTGGGGATTGAATGGCCGGTCAAAAACCCGATACTATCTGACAAGGACTGCCAGTATCCCGCCCTCAAGGACGTTCCTCCCGATGACCTGCCCCATTATCAGGTATGAATGCATTGGCCAGCCACTCCTTTAGGCATCCGTTAAGGATCTTCTCTGCGTGCTTCACGTCCAGGCGGTACTTCTCAGGGATAAAGGATAAATCCACCGCGTAGACCCCCTCCCGTTTTCCCAGGAAGGGGCAGGCATCGATTTGGGCTGTTTTGAGTTGGGCAAGGTGGAAATATACCCGGTTGAGAATGGGTTTGCAGTTCTTGATCTTGACCCCTTGGACCGTATAGTTGTTGGCAAAGAGCCTCAGGCCTTCAAAGGATTGAGTTGACGAGAAATCTTCTTGGCCGATCCCATCTCGCTTCAAGAAAAAGAAAGGGGCTATGACTGAGACCTGGAACGGAAGAGCCGGCTTCCCTGAGAAGGAATCTTCTATTTCCTGAACTACCTGGGTCAACCTCTCCGTGGAGGGGTCGAAGTCCCTTGTCTGAGCCCCGTCTCTTGATTCCAACCTCGCAATCGTGGTCAACATAGCCTTTTCAGGCCTTGGGCTTATCAGGAAGACCGGTCTGCAGCCCTGCCAGAAGGGGTCTCCGAGCCCTTCAAAATCCAGTTCCCTGGGCTCTTTCGTATAGATGATACGGAAACACAGCCTCTTCTCTTTATGATCGGTCCTCAATGTTTCGGCAACCGAGCGGCCGTGGGGAACAAAGCGCATTCTCAAGGTATCCAGTTCCTCCTGGTCTATGAATGCGATATCCGCTGCCTGCACGATATGATCAACAGCCACGACCTGCAGCACGTGGTGATTATAGTCAAAAGGGGGATGCTCACCCTTCCAATCCTCGTAAGTCAGAATCTGAAGCTCCCTTTTCAGGGCATCGGGAAGACGCGCAATGCCCTTGTCATCGCACAGGTTTTCCTTTGGGATGATCATGGTCTTACAGCCCGCATCGTAAGCGGTTTCCAGTTTTATCTCGAGGCCGCCAACGCCTATGATCCGGCCCTGGGTGTCGATTTCGCCGGTCATGGCCACATCCCTTCGGATCGTGCTACCTGAAAGTGATGAGGCCAGGGCAAGGGCGATGGCTCCACCAGCAGAGGGGCCGTCCTTCCGGGTAGAACTCCCCATGAAATGGAGGTGAACCGGTGTTCCTGCCAGACTGAGATCAATACCCAGGGCGTCGGCGCAACGGAAAATGCCTGTTGTTGCCACCTTGCGGCTTTCATCCATGATCTTCTCTATGTTGCCTGTGGCGTGAACCATGCTCAGGTACCCTTCCTTGCTGGGGGCGCTTTGTCCGCCAAGCTCAATTCGAGTGGCCTGAATGGGAATCAGGGACCCCAGTCCACGCTCCAGATCAACACCTAAGGCCAGCATTTCTCCAACACGGTTTTCTTCGTTAATTTGTCGAGGTCGCCCCGGTATCTCAAGGTATTTCTTGATTTTTTCCCTGCTGATAGATACCTCTTTTTCTCCCCTGGCCAGGATCTCCTTTCGCAGAATCCGCAAGAAAAGCGTGCGGATAATCCGTTCCAGTTCACGCACACCCGGTTCAAAGGTGTATGTCTTGATCAGGAACCTGATAAGATCTGGCTCCTGGTCTGGATTAAAAAAAATCATTTTTTCGTCGATCTTATACCTTTTGCGTACCCTCGGGATCAGGTGCTCCCTGCCGATAGCGACCTTTTCCTCCACGCTGTATCGCCCCAGAAGGATTACCTCGCATCGATTGACTACAGGTGGAGGGACGGTCTCTAAGGTGTTGGCCGTCAGGACAAAGTGACAGTTGGAAAGGTCAATATCCACGGTCGACATGGTGTACTTGTCGTGAAAAAGGTGATTCTGCTCAGGGTCCAGGATCTCTAACAGGGTTGAAATGGCAAAGGCCTCTGTCTTATCCGCCTCATCCATAATAAACATGCCGTTCATGATGCCCATCTTTATGAGTCCCTGGACAATGGCGCCCGGCTTTGAACCCTCGTAGGTGAAGCCGTGCCCCCTCAGGTCTGATTCGTTGCGCATCCCCCCTAAAGAGATCTTGTGATAGGGAATCCCCAGGTTCTCGGCAATGGAAATGGCCAGTGAGGTCTTGCCCACTCCCGGGGGACCGACGAAGAGGAAGGCGCTTCCGCTTCGATTCATATGGGTGTCGACACCGGAGAAGTTTCGGTAGCGCCAGATGAGGTTGGTAAAAAAATCACACACGATTTCTTTGGGCCTCTCCAGCCCGTAGTGGGTCCGGTTGAGACCCTCTTCAAAGGCCTCGGGGGATACCTGGATCTTGTGGATTTTTCCCCAGGGAATGGCCAGAAGGGTTTCAAGGAGTTCCGTATATTTGGGACCGCTGTGGCCGATGGCGCTCGTCTTATTCTTGTCTATGACCTCTAGGGCCTGGCGGGGAAATGAAGGGTCGTTTCTGGCCTCCTCGATACGCTCCTTCAGGCTCTTTGCCGGGACAGCCATTGGGCGTGGCTCAGGCGCAGCGGCCTTCGGAGTGGAGGGGACAAAGAAAAAGGGCCGCCGTCCTCCAAGGGAAAGCTTTTTCAGGTTTTCTTTGAAGAAGACAAAGAGTTCTTCAGGCTCCTTATCTTCAAGACTCCTCTCGGGGAGATCCAGTTCCCGGAAGAGGTAGACCAATCCCCATCGATCCTTGAAGACATGGAAGATCTTTTCGGCCTCCTTCTCATCCATTTCAATAACCTGGGAAAAAAACCAGATCACCTCCTGGAGATAAGAGGCCCTCTGAATAAGGGAATCGGATGTCTCTCGACTCCTTCGGTACCATTCAACCAGGAGCTTTGTCTTCAGATCGGTGTCAATGGCGGAAAATACGACCCTAAGCAGATCATCCGCGATATTGGCCAGACTCGTGACCAGAGATGTCAGAATCCTTGTAATGAGATATTCGTAAGGCCGCTCCAGTTCGGCAGATTCAAAAAGGGCCTGGTAAGGCCCTCCCCTAAGGCCGTTCATTTCATCGGTCAGGGCGTTTCGGAGCATGAGGTAATAGGTGGGGTCCTCCTTGCGCCGGTCCATAGCGAAGACGACGTCGGAACGGATGACCTCCCGTTCCGATTTTTTGGGATAAACCATATGCTCCGCCTGGTGGCGCAACAGGAATTCGGTTAGTGCGAGGACCTTGCCTTCCTCACTCGTGGTTCCTCCCAGTCTGGACTCAGGATCGCTGGGTATAACAAAGGCCAGATAATCAAAAATGCGTTCATGGATGTGAATGGTCCACCTGTCCTCTTTCTTGGAAAGGAGGCTCGCGATTCGGACCCGGTTTCCTTCATCTTCAGATCGATTAATTGAGATCCGTTCACCAACCCTGGCAACTGTGGCCGGATCAGTCCCCCTCTTGTTTCGGAAGTAGGGCATAACCCGTCCTTTGATGACGGTCTTTAGGATCTGAAGGACACCCCTGATTTTTTCTTCATCCAGGACGGGCAGGGTCTCGAGAACTTCGTGGTCAAATTCCATGGGAAACATGATCAAACCCCCGATCTTTGTGGCGTAGTTTCATCCTACACAATTACTGGAGAAGTCTCAGCAATATTCTTGATACGGGCAATCCGAGCCCTTAAAACTCATGGCTGGATGGCAGTGAACTGTGTTATATTACGCCTACTCAGTACCCTTTAGTCACTTCAAACTTCTTTATCTCATGGAGGAATGATTATGAGACGTCCCGTAATCAAGACGGCCCTGCCGGGTCCCCAGGCCTCTCTGTTGATTCGCAAGGACAATACCCACGTGTCTCCTTCCTACACCCGCGTCTATCCCCTTGTGGTGGACAGGGCCCGGGGCCTCTGGGTCCAGGATGTGGACGGGAATGAATTTCTGGATTTTACGGCAGGCATTGCCGTGTGTGCCACAGGGCACTGTCATCCCGAGGTGGTGGAGGCCATCAGGAAACAGGCTGACAGGCTCTTGCACATGTCGGGAACCGACTTTTATTACACATCTCAAATTGCATTGGCGGAAAAATTGGCAACCCTGATTCCGGGAGAGGGGACCAAAAGGGTCTATTTCGGCAATTCGGGCGCAGAGGCCGTGGAGGCAGCCTTCAAACTGGCACGCTGGCATACCCGAAGGGAATTGAATATCGCCTTTTTCGGGGCCTTCCACGGCCGGACCATGGGGGCACTCTCTCTCACTGCAAGCAAGACGATCCAGAAAAAGCACTATTACCCATTTGTACCGGGAATCACCCACATCCCTTATGCCTACTGCTACCGGTGCATATACAATCTAACCTATCCCGAATGCGCACTGGAGTGCGTGCGTTGGGTCGAGGATACACTTTTCCGAACCACCATGCCGCCCGAAGAGGTCGCCGCCATATTTGTGGAGCCTATCCAGGGCGAAGGAGGTTACGTTGTTCCACCGGTAGAGTTTCACCAGGAACTCTCAAGGGTTGCCAGGAAGTACGGCATTCTCTATGTGGCCGACGAGGTCCAGTCAGGAATGGGCCGGACCGGGAAGATGTTCGCCATGGAACACTTCGGTGTGGTGCCGGACATGATGGCCCTGGCCAAGGGGATTGCCTCCGGAATGCCCCTCGGCGCCATGGTGGCCCGGGCAGAAATTATGGACTGGGAGGCAGGCTCCCACGCATCCACATTCGGTGGAAATCCTGTTTCGTGCGAGGCGGCCCTTGTAACAATCCAGTTGTTGGAGCAAGGGCTGATGGCCAACGCAACCGAGCAGGGGGAACGCCTGCTGAGGGGCTTGAGGGAATTGCAAAATTCCTATGAATGTATGGGGGATGTCCGCGGCAAGGGGCTTATGGTGGGAGTTGAACTAGTAAAAGACAGGGAGACCAAAGAACGGGCCTCCGAGTGGCGCAACAGCATAATCGAACAGGCATTTAGAAAGGGGCTCTTACTCCTTGGGTGCGGCGAAAACACGATTCGTTTCTGCCCGGGGCTCACGGTGACGGCGGAGGAAATCGACCTGTGCCTATCCATATTTGACGAGGTGGTGCGGGAAGTGGCGGGGTGATCAGCAAACGGATCACCTTACTTCCTCAACCTGATCTTCATCTCCTTTTTCTTTTCGTCTATCCAGTATTCCTTAAATGCGGTAGTACGGATCAAGACAACAACCTGATCTCGATTGTAGGTACGCGACGGATTCACCAGGGTAAACAAAAGGAACAGAAGGTACATGAATTTCTCGAAGGTCGAAAGAGAGGCCTTCCACTTCTGGGTATCAATCTGGGATGAGACCTGTGCGGGGTCATAGATCCATGCCTCTCCCCCTGTCTTTAAGACCCGGTAGGATTCTCTTAGCACCTTTGCAGGGTCCTTCAGCTGGTGGAGCATGCCGGTGCTGAGGACCATATCGTAGGATTCATCAGTAAACCGCAAGTCAGCGGCATCTCCCAACTCAAAATGGGCCCTATCCCCGACCCCCGCCCTCAGGGCGTTGGCCCGTGCCATACTTATCAAGCTGCGGCTCAAGTCAATCCCATCAACCCTGATCGATGGAGAGGCCTTGACAATCTCGATGGGGAGATATCCCGGACCGGTACCAAGATCCAAGATCACCCCTTCCTTAAGGCTCAAGACCACCTCTTGCGCTACCTGCCTGTAGTAGGTGTCTATCACCATTCTGGTGGCCTTTTCATAAATAGAAGCCATAGGGTCTGGTATCTTCTCAACGAGGATCTTGCGGTGCATCTATAAACCTCCTTTATAGGGCGTCCACTCCATTCTACCTGATTTTGACCCTATCAGGCAACCATCACCTTTGTCAGGGGTTGAAATAAATGTTAATATCGCCGAGTTCTATAAAAAGGCCCTGGCGACCTTGCGCCTTTGCGAGGAGTTGCATTAAACTTGGGAAGCAGACCTTCAAGGTTTGCAGGCCCATTAAAGATGAGCAAGAGTTCGTAGAGCCCTGGTTCAAGTGAAAGGAGGGTCATGGAGGTGGCCGAAAAGACGGTGTATCAGGAACTGGCTGAGGGGTTAGGGGCTGGGGATTCCAGGTTTATCCCCGGAATATTCGAGATATTGACCAATGAAGATGAGGCCAGGGTCTTGCTGGCTGCATCTCCTCCTGCGACCATCCAGGAACTGGCCCGGAAGACAGGGATCGCAGAGGCCGAAATCGGTCAGATGACCGAACCTCTCTTTAAGAAGGGGTTAATCTTCAAGTCAAAAAAGGAAGACGATGTTCGCTACTATCGCGTTCGCAACCTCCTTCAGATGCACGACGCCACTGCGGTCATGATAGATGCCCCCCGCCAAATGCTGGATCTATGGCGGGAGTTCATGGCAAAGGAGTTTGATGAGTACAGCAGGAAGATAGAGGCGGTTATTCCTTCGCCCGTGGTGAGGGTGATCCCGGTCAACGTGACAATTGAGGCCAGGACCCATATCCTGGCCTTTGACGATGTCAAAAATATAGTTGATGAGGCCAGAAATCTTGCAGTAGCGCCATGTTCATGTCGCGTAATCGACGGCAGCTGCGGGAAGAGCGTGGATGTCTGTATCCAGATCAACAAGGCAGCCGATTACGCCATAGAGCGGGGAACGGGCCGAAGGCTTGAGAAGAATGAGGCCCTGGAGATATTGAGGCGGTGCGAGGAAGAGGGTCTGGTACATGTGGGCAATAACCAAAGGGCACCAGGTCACATCATCTGTAATTGCTGCAGCGACTGCTGCCTCAACTGGCCTTCAGTTCGGAGCGGGTTGAGAAAATTCGTGGTGCCGAGCCGTTTTGAGGCCACAGTGGATGCAGGGCTCTGCTCTTCCTGCGAGACCTGTTTGGAAAGGTGTTATTTTGATGCCATAAGTATGGTAGGAGAAGGAGATACGGCCTTTATCAATAGCGAGAAATGCATGGGTTGCGGGGTCTGTACGGTTACATGCCCGGAAGAAGCCATTAGCCTCAATGAAGTCAGGCCGGCGGATTTTGTACCGGAATAGAGGCCGCTCCCGGCAAGTCCTCTTGAGATTAGAGTCAAGGGGAGGGAAAGGATAGACATGGATTATGAGACCATAGACTACAGGGTCGAGGAAGTGGGAATCGGGGTGCTATCCCTCAATCGCCCCAGGCGGTACAATTCGGTCAGCTTTCAGATGATGGAGGAACTGGAGGACTTCTGGAGGGAGCGGATGGATGACCTCGACACCCACGTTATCATCCTCAGGGGAAACGGGGACCGGGGATTCTGTGCAGGCCTTGACATGAAAGAGGCCATCAAAATGCTCCCGGACATGAATACGGATCAGTTCTACAGGTTTCAGTCACGCATGGGAAGGCTGAATCTGGCCATGAGGCAGGTGCCTCAGCCCATAATCTGTGCGGTCCATGGCCCGGCGGCCGGCCTTGGCTTCAGCTTTGCCCTGGCATCAGACGTTCGAGTAGTCAGCACTGATGCCCGTTTTTCGGCGGCTTACATCAACGTGGGACTGGGCGGTGCTGATATGGCGTGCAGCTATTTTCTTCCCCGCCTCATCGGGGCTGGTAGGGCCTATGAATTCATGCTTACGGGCAACTTCATGTCAGCCGAGGAGGCCATGTCACTTGGATTGGCAAGCAGGATGGTAGAGCGTGAAGGGCTTATGGAGACGGCCCTGGAGCTGGCACGAACCATGAACAGCAAGAACCCCATGGGTCTATGGCTTACAAAGGAGGCGATCAATATGAATCTGGATGCAGGCGGACTAGAGCAGGCCCTTAAGATGGAGGACCGAAACCAAGCCCTCTTGCTTGCCCGTGGGATGACAGGCGGAGGGGAAAAGACAAGCAAATATTTCTAATAGCCGATGATCACACCTCCCGGACCGCCGCTCTCCCCCTATCAAATGCCTCAAGGTTTTGCGAAAGACGATCAGGGGAGAGAAGGGATTCAATAGCTGCCTCGAACCCTTTCCGGTCGATCTCTAATATCTCAATGAAGGATAGGGCGCCCAGCATGATGATGTTTGAAAAGAGAGGGTCACCCATCTCCAGGATTATCTTGGTTGCGTTCAGCACCCAGAGCTGTCTGCTGAGCTCTCCTACCTTGGCGATGACCTGGGAGAGTTCAGGATAGCAGCCTGGCCGGAGATGACATCAAGGGGGTGGATCGGCCTGGTGTTGATTCAATTTGAGCTCTTCATGGCAATAACTGAGATTTCAACATTGGCATTTCCAGGAATAGCACTTACCTCCACCGTCTGTCTTGCCGGAGGGTTGTAGTTAAAATATTTGGCGTACACTTCGTTCACTGTGGAGTAATCATTTAGATCTCTTAGAAACATTGTAGCCATAACCACGTCATCATAACTCATATTTGCCGCTTTAAGTACTGCCCCCAAATTTTTAATCACCTGGTCTGCTTCTGCCCCAACTCCCCCTTCAACCAGCTCTCCTGTATTGGGATCAATGCCTATCTGGCCGGCACAATATAAAGTATCTCCAAAAAGGATTCCCTGACTATAAGGCCCTATCGGTGTCGGGGCATCAGTTGTGAATACAACTTTTTTCGTAGTAATTCCTGAAGCGTTACTGTTCCCACAGGCCGCAAATCCCGCAGCCACGGCTAAAATCAACATACAACTAATGATACTTTTCATATCAGACCCTTCTCAATCAACACCACATAACATTTAAACGTTCTTCTACCACTCGAACCAAATCGTTTTCCCCTTTTAGTCCTTGGCAAGGTTACAGGGGACGCCCATTTCTTTGCAGACCCGAAAAACACCATCCAATACAAAGGAGGTGCTGGCGCCCTTTCCAGAAGCTGTGCTGCAAGCTATCATCAGTTGACTCAGATCGTCCTGAAGGCGGCTGACTTTCAGACTAGCCAACTGCTCCTCATAGGTAAATTCTATGCTCCGATTTGCATCGTCCTGGTAGGTGATCCTTACCTTTTGATGCCCCTTGAGGATCTCGACCGCAGTATGATAAACCTTATCCGCTTTGGCCTCCAGGAGGACCGTGGCCACCTCAGGGCCCTTGCGTTGACTTTGGCCCTCGCCCTGGGTGGTAAGGTGGGATATCGCTCCCAATGCCTTTCTTGCCAAAAACACCATTTGCCCATATGCTGCCCCTGAAAAGCATAGAGATACTATTACAACCATTACAGCCAGCTTTTTATTCTTGCCCATCATATTTACCTCCTAAGAGTGAAGCCTCCTACCGCCTAAAGGCAGTGCGTTCTCATGGTTCGGACTGGAAGTCTACTTATGTTCATAAAATCCAAATTGGTCACTTATCTCACTTGATCCGGCAACTTGGCGATTTCACCTAGAGGCAGAACGGATATCTTTTCGTTAACAGGGTACTGGTTTTGGCTGAATAAATCACCTACAAAGGAGGTAGGACCAAGCTAACTGGTTAATATTGTTTGTAATATTACTGAAGAGGGTGGCTGAGTCGGGCCTATATCGACCTTTTTGCAGGTAAAAAGGGCAGTATTGGCAGGTGCTTTAATGGCGAGAGATAATCGACACTATATTCCGGGGAATATCTGGCAAATAACCTATCGGTGCCATAAACGGGAATTTCTGCTTAAGTTCGCAAAGGATCGACAGCGCTGGCTCCCGTGGCTCTTTGAGGCGAGAAGGCGACACGGTTTGCTGGTATTGGCCTACATGGTCACCTCGAACCACATCCACCTACTTGTTTTTTAGATAGAGGTGGTAGGGATGTTATCCTCACAATATGTCACCGGGGACTGCGGAGGTAGCACCCAAAAGGCATTCAACCGGGATGGTATTTTCGTTGACTTCCAGAGTATTTTTGTGTAAAGCATAATAGGCAATATTACTGTACCAACCTTCTTTCAGCCCCTGGCCCAGACCGATCCAATCCAATGCTTTATCCTGGAAAAACATGGCCTGGAGCAGTACATAGCCTACCCTCGAAATAGGCAAAAGTCGCGCCAGGGCGGGCTCAAGTTAGGAATGGAAGGATAAGAGATGGCCCACGGTCGCCCAAAACCCCGTTACTCATCATTGAGATCGGGGTTTTGTCTTCTAGGGCTCAGGAAAAATAGATAGATAGTGGCTGATCGGGAATCAATATTTGGAAATGAGTCGACAAAATCAAGGACGACCCCCAAGCTATGATGGGAAAGGTGAAAATCGAACGGAAAAATGTTATCTTTATCTCTAAGGTCTACCCAAAAAAAACTCCCTCCCCCAGCGGGAGGGATTGAGGGAGAGGAATAGGCGCAAAAAAAGCAAGAGAAGGGAGAAATACAAAATGGAATGTCTAAAACAGGAAGCCTTGAATACCATTTCGAAAATGCCCGATTCGGCGGATATCGACGACATTATGTACAGGCTCTATGTAATTGATAAGGTCAGAAAGGGCAGGGAAGCTATTGAACGTGGAGAGACTGTAACCATTGAAGAATTAAAGGAAGAAATTGAGTCATGGTAAAATGGTCTGAACCTGCTAAAAGTGATCTGAAGCAGTCGGCAATCTCCTTTTTTGAAGCCATTCGCCAGCTCATGCCCCCTCAGAAAGGTCCAGAAAGAGAATTTACCCCGTTGAATTTAAACTTGCATCGCCATTACAAGAAGACTGTATGAACCATATGGCCATCTAAGAATCAACGAGCCTTCATTTCGATTATTCAACTGGGGTCGGTTTTGAAGTAAAAGAGGCGGCCGCTGCTTACAGCAAAGAGAAAAGAAAAGCAAAGGAGAAATAGGTTTACCCAAAAGAATTTATCCCGCATGTCGAAGCAAAGCGGAGATCCCGTTCACGGGGCCCCATGAAATGCGAAGCCTATTTCGTTGGGGTTAAATTCGCAGATCATTTAACTGGGACCCCGGGCGGAAACGGGTAAGTGGACATGGGATGCCTCAATGCAGCCATTGACCTTCCCCTATTCCACACGAGAAAACCGGCCCATGCCTTATCGTTAGCGAAGTAAAGGTGTCGATATGGAAACGCTACCTGCTGAATTAGTTAAATCCTTGCGGTCACTCGGCCTGGAGGGTCGAATCAGCACACCGGAGCAAGCTGTGACTCTGGTTCGTTCTGGCGACCGTGTTTTTCTGGGTACTGCCTCTGCGACCCCTCGCGTTTTGACGGCGGCTTTGGAGGAACGCGCCGACCTGGATGACGTACACCTGTTTCATTTTCTCACCGACGGCGCTATTCCTGTTCGAAACGGGTTACCGAGGACCCGTTTCTATCACCGAGCGTTTTTTGTCGGGTCTGAGACAAGGGAAGCGATCAAGCAGGGCAAGGCCGACTACGTTCCTATATGCCTCGCCCAGGTGCCGTCCTTGATCGAGAATAAGCGGATTTCTATTGACGTTGCAATGATCCAGGTATCCATGCCGGAAGAGCACGGGTACGTCAGCCTGGGCGTCTCTGTTGACATCACGCGATCTGTGGTTCAGAACGCTCGCACGGTCATTGCTGAGGTAAATCCTAACATGCCGATAACTTACGGAGACACATTCATCCCCCTTGAGCGTCTTGATCGAATTGTCCCTGTGGACTCACCGGTGATCGAATATATTCACAGCCCGGCCGATGCGGTGGCAGAGCGGATAGCACGCTACGTGGCACGCATTGTGGAGGACGGCGCCACCCTTCAAGTGGGTCTGGGGCGTATCCCCAACGAGATGCTGAAGTACCTGACGGAAAGGCGGGATCTGGGAATTCACTCAGACGTGATAACCGATTCTATTGTGGACCTTATCGAAAAGGGAGTGGTGACCGGAAAGGCCAAATCAATGCACCGGGGTAGGGTGGTGGCCAGTTACTGTATGGGCACAGAACGTCTCTACCGCTTAATTCATCGTAACCCCATGTTCGAATTCTATCCAATCGACTATGTCTGCAACCAAGCGGTAATCGCGGGAAACCGCAACTTCGTCTCGGTTACGCAGGCCTTTGCGGTAGACCTGACAGGTCAGATATGTGCAGACCAATACGAGGGGGAGTTCTACAGCGGTGTATCCACGCAGCCGGATTTCCTGCGTGGTGCTGCGCAAGCTCCAGGCGGAAAGCCGATCATCTGCCTCCCCTCTACTACCGAAGATGAAAGACAATCCCGTATCCGTCCGTTGCTTCTTGAGGGCGAAGGGGTTACCATTCCGCGGTCTGATGTACACTATGTGGTCACCGAGTATGGGAGCGTATACCTATTCGGGAAGTCCATCCGTGACCGTGCCTTGGCCTTGATACAGATATCGCACCCTAAGTTCAGATCGCAGCTCTTGGAGGCGGCCAAGCGTCTCGGGTACGTTCGGCCCGATCAGATCTTGCGGAGCCGTTTGCCTTACCCGGCAGAGGAGGAAAGGATTGTGGTCCTCAAAAACGGGGTTCAGGTGCTTCTTCGTCCATCACGCGCAAGCGATGTGGAGGCCCTGCAAGACGTTTTCTACCATCTCACTGAGGAGGACGTGCTGACGCGCTTCTTCGCCTCCTTGCGATCGCTTCCAGTATCGCAGGCCGAGCATCTGTGCAACGTGGACTATGAGACCGAGATGGCCTTTGTAGCGGTGGTGGGCGGAGCAGAGCGTGAGACCGTCGTCGGTAGCTCCTGCTATCACGTAAACCCGACCACTAACCTGGCTGAAATAGCCTTTATGATCCGCCCTGAATGGCAAAGCCTGGGCCTTGGGTCTATGCTCCAGCAACGGATGACAGAGTACGCCAAACCCAAGGGGCTTAGGGGGTTTACGGCGGAGATTCTTGCCAGAAATATCAAGATGAGGAAGCTGGCGCAGCGCGCCGATAACGTGTCCATGAAGGTTGAGGATGGCGTCTGCGAAGTGACGATCCTGTTCTGATGGGACTGGAGTCGGACCAATGTTCTCGCTCTGAAATTACATGGCCATTCTCCGTAGATTATTCAATTCTGGAAAACTTAATAGCTTAAGGGCGTGCCCCTGAACGCGCCCAAAGGGTATTTGAACGGGATGGTATTTTCGTTGACATCCAGAGTATTTTTGTGTAAGAGATAATAGGCAATATTACTGTACCAGTCTTCTTTCAACCCCGAGGGAAAGAGGATTTGAAATGGTTTGTGAGCGTCCAAAGCCCCGTTACTCTATGATCAGATAGAGAACGGGGTTTTGTTTTCTGGGCCCGGGGAAAACACATAAAGGCCCTTCTGAACACGTTGAGAAACCGTTTGATTGAATGGGTTATCTGGGAGTTTCTTATGGACCCATGACCGAGCAACAATGAGATACAAAGCCGACATCACCGCAGGATCGCTGAAGGTTTCAGAGAGCAGGATCATCGCTGATCTGCTTCTCCGTGGCATTGACAAACGGGGCTGGGACGAGGCAGTCCTAAATAGGAACGTGCTTCAGACCAGGAGTCCTGAAACCGCGAGGCGGTTGACCCGGCTTATCCGTGGACGTCTGGAGACCATGGAAGCCGACCTTTGGAAGCTTGTCCGAGATGGTACCGGGGAAGTGGCCACCCATGCCGTTCTGGCCGCCGGCGTAAAGCACAGTCCGCTTTTGGGCGATTTCCTAGATCTGGTGGTCAGGGAACAGTACCGCCTTTTTAAGACGACCTTGTCGATCAGGCTTTGGGATGAATATTTGGATGATTGCCGCGGGCGTGATCCGGACATGCCAGTTTGGAACGAATCTACGAAAAAGCGCCTCCGGTCTTCGGTTTTCCAAATTCTGTCGCAGGCCGGTTATTTGGAGAACACCAGATCCAGAAGATTGCAGACGGTCCATATTGCCTCGCAGGTGCTTCAATACCTGGAGAGTCATAATGAGCATTACGTTCTCCGTTGTATTCAGGTCACACCATGACCGATTCCTTGACGCAGCGCCTAAATGAGATCCTCCCGAAGGTCACTTCTACCGAGTTTCTCAGCGGCAAAGGGCTTGGGAATGAGTTAGCCTTTTACATTTTTGACTATCCGCCCGAAGCGGAACTCCGCATCCGTGAATATATTCAGTTCCTCATGGCCCACATTCCCAAAAACCGCCCAGGACTCCGGGTAAGGCATGTCAACCTCTTCGATCTCATCGTTGACAATCTCAAGGAGCGCAATCTGCTTGAGAAATCTTTCCAGATGCAAAGAGATAAGGGCGACAAGGCCCTCCAAAAAGCTCTCAGCGGCCCTCTCAAGACCGAAAAACTGGTACAGATATTTGTGGAAGTCGCCCAGCCAGAGGAGCAGGAGCTGGTACTTGTTTCCGGTGTTGGGAGTGTCTGGCCACTGGTCCGATCGCACAACCTGCTCAATAACCTGCAGACGGTCATGGGGCAGACGCCCCTTGTGATGTTTTATCCGGGCCGATATGATGGCCAGGCCCTTCGGTTGTTCGGCAAAATCAAGAGCGACAACTATTACAGAGCCTTCAAACTGGTTCCATAAGCGAGGCCCTTATGCAAATCAAAAATCTGTTCAAAAAAGATATTTTCCGCTCCATCAACGGCGTGGTTAAGGCCCACCAACTGGACGACCGCTCCGTATGGCAGGAATTAGACGAATTTGTCCTCACCAGAGAACTGGATAGGTATTTGCGGAAGTTCCTCTCGGCGTACCTGAACGTCATTGACAACCCCCGTGATCCCGCCATCACCGGTAAGATGGGGGTATGGATCTCCGGTTTCTTTGGCTCGGGGAAGTCCCATTTTCTGAAAGTTCTGTCCTACCTTCTGGGCAACAGGCCCCACTCCTATGAGGGCAATACAAAAAGGGCTGTTGAATTCTTCGATGGCAAGGTGGAAGACGCCATGCTGTTTGGTGATATCAAGCGGGCTGTGGCCTCTGACACCGACGTGATCCTCTTCAACATCGACAGCAAGGCCGACAGCAAGGCAGGACGGAAAGCTATCCTCGCTGTATTCCTGAAGGTCCTAAATGAGATGCAGGGGTATGACGGTGACCATGCCCACATTGCACACCTGGAACGTTATCTCGACAACCAGGGCAAGCTGGAAGCATTCCATACAGCCTACAGGGATATCACCAAGACCGAATGGACAGAAGAGCGCGATGCCTATGAATTCAACCGGGACCAGGTGGTAGAGGCATTTGTGCGGACACTGGGGCAAAGCCGGGAGTCGGCAGAGAAATGGATCGATAATGCTGAAAACAACTTCTCCCTCACCGTCGAGAACCTTGCCGCCTGGGTCAAGGAATACTTAGACTCCCAAGGTCCCAACCACCGTCTCGTCTTCCTCGTGGATGAGGTCGGCCAGTTTATCGGGACAGACGGTCACTTGATGCTCAATCTCCAGACGGTCACAGAGGACCTTGGCACTCTGTGCGAGGGTCGTGCCTGGGTGATCGTCACATCACAGGAAGAGATCGACAAGGTTATCGGAGAGCTGCGAACCGCCACAAGGAACGATTTTTCCAAGATCCAGGGTCGATTCCAGACCCGGCTGTCGCTCTCCAGCGCCAATGCAGATGAGGTCATTTTAAAGCGTCTCTTAGAGAAAGACGAGGGGGTGAAGGAGGACCTGAAGGCCATATTTCAAGAGAAGGGTGATATCCTGCGTCACCAACTGGGTTTCCGGGATTGCGGCATGACCCTCAAGCCGTATGCGGATGCAGACGATTTTGCTAACAACTACCCATTCGTCCCCTATCAGTTCCGCCTGCTCCAGAAAATTTTCGAGGTGATCCGAAGTGTGGGTGCCACCGGCCTCCATTTGGCCAAAGGAGAGCGGTCTTTGCTGGATGCCTTCCAGTCCGCCGGTCAGAGTGTGGCCCTCAAAGATGTGGGTGTACTGGTTCCCCTCTATGACTTTTATCCTTCCATAGAGAGCTTCCTTGATACCACCGTAAAGCGGACCATCGAGCAGGCCGCCGATGACCCGAGCCTCGAACCCTTTGATATCAAGCTGCTCCAGGTGCTCTTTCTCATCCGGTACGTGGAAGAGATCAGGGGCAACGTGGACAACCTGGTCACCCTCTGTATCGACGAGATAGACGCCGACCGGCTCATGTTGCGCCGAAAGATTGAAGAAAGCCTTCAGCGGCTTGAAAAACAGACCCTTATCAGCCGGAGCGGCGACAACTATTTCTTCCTCACCAACGAGGAAAGGGATGTGAGCCGGGAGATCAAGTCTGTTGAACTGAGCAGCCCGGAAGAGGCGGCCCTCCTAGGGGAACTGATCTTTGAGGATGTGCTCAGGGGCCAGCGCAAGCACCGGTATGCCAAGAACAAAATGGATTTCAGCTTTGCCCGCATCTGTGATATGCACCCGGTCGGTGGCCGTGTGGAAGGGGGGCTGATGGTTTCGGTGATCTCTCCCATGGCCGATGAATACGCCATGTACAACGATCACAAATGCGTGCTCGAAAGCAGCAATGAGGGCGGCCAGATCATCATCCGGCTCCGCGATGACGGGAGGCTGGACCGGGAACTCCGCACTTACGCTCAGACGGACAAATATCTCAAGAACAAAAGCGATAGCGCCCTCCCCGAATCCACCAAACGCATCCTCAGGGACAATGCCGAGGAGAACCGCGGCCGGCGGGAGATCTTGACGGGGCTTATAGGCGAGATACTCACAGAGGCGTCCTATTTTGTGGCGGGCCAGCAACTCACTCTCAAGGCATCCGCCCCTGCGGCCTGTCTTGATGAGGCATTGGAATACCTGATCTCCAACACCTTTTCCAAGATGGGCTATCTCAAGCATCTCCACCCCGAACCCCTCAAAGAGATCCAGGCCGTCCTTCGCAGCAATGACGTTTCCCAGCAGACCCTTGCCCTGAATCTTGAAGAGAGCAATCCTGAGGCGATCCAGGACCTGCGCAACTACATTGACCTCTGCGATCTGAAACACCATGCCATCGTGCTTTATGAGATGATCGAAAAGCGATATGGCGTCCGACCCTATGGCTGGCCCGATATGGAGGTCATCCTGCTGGTAGCCCGCCTCCTGACCGTAGGAGAGATCAGCCTGCGGATGGAAGGCGATACGCTCACCCCTGATAAGGTGTACGAAAACATCAAGACACCGGCCAAG
>JAZDES010000080.1:0-3717 GCA_043808585.1 Pseudomonadota bacterium | reverse complement strand
CTCATTCAAAAAGGAGGAAGAAAAATGACCAAACTTGTAGACCTGAGCCATCTCTGGAACATCCACACACCGCCGTGGTCAGGGTATCCATCTGCAAAGATATACTACTGGCAGCGATTGCAGGACGTGGGGGTAGTGAGTCAGAAGATTGAGACCACCCTCCATATGGGAACCCACCTGGATGCCCCCATGCATCTCGGAGGTAGAGGCGATATCGCCAGCATCCCCCTGGAACAGCTTTACGGAGATGGGGTGATTGTGGATATAAGCGATGAGGTAGGGGAGTTCGATATCATAAAGCCTGAACACATCACCAAGAAGATCGATGTGAAAAAGGGAGAGATATTGATCTACCATACCGGGTGGATGCGCTATTACACCGGTGGCCCGGACATGAATGAGGAGACTTACATGTGCAAGCATCCCGGTGGGTACCTGGAAATGGCGAACTGGATTGCTGAAATGGAGTTTAAATGGACCGGTTTCGACTGCGGTTCAGCGGATCATCCCATGAATACCTCGATCCGGACCAGGCGGATGGATATCCGGAAACAGTATGAAAAACGGATGGGCAAGAACGTGGATGAACTCTTCCCGGAAGAACATCTTTTTTGTATGCACCGGATACCTTTCCCCAAGAACATCATTCATGTGGAAAACGTTGGCGGTGACCTTGATAAGGTTGGTACTGTGAGGTGCAAGATCGGGTGCTTCCCCTGGCGTTTCGAAGGAGGGGAGGCGGCCATGTGCCGTGTGGTGGCCTGGATCGACTAGCCGTCAAGACTATATTCCCTCACCCAAGGCCCCCTACCCAAAAGAGGGCCACTCCTGAAAGGAGAAGTGGATGGAGAGACATCAAATAACCCTCAAGGTTAATGGTGAAACCTACCCTCTGGAAGTGGAATCACGGGAGACCCTGCTCCAGGTGTTGCGCGACCGCCTTGACCTTACCGGTGCAAAGGAGGGGTGCGGCCGAGGAGAGTGCGGCTCGTGTATCGTTCTCATTAACGGCAGGCCCGTGAATGCCTGCCTGATCCTGGCCGTGGCTGTGCAAGACCAGGATATCCTCACCATTGAAGGGATCTTTGACGGGGAGACATTGCATCCCATACAGAAGTCATTTGTTGAAAAGGGGGCCATCCAGTGTGGCTTCTGCACGCCGGGCACGATCCTCACGGCCAAGGGATTTCTGGACGAAACACCCAGACCCACCGAGGCCGAGGTTAGGCGAACTCTCGTAGGTAACTTCTGCCGTTGTACGGGCTATACAAAGATCGTGGAAGCCGTTTTGGATGCATCGGATGTGTAGGTTCCCGGCCGTTCCTTTCCTGGCCCCGGGAAGGGTCGGTATGGGGTCCTAAGAGCTAAAATGAACGACAAAAAAGGGGGTGATTCTATGACGGATCCAAGTGCTACCTCTCGGCAGCAACCTGCCCTTTCGGTGGTAGGCAGATCCATGCCTCAGCTTGATACGGTGGCAAAGGCCACAGGGATGGCAAAGTATACCGCAGACCTCAAGATTCCCGGCATGCTCTACGCAAAGGTCTTGAGGAGCCCTTTTCCCCATGCGCGGATCCTGGATATCGACATCAGTGGGGCCGAAAGGTTGCCTGGTGTCAAGGCGGTAATTTGTCACAAGAACGTCCCTCGGGTGGCCTATAACAGCTATTACAGGGAGCCAATCGATGAAGAACGTCTGCCGGCGGATGAATACATCTTTGACGAAAAGGTCCGTTACGTGGGAGACAAGGTTGCCGCAGTGGCCGCCACCAGCCTGGATCTGGCAGAAGAGGCCCTGGAACACATAAAGGTCGTGTATGAAGAGCTTCCATTTGTACTTGATCCGCTGGAGGCCCTGTCCCCGGGTGCCCCCAGGATACACGATGTGGAAAACAACCTGGTAAGAGAGGTCCGATGGGATCTGGGGAACGTGGAAGAGGGATTTGCCGAGGCTGACTATATCTTTGAGAATACCTACCGGACCCAGATGCAACAGCACGCCCCCCTGGAGCCGCACTGCAACATCGCGCAATTTGACAGCAACGGTAAGCTTCATGTGATCTCGAGCACCCAGGGGACCTTTAATGTCAGGGTCTTGCTTGGCAAGATCCTCAATATGCCCCTTAACAAGATTCGTGTTACCCGCCCTCACATCGGGGGTGGCTTTGGCGGCAAGAATGACCTTTTCGACGAAATCCTGTGTGCCCTCCTCGCCAAGAAGGCCAGGCGGCCGGTTCGCCTGGTCAACACCCGAGAAGAAGAATTCAGCTCAACTCGCGTACGTCATTGTCACGTTGTTGACCTCAAGTATGGAGTAAAGAAGGACGGAACCTTTGTTGCCCGAGAGATGAAGGCGGTCTTAAACACCGGGGCATACTGTGCCGCTGGCGGCAAGGTCACGCTCACTACCGGCCATAGATGGATCATGCTATACCGCACGCCGAACGTCCGCTACACGGGCAAGTGTGTCTACTGCAATACCCCAGTTGCCGCTGCGATGCGCGGTTTCGGGACTCCTCAGCAATCCTTTGCTACCGAGAGCATGATCGACGAAATCGCCGAAAAACTGGGGATTGATCCGGTAGAAATCAGGCTGAAGAATCACAGAAGAGTCGGAGACTTTGATCCCATAAGCAAGATAACGCTGGGGAGTGTGGGTATTCCAGAGTGCCTCACCAAAGGTGCCGAGGCCATGGAGTGGAAAAAGAAGCGGCAGGCCAAAAAGGGGGAGGGCCGGTACCGCCGCGGTGTGGGGGTGGCCCTGGGGACGCACAATACTGGGGTAAAACCCTTTGTCAATGAGCTCTCTTCTGCCTTTATAAAAGTCAATGAAGACGGGTCTTTTAGTCTGCTAACGGGTGTCGTTGATCTGGGGCAGGGGAGCGATACAGTCCTGGCTCAAATTGCTGCGGAGGCCCTAGGGGTGCCTGTGGAGGACATATCAGTGGTGGATCCGGGGGATACAGACAGTACACCCTATGACATGGGGACCCACAGCAGTCGGCAGACCTACCTGGGAGGAATGGCGGTCAAGATGGCGGCCGAAGAGGCCAAGGGCCAATTAATTGATGAGGCGGCCAAGCGCCTGGAGGCTAGACCAGAAGATCTCGAGATGAAAGACCGAAAGATCTATGTAAAGGGCTCTCCATCTGTAAGTATCTCCCTGGCGGACGTGGCTGTAGGCCTGATCCACGGTCAAGTAACCCATCAGGTAATGGGTCGAGGGAGTTTTTCACCGGTAACCAATGCGCCACCATTCGAGGTCCATTTTGCCGAAGTGGAGCTAGACACCGAGACGGGCGCCGTTAAGGTGATAAACTTCGTTGCAGCACACGACCTGGGGAAGGTGGTAAACCCGCTCCTCTCTGAGGGTCAAGTCCAAGGGGGGGTCCATATGGGTATCGGCTATGCATTTTGGGAAGGGATTCAGATGGACCCCGGGACCGGCCAGTACCTCAATCTGAATCTAATGGATTATAAAGTGACCTCGCCCGTGGATATGCCCCCGGTCAAGGTGATCCTGGTGGAATCCAACGAGCCCACAGGACCCTACGGCGCAAAAGGGCTGGGAGAGCCGGCCATGGTCCCCACTGCACCGGCAATTGCCAATGCGATCTATGACGCCATCGGCATTCGCTTTCGCCAGTTGCCCATCACCCGCGAAAAGGTGTTTCAAGCGATACAGGCGCAAGGTTCTGAAAAGTAGCCAGAAAAAGT
>JAZDES010000079.1:0-39133 GCA_043808585.1 Pseudomonadota bacterium | reverse complement strand
CTTTGTCTTGAATTCGTCTCGCTTCCCCCTTTTCACCACGATGGTCAGATCCAGTGCAATTTTCCTCGACGGATGATAGACGACCTGGTCGGTCTGCCCGGCCTCCACCCAAAGTAACTCACCACGTCTCACGTTGGTGTGTACGTCCGGCTGGAGGTAACTCCTGGTTATCCGCCAGTCTGCTGGAAGGGCCAGGGTCAAGAAATGGCTGAGCCCGAAGAGAATATTGTTGGCAGAGATCTTGTGCTCTGAATGGTTGACGGACATTTTGTCGGCGGCCTTATGAACGACCCAAATGGCCTTCAAGGATGAGATCGAGCCGGGATTTATCCCTGCCGCTATATTTTTCTTTCTTGTTCACTACGAAGGTGGGGTAAGTTTGGGTCCAGTAGCGGATGGATTTATAGAAGCCGCGAAATGACGAGACATTGATGACCTCGATACGAATCTTTTCTTTATATTTTTGGACCAGTTCACTGAGCCAGCTGGTGAGGAAGCGATGGTCTTCTTTCAGGCCCTCTGGATATTCATTGAGGTCTGCCTCGTCCCGTTTTTCAACCAGACCCACCTGGTCTGAAATGAATTGGTAATGTGCTCAATTACAAAACGAGACTGGGATTAGGGAGAGCACTTCCAAGGTAATGGGTTGCATCTTTTTACCTATGTAAGGAGACGGGAAGGCCTGTGGAAGGCCTTCCCATCCCCTCGGATTTGATTAAAACTGGTTAATATCCCTCCCTCTACCACGTCCATGCTTAACGAGACGGTGTAGAAGGCTCTTTTGGCGGTGAAGCAGCCTCGGCAGCCCCCTCAGTCACAAATCGGGCGATGGCAGCCACGCCATCTTTGGCCAAAATTATTGCCAAGACGACCAGCAAGATGGCAATCACACCGGTAACCCAATCCCCGATGGCCCGGTCAGTAGGTATATCTTTGGTTGTGAAAAAATGGACAAAGCCTTGATATGAAATAACCACCGCTGCGCAGATCGTCGTGACCCCCAGAAATACCGTTGGCCAAAGGGTGTAGCTGTAACTTCTCCTTTCCGAGGCTAGCCAGCAAGTACAGATGAGCAAGGCCATGGCAGCCAGCATCTGGTTGAAGGCCCCTCCCAGCATCCAGAGCGCGGTCAAGACACCGGTGAAGCAGAAGACTGCGAATATCGCGATGGAGACGATGGTAGAGAAATGGATGTTCTTAAATGCTGGCCAGACTTCGCCAAGGACATCTGACCCGTAAAGACGCATAAACCGTACCCCCAGATGGATCAGGGTGAAGCCAATGACGGCAAAAACCACATTGGCGTATGTCAGGGCCACTCCGGCCGGTACGCCAATGTTGCCGAGGAAGTTGCTCATTCCCTTGGCAAAGACGAACCCCCCTCCCGTCTTGAAGGCCGCCGAAAAGCCCTCGAAGCTGCCGAAGGCCGAGACTGCGATGATCAGGGCGATCATCCCCATGATCATCTCCAGGAACATAGCACCGCCGGCCACTGGGAGTGTATCCGTCTCTTTTTCGATCATCCGGGCTGTTCCCGAGCTGCTCACCAGCGAATGCCACCCGGAGACCGCGCCACACATGAGGGTCACAAACATCAGCGGCCAGAGGGGTTTTCCGGCCCAGACAAAACCCGTGTATGCCGGAAAATTGCCAAAGGATGGATGCCCGATGAGGATCCCCAGCCCGGTCGCCACCATGGCGATGAAGACCACCCAAAAGCCCAGGTAGTTGATGGGCTGGGCCCAGCGCCAGATGGGCAATGTCGCGCCGAAATAGCAGAAGGCCAGCACGAACAGGACCCATATAAATTTTGACTGGGTGATGGTCCCGAAGATAACCGGAGACGGATCGCCGCCATTGACCCATTTGAAAATGCTCTGGATCGGTCCCCAGCCGCTGAAGACGAAGATGCCGACAAATGTGGCAACCACCGTGATCAGGGTAGCGGTGATAATGGGCATTTTCCACTTATAGATCATCTGGCCGAACAAAAGCCCCATTGCGATCCAGACGAGGATGCCAAAGGGGGCCGAAGGCTTGCCCATCGTGCCCGCGATGAAGAGGGCGAAGGCCCCGAAACCAAACATCAGGTTGAAGTAGATAAAAATACTGACCAATGTCCGGCCCCGAGGTGAGATCAGGGTATAGCTCATTCCCCCCAGGCTCATCCCCTCTTTCCTGATAGAAACCTGGGCCGAAGTGTAATCATGGATCCAACCCAAAAGGGCCACGCCCAGAAGAAGGTAAAGCATGGCCGGCAGCCATCCCCAGTGAACAGCGATGATGGCCCCGACAATTGGACCCAACCCGCAAATGGATTTGAACTGGAAGCCGAAGAGGACGTTCTTACTGGTAGGCATGAAGTCCACCCCATCCATATACATGGTGGCTGGTGTGGTCTTATTCGGGTCGGATTTAACGAGTTTTCTATCCACATGCCGGCCATAAGTTCGGTAAATTATGATCGCCCATACAATAGATAAAATCAAGGCAAACAGTGAATTCATAACATCTCCCTCCTTGGTTTTAAACTTAAAGCCAAAGATAGGGTATCTGCTGACCCCTTAGGGTCGACCCTGTCGACGTATATTGTGGACGCGGTAACACGGTCTACGTTTATGGCTCTTGGGTTCACAGATTAAAGGCCTGGTCGACAAAGAAAGTGCGTATCAAAAACGATAAAGGATATTAGTAGCCTATGACGTTAACCAACCTCCTTTTTGCAATATTAAGGAATAAGGTTAAAGGATTAATAAGGCTGAGCTATGAGACAACTTCTGTTTGCCCCTACCAGTAAATGAATTCACCTCCTTTTTTTGATATTTTAATGATCGAGAAGCACTCATTCTTAAAAGAGAAAACTTGAATGAATTGATACTACATAAATAAAATAATTAAAAATGTCAATAGCTATCTTCAAACCTCATTTTGACTAGTTATCCCCCTCGTTTTCTGGACACAGGCTGGGGTTCCCCGGAATTGACCTGGGGGAGAGACGGCTTCACGGGGCGTTGGGGGTTACTTGTACTGTGATGCAAGAGTTCCGAGGGGAAGGGTAATGACCTGAGTTTCTCCAGTTCTGTCATGGAGGTAAGATCGTAATGTATCGGGGTTATCGTAATCTTTTTCTGTCTCAGGGCGATAAAATCGTCATCCGCATTGCCCTCCCCTTGGAATCTCTCGCTGGAGAGCCAATAATAGACATTACCCCTTGGATCGGTACGGCTTTCGAAGCGTTCCTCAAATCTTGCGGTCCCCTGGCGTGTGATGCATACACCCGTAATCTCATCGGGAGGAATTGCAGGGATATTGACATTTAGAGCTGTTCCGTCACCTAGTCCGCTCGTAATCAAAAACCGTATGATTGCCTTGCTGAACTGGGCGGCAAAGCCAAAGTCCGGGTCTTTCAGGGTGGCAAGTGAGATCGCAGCAGACGGCACACCCAAAAAGGCACCCTCTGTGGCTGCCGATACGGTCCCTGAATAAAGGATGTTGACACCCACATTAGCCCCGAGATTGATCCCGGACAAGATGACATCGGGAGGCGACTTCAGGAGTTCCTGTAAGGCAATCTTCACACAGTCTGCTGGTGTACCCGTAACTGCATAGCCGTAAAATGAACCGTTCTTATGAACCTCCTGGACCCGCAGGGGTGAGGTCAGGGTAATGGCATGCCCCACTGCACTCATTTCCGATTCCGGAGCCACAATATGAATCTGATGATCAGGCTTGAGGGCATGGTAGAGGGCGGAGAGACCAGGGGCATGGATACCGTCATCGTTAGTCAAAAGGATTATCATTGTCCGAGCTAGATATCAACTTTCTTGATTGCTAATGGGATTTATATCTTGTAATGTAGTCCATCCAATGTTATTCGATTCATTTGATAAAGACCTAGAAGTTGCAGATATCCACAACAGATATTCATTATGTAATGATCTCCCACAATAAAGTCAAATCTTATCGGGGGGCGCAATGCGCGAGGTAACAACCCGGAGCATTATTAGCGAAGTCAGAGATGCGGCAATTCGAGCCAATTATGAGTTGGGAGAGGATGTTGTCCGGGCGTTTAAGGATGCCCTGAAACGTGAAGAGTCGCCGGTTGGCAAAGAAATCCTGGGACAACTGATCGAAAATGCCGCGATCGCCAGAAAAGAAAAGGTCCCCATCTGCCAAGATACAGGCGTAGCCGTTATTTTCGTTGAATTGGGCCAAGGGGTCTCAATTGTCGGTGGTGACTTCAAATCAGCCCTAGAGGAAGGGGTCAGGCAGGGTTACAGGGAAGGATTTCTGAGAAAATCGGTCTGTCACCCATTCGACAGGAAGAATACGGGCGACAACACCCCCATTATTGTCCATTTTGATCTGGTACCGGGAGATGAGCTCAAGATCTGGGTCGTCCCCAAAGGGGGGGGTAGCGAAAACATGAGCCAGCTCTTTATGCTGCCCCCCTCAGCAGGGTGGGCCGGGATAAAGGAGAAGGTGGTTGAGACAGTGGAAGGTGCAGGCCCCAACCCATGTCCTCCGACCATCGTGGGAGTGGGGATAGGTGGAAATTTCGAGCAGGCAGCCCTCATGGCCAAGAAGGCCTTGCTCCGACCTCTGGGGACCCAAAATCAGGACCCTGAACTGGCTGAGATGGAAAAGGAGCTGCTCAAGGAGATCAATAAGGCCGGCGTTGGCCCCCAGGGCCTTGGAGGGCGTGTGACCTCCCTGGCCGTTCACATCCTGATGATGCCATGCCACATTGCCAGCCTTCCCCTGGCCATCAACATCCAATGCCATGCAAGCCGCCATTTGGAGATAGTTCTTTGAGGGAGGAAAACGTGGGCGAGGTATTCCATCTTGAGACCCCTTTGACTCTGGAAGATATTCAGGATTTGAAGTCCGGTGACCGGGTGACAATAAGCGGGGTTATTTACACCGCCAGGGACGCTGCTCACCGAAGACTTGCGGAACTGATCGAGGCGGGAGAGGAGCTGCCAATCCCCATCAAAGGTCAGGTCATTTATTATGTGGGACCATCACCAGCTCCGCCCGGCAGGGTGATCGGTGCGGCAGGTCCCACCACCAGTTACCGTATGGATCCGTACACACCCAGTCTCCTCAGCCTGGGGCTCAGAGGGATGATAGGGAAAGGAAGGCGCTCCAAAGACGTCAAAGAGGCCATGGTCAAATACAAGGCTATATACATGGCCGCCATAGGGGGGGCCGGGGCACTCATGGCAAGGGCGGTCAAGGAGGTGCGGGTGGTAGCATATGAGGAGCTGGGACCTGAGGCGATCAGAGAATTAAAGGTCGAAGATCTGCCCGTTATCGTTGTTAATGATATCCAGGGAAACGACCTCTACATTGAGGGTCAAAGGCAATATAAAATTGTATAGAGCTGAGTCACTTATCCCCTAACCGGCACTGAAAGACTGTGAGGGGCGAAATGATGGCAAGTCAAAAACGAAACCTCCTTTTGCTGTTTCTGGGAATCGTTGTCCTGGCTGGGCTTGGCTATTACTTCTACTCACAAATGAGAGGTGAATCTGAAGAACTGTCGGGGGCCAAGAGACCTGGCACAGATGAGAGCAAGCTATCTTCAGGGGAAAAGCCAGGTTCTGTTAAGGAAGAGGCAGGACCCGGACAAGTGGTAAGAGAAAAGATCGCCTCAAGGCCCTATGGCGAGGAGCCCGATTGTAAACAGATAGAAGAGGATGTGGAAGGCTTTTTCCATTATCTGGATCAAAAGAAATTCGTTCAACATCTGGGTTCAGGCACGGATGCCTATGCCCGTTTCAAGAGAATCATCAAGAGACTGGCGGCTGACCCTCCAATCCCTGCAGGAGAGGGGATAGATCCGATAATCATCATACAGAACGTGTACTATCTTTACCGCATCCTGGACCGAACAGATATCCGCCTGATAAAAGATGTGGTTGTGAATGAGAAAGATATAATGGAGTTCAATCTGCACATGTTTTACAAATGGCTTAACTTAGGCGGCCGCTGTCCGGACAATGAAGGCCTCAGGCCTTCATTAAAAGTGCTCTACCACTACGCCGGCTTTTTTCTAAATACGATCGGTGGAAGGGCCTATCTTTTCAGGCGCTCAGAAGGCCTTAGGCTGCTTGTCAGCTACTATTCTATCTTAATTGTCCATGAAGCAGATAGGCAAGGTAAGAACTACTATGGAATCGATGTATTCCCCTTCATTGATCCACTGAAACAGGAGATGAGCTACTACCCCAATTTTGAATTCCAGAGTGAGTATATTGATCGGTTGAATAAGGTGGAAGACTATTACCTGCAAAGACGATAACCCACCCAAACCCCGAGCCAGCAACAAACGATTTCCCATTTGATCCTTAATAGCCCTTGGCAAAAGAGGGATGTATGCCAGTGGACGATCTAAAACCTATCGATATTAAGCATAAAGGGACCTTTGACCGCTTCTTTCTTCAGGATCCCCCTGAGATCTCTGAACTGACGTTTACAAACCTCTTTATCTGGCGGCACAAGTACCATCCTGTCTGGCTGGAGTGGGAGGACTGCCTCCTAGTTATTCTGGGTCCCGATGGGCGGGCCCCCTTTGGTCTGCCACCCGTTGGAACCGGAGACAAGGTCGAGGCCCTGGATGTCCTGGTGGAACAGCTTAGGCAAATGGCGCCAGAGGCAGAGATTCACAGGGTCAGCGAGGATTTTGTCAGGAATTATCTGAACCACGATCGCTATGAATCCGTTCTTGATCGAGACAACAGTGACTACGTTTACAGCTGTCAGGATCTTATCAGGCTATCCGGGAGAAGGTATCACCGGAAGAAAAACCATCTAAACCGCTTCCTAAATAGCTACCAGTTCAAATATCGAAAGATGGACGAGCAGCTTGTAGTGGATTTCCTTGATATGCAGGAAAAGTGGTGCCAGATAAGGGAATGCGTGGAAAGCCCCGAGCTTCTCTCCGAGGATTACGCTGTCCGTGAGGCCCTGATCTACTTCGGGCAGCTCGGTTACCAAGGCGGGGCTATTGAGATAAACTCAGATATCGAGGCATTTTCCCTGGGGGAACCCCTTAATTCCAATACCGCTGTCGTTCACATCGAGAAAGCCAACCCGGAGATCCAGGGGTTATATGTGGCCATTAACCAGCTCTTTTGCAAAAACGCATGGTCTGACATGGAATATGTGAACCGGGAACAGGACCTGGGCATTGAAGGATTAAGAAAGGCCAAGGAAGCCTACTACCCTCACCATATGGTCAATAAATATATCGTTATTCCCAGGAAGTAAAATCGGACCTCATATTCAATAAAGGAACCAGAACAGCCACAAAGGGATGATGTTTCCGAATGTTCCTTCCCGGAGACCCTTAAGATTTTAAGAATCGATTAAATGATAATCATTATCGCGTGCGATTATCTCGCCTCTCTCTGCTGAATATCCAACACCGGGAATACTAACCTGGATTCCCACGGAAATTTTTCATCCTAACGTTAATTAAAGGCGTCCGTTCGAAGTAACAACTGCTTATCTTATTATCTTACGGGTTAAAGTCCCGTCCGGGGAGTTGTCCGTACGCCCCGGTAGCTCAAGGGAGCGGCGTTCTGGTAACAGGGGGTCGTGAGTTTCCAACTGGCAAAGCCACAGGCCGTAACGTAAGTGAACCTATATGTAGCCTCGTTAATAGAGTTGAAGATGCCGACCCAGTGGACGTATGGGGAAGGCCGTTGTTTGCGAACTGGGAGAACGGAAGCGGTTTGCGGAATCTTCCGGGGTAGTCCCGCCTGCGGCGGGACATGTGGTTGCATATGAGCAGTCCAGTGCTGGAGACCCGGCACGGTGATGCCGGAGGAGCATCGACCGGCGCGTATAAGGGAGACCGAAATCGCGGCGGGCCGTATCGGGAGTCGGGGCTTGGTCCGACCCCAGCAAAAAGAGCCCATCATGTACCCTTAGGAGACCGTCTCGTTTGAAAGCTTGTGCTTTGCCCATGGCTTTTTATCTCCCCCGGGTTCCACCCTCTTCAAAAATGGTTGGATGGAGATAAAATTGAACCATGGGTTGACAGACGGGCGTATTCGGACTTAAAATATCTGAGAAGAAGCGGTCGAGGGGGTGCCCCGGGAGGGCTGAGAACAAACCCCTGAACCTGAACCAGGTAATGCTGGCGTAGGAATCGGCGCGGAATTGGTTGTTTCACCTGAGGCTGCTCCTCTTCAGAGCAGCCTCTTTTTTTAAGGAGACATGAAAATGACACAGTTAGACATGGCCAGGGCGGGTAAGGTCAGTCCCGAGATGGAAAAGGCTGCGGCAGCAGAAAACATCGGACCAGAAAAACTGCGGGAGCTCATTGCCTCGGGACGCGCGGTTCTTCCGAAGAATAAGGGTCGCCGGTTTGACCGGATCATGGCCATCGGGGAAGGGCTGCGAACGAAAGTCAATGCCAACATCGGCACCAGCGCACCATGCAGCGGCATAGATCGCGAGATTGAAAAACTGGAGGCGGCCATATCGGCCGGGACGGATTCGGTCATGGATCTTTCCACGGGCCCTGATTTTGGTGAAATCAGACGCATGGTGCTGGAACGTTCTCCGGTGATGGTGGGCGCGGTACCGATTTATGCGCCGGCTACCAGATTGCAGCAAAAAGGCCAGCCGCTTAGCAAAATGGACGCTGATGAGCTGTTCAGGAGTATCGAGAAGCAGTGTGCCGAAGGACTCGATTACATCACGGTTCACTGCGGTGTGACCAGGAGTGTGGTTCGACGGCTGGATTATTACGAGCGGCTCATGCCGTCGGTAAGCCGGGGGGGGTCCATTCTCATGCACTGGATGGAAAAGAACAACAAGGAAAACCCCCTTTACGAAGATTTTGATGCGCTCCTTGACATCGCGGACACGTATGATGTGACTCTCAGCCTGGGAGATGGCTTCCGCCCCGGAACTGTGGTGGATGCCACCGATGGGCCCCAGGTGCAGGAGCTCATCGTGCTCGGAGAGCTGGCGCGCCGTGCCCGTGCCCGGGGAGTGCAGGTGATGATAGAGGGGCCGGGCCATGTGCCCTTGAACCAGGTGGTGGCCAATGTGATCATGGAAAAGCGGCTCTGTGACGGAGCCCCCTTTTACCTTTTGGGCCCCCTGACCACCGATATCGCTCCGGGCTACGACCACATCACTGGGGCCATTGGAGGGGCAATAGCCGCTGCTGCGGGTGCTGATTTTCTCTGCTATGTGACGCCGGCGGAACATCTGTGTATTCCCGATCGCGATGATGTGCGAGCCGGAGTGATCGCTGCACGAATTGCCGGGCATTCCGCAGACATTGCCAAGGGAATCCGGGGCGCGATAGAGCGGGACCGGCAGATGTCCATCTATCGTCGCGACCTCAACTGGGACGGAATGCTGTCTCAAGCCATCGATCCGGACTGGGCACGTGAGAGGATGAGCCTGACTGCGGATAAAGAGACCTGCACCATGTGCGGCGAACTGTGTGCGGTAAAGCTTTCACGCCGGGCTGCAAAAAGGTCTAAAGCGACATAGCATCAGGATAGAAATCTCCCTCAGTCCCCCTTTGCGAAAGAGAGAGGGTACTGACGACAATGGAAGCGGGCTTTTGCCCGCGGTCATCTTAGAATAAGTGGAGGAAGAAATGGAGCTGGATGAAATTATTATAACCAGAGCTATCGTGGACCGTTTTTATGCCAAGCTCACGGACAACCTCGCAGAGGACCCCTTTGGGGATTCCACTGGGGCATGCATACCGTTTACCATGTTCAACTTATTATCTTATCTACGTCCCCTATTCCGCTATAGGATGTCCCCTATTTCACCCCTAGAGAACCCTCGCCTGACCACATGCCCTGGGTGATCTGTGTCATTGATTCCACCTTGACTCGCAAGAGCAACCTTTCTATATTGCTTAACATGAAAAGCCGGTGTTCATCACTCACTTTGAAAGAAATTGCCGGTCATCCGGAGACAAATGGTTTGCCATCGCTTCGTTTTCACCACCTCAGAATATTAGAACGAACCCGGTGCGTCGCAGCGGGATCGAGATGTCCTTTAGGCCTTTCAAGGAGACGTGAGAAAATAGGGATTTTTACAGCCCCTTGCGGCCCATGAACGGAACGGTTTTCGTCGTGTCAGCAGCATAAAAGGACCTGTAATGACGCTCTTTTCAGAGATTCTGCAATATGCCATATCCGGCATCACTAGCGGGAGCATATATGCGATCGTAGGCATATGTTGGTCAACCGTGTTCCTGATAAGCGGGGTCCTCAACTTTGCCACGGGCGAGTTCGTTATGCTGGGCGGCATGTTGACCTGGGTCTTTGTGGAGTCCGGATTGAACCTGGCCGTGGCCGCCGTCCTGGCTGTAATCGGCACAATCGTGACAGCGGTTCTCCTGGAGAGGTTGGTGATACGCCCGGTAAGGCATCCGACCGAGATGACGTACATGCTTATCACCATCGCCTCTGCTTCGGTCATAAAGGGGGTCATCCTTCTCACCTGCGGTTCGGAGACCCGGGCCGTCAGCTCCTTCATTGACACAAAGCCCATAATGGTCCTTGGAGCAAGCCTCATCCCTCAGGTCATTGTCGTGAGCGGGGTCCTGGTCGTCGTCACGGTGGGGCTTCTCCTGTTTCTGAACCAGACCCTCATCGGGAAGGCCCTGAGAGCCTCTTCCATCAACCAGGTAGGGGCAAGCCTCATTGGGGTGGAAGTCGGTAGGTTCAGGCTGTTCTGCTTCGGGCTTGCAGGCGCGTTGGGCGCTCTGGCAGGAATCGTCATCGCTCCCATCGCATTTACGGGATACAATATCGGGTTGATGGCGGCCCTCAAAGGTCTGGTGGTGGCCATCGTGGGGAGCTGGAGCATAGGTGGAACGGTTCTGGCCGGCCTTGCCCTGGGCCTGGTAGAGGCCTTTGTGGCTGGGTTTGTCTCCACGGGCTGGAAGGACGCTCTGGCCCTCGCCATCATGGTCCTGTTTCTCATCTTCCAGACCATCGAAATCTCCCCCGGGAAAAAGAGAGTCTACTCATGACAATGGGCAGGTTCCCCTTCAATGTCTCCTGGTTGGCGTTCGTGGCTGCGATTCTACTTCTCCCGGTCCTCGTGCGCAGCAACTATGTCATAAGCGTCATGATTCTGGTAGCCATCTATGGCGTCCTGGCCGTGGGAATGGGTCTCCTCATGGGCCAGGCCGGGCTCTTCTCCTTGGCTCACCCAACGTGGTTCGGTCTGGGGGCCTATATCTCAGCCATACTTTCCGCCAGGGACATGCTGCCCCCTGCAGCGGCCATCATCGCCTCCGCCATCGGGGTGGGCGTGATCGCATTTCTGGTGGGCGGCCCTGTCCTCAGACTGTCCGGCTTTTATCTGGCCTGCGCCACTTTCGCCATTATCATAATTGCCCAGGTGGCCGCAGCCCAGCTTACCAGCCTTACAGGCGGGCCTGAAGGCCTTTTGGGCATCCCCGGACTTTCCGTAGGTGGATTCATATTCCGGACCGATTTTCACTTCTACTACCTATCATGGGGACTGTGCCTGTCATGCTACTGGTTTTGCAGCAACCTGGTGGACTCCAGGGTAGGGCGGGCCATGAGGTCCTTCCACGACAGCGAGTTGGGCAGCAGAAGCATGGGGGTAAACGTGACCCGCTACAGGCTACAGATCTTCGTGCTCACAGCGGTCATGGCAAGCCTTTCGGGGAGCGTATTCTGCTACTACCTGCTCTTTGTGGTGCCCGATTCTTTTGGTTTTCCCCTGTTGGTGGAGCTCCTGATGATGATCATCATCGGAGGCATCCGCAGTCTGAGGGGCGCCCTCTTAGGAACCTTTGTGGTTCTGTGGCTCACCGAGTTCATTCACGGCTACTTGGGGAAACTGTTTCCGGTCATGACCAGCGAGGTAGATGCCATTTTCTTTGGGATTCTCATCATCGTGGTGCTCATCTTCATGCCAGAGGGGCTCACGGGCTGGATGGACCAGCTCTCGGGCTACGGACGAAAACTGTATGGAAGAGATGCGGCAAGAAGGGGGTGATCCAGCCGTTTTTGAGGTCAGGGGCCTGGGGAAGAACTTTGGCGGGATCCGGGCATTGACCGGGGTAGACTTCTCCCTTACCAGAGAAGGGGTGGTCTCCGTAATCGGACCCAACGGTGCCGGCAAGACCACGTTGATAAACGCGACCGCTGGAACATTTCCCCCGGACACAGGCGAAGTATTTTTTATGGGGCGGGTTATCACGGGCTTTTCTGCCCATACCGTGGCAAGCCTGGGCATCAGCCGGACCTTTCAGCTGGAGGAGCTGTTCACAAACATGACCGTGCTCGAAAACACCATGGTTGGCTGCCACCTCAGGGGCAAAGCGGGCCTATTCTCCTCGGGTTTGCGCATGCCCCGGGCCAGGAGGGAAGAAAGACGAATCCGCGAGCAGGCAATGGAGAATCTACAGATGGTGGGCCTGGAGCAAAGGGCTGGAGCAAAGGTAAACAGCCTGCCCCTTGGGGAACGAAAGATGCTGGGTATTGCTCGATCCCTGGGCAGTGAACCCAGGCTGGCCATGCTGGACGAGCCTGCCGGGGGTCTGGCCGCCCACGAGATCAGGAGGCTGGAGCAGCTGGTCAGGAAGCTGGTTGAAAAGGGCATCATGGTAATGATTGTGGAGCACAACATGCCTTTTGTCATGTCCATCTCCGACCGGGTCATCGTTCTGGACTACGGCAGCAAGATCGCAGATGGCCCGCCGGGGGAGGTGCGGACAGATCCCAAAGTCATAGAGGCGTATCTCGGAGAAGAAGATTCCTGATGAGCGTACCCAGAGAACTGAAAGACAGGCCCCTTAAAAGGGAGACATCCCGATCTCTCCTGGTCTTTCAGGATGTTTCGGCCTTTTACGGGGATGCCCAGGCCTTGGATTCGATTCGCCTTCTGGTCATGAGAAATGAGATCGCGGCAGTGCTGGGGAGCAACGGCGCAGGAAAGACAACTCTACTCAAGGCCCTGACAGGTCTCTTGAAAGTGCGGCGAGGAGATGTGACATTTCAAAATGAACGCATTACCAATTTGAGCCCGAGCCAAATCATTCGCAAAGGCATTGCCAGCGTTCCCGAGGGAAGGCACCTTTTCGGGACCATGAGTGTTTCGGACAACCTCCTGTTGGGGACGTACTGCCTGAAGAGGGCAGAGAGGGATTGGATGCTCTCACAGAGGAGAGACTTGATCTTCGACCTTTTCCCGGTACTGAAGGCCAGGCGTAAGCAGCAGTCCCAGACCCTTTCGGGAGGGGAACAGCAGATGTTGACACTGGGCCGGGCCCTCATGTCCAACCCAAGGCTTATGGCGCTGGATGAACCTTCCCTGGGGCTTTCGCCGCTTCTGGTCAAAGAGATGATGAAAATGCTCAAGGTCGTCAGCCGGGAGCTGAGTGTGTCCATCCTGTTGGTCGAACAGAACGCTAGGGCCGCCGTAAGGATCGCAGACTACGTGTACGTTCTGGAAAGGGGCACGATAGTGGTTTCCAATACCGCTGAAGAAATCGTCGAGAGCGAGACCATCAAGTCCGCCTATCTGGGCGGGTGAGCGGTTTCCATCGCAGGAGACGAGAGGGGAGGTGATAGCTGCAATCAGGGCACAAAATGAGGGTTTGGTTGATTTTTGTAGAATCATAATCAGGGTAGAAGGAGGAAAAGGCATGAAAAAGTCAGTCATCACAATAGCGGCGTTCCTGGCAGCAGGTCTGCTCCTGTGGGCACCTTCGTCCTACGCAGCGGAGGCGCCTTACAAGATCGGCGTGGCCCTGGACCTCACCGGCCGGGCTGCCGGGCTGGGGATTCCGGAGGAGCGGGTTTACAGGATGAAGGCCGAGGACATCAACAAGGCCGGAGGGGTAAACGGCCGCGAGATCGAACTCGTAATCCTGGACAACGAAAGCAAGCCGGCCAAGGCGGTTCTAAACACCAAGAAGCTCATCGAGGTGGACGGGGTGATTGCCTGTTTGGGCTATACTACCAGCGGCTCAACCCTGGCCAGCGTGGAGACGGCTTCGGCCGGCGAGACCGTGCTCTTCGCCAATGCCGCAAGCGAGAAGATCTGGAAGCCTACCAAAAAGTGGGTGTTTAACGTGGTTCCCAGACAGTTGGACGCCTGCACGCCGATTCTGGTGGACGACCTGGTCAAGAAAGGGGCAAAAAGCATTGCGTACATCTACATAGACACGGCCTACGGGCAGACGGGCAAAGAGACCTTCGAAGAGGTGATGAAGGAAAAACAGATGAAGCTCGCTATCATCGAAAAGTACACGCCGGGCACCACGGATGTGAGCCCCCAAATTACCCACATCAAGAACTCAGGGGCGGACGGGTTGATCATCTGCGGATACATGGGCGACACGGCAATGGTTCTCAAGAGCGCCAGAGACCTGGGTCTCACCTGTCCCATCAACAGCGAGTACGCTGTTGTGGGCCCCGAGTTCATCAAGCTGGCGGGCCAGTACGGAGAGGGCGTTGTGAGCACGTCTCTCAAGGCCCTGGTGGCCAATGATTTAGCCCAGGACGATCCCCAGAAAAAGATTGCGATGGAGCTGTACGACAGGTATACGAACAAGTACGGCATGTTCAGTCTTTATAGTGGACACGCCTGGGACGCCCTCATCTTGATGAAAATGGCCCTGGATCAGGTGGACCCCACACTGGATCCCTCAAAGGAGGGGGATCTCAAAAAGATACGGGCCCAGCTCAGGGACAAAATAGAACAGTTGAGGGACGTGGTAGGTCAGAATGGCATTTTCAACTATTCTTCTGACAATCACAACGGGCTGCCCTATGGCTGTTACGTGCCGGTGGTCATTCGGGATGGAAAATGGAGGCAAGCAGGGGCCGCCAATTAGACCGGGTACGCATTGGAGAGGCAGGGCCCACGAGCCGGCGACATTCGCCGGTGCGGGCCCGTTCTCAAGAGAAGGTCTGGGGCAGTTAACGGGACAGCGTGAAAATCATGGTAGGGGGGGACAGGTTGACGAACAGATCATGCATTACGCGGGCGCGGACGGCTACGGCCTGAATGCCATGGACGCGGTGAGCATGAGTAGGAAGTGGGTAGGAGGGCAGCCAAATGGAAAAGACGCCTGAAATGCTTTACGACGAAAGGGAAAAGAGAGTCCAAGACGCCATCGCGCTTAATGTGCCGGATCGGGTGCCGGTCATGAGTCTTCTGGGTTTTTTCCCTGCCAGGTACGCCGGGATTACCTTCGAGGAGGCCATGTACGACTACGACAAAATGATGACCGGATGGAAAAACGTCATGGCCGAGTTTGCCCCGGACATGTACGAAAACCCCTTTACCATTCGGTATCTGGGGCCGATCATGGAGGCCCTTGACTTCAAACAGCTCAAATGGCCTGGGCACGGGTGCAGTGTGAACTCCTCCTACCAGTACATTGAGGGCGAGTATATGAGAGGCGACGAATACGACGCTTTTCTGTTCGATATGACCGACTTTATGCTCAGAACCTACTGGCCCAGGATTTTTGGGGCATTTCAGTCCTTTGGGAAACTTCCTGCCCTAAATGGGATCATCACCTACTATATGGGACTGGGAGCTTTCGCGGCCTTTGATGACCCAGAGATCGAGAAGTCCCTGGAGGCGTTGATGAAGGCCGCAAAAGAGGCCCGGAAGCTCATCAAAGGGGCCATCGAATACGCTCAAGAGATGCAGAAAATGGGTTTTCCGCCCCAATTCGGCGGACTGGCCCAGGCCCCCTTTGACACCCTGAGTGACTTCTTCAGGGGGACAAAAGGGGCCATGCTGGATATGTTCAGGCGCCCAGACAAGGTGGTGGACGCCTGTGAGAAACTCCTGCCTATTATGCTCAAGACCGGCCTGGCCGCCAAGGCCCGGGGCCACAAGCGGGTCTTTATTCCGCTGCACAAGGGCCTGGACGGCTTTATGAGCCCCGAACAGTTCAATATTTTCTATTGGCCGACCCTGAAGGAGCTGGTCCTCGGCCTGATCGAAGGGGGGCTGAATCCCTTTCTCCTTTGGGAAGGAGATTGCACCTCCCGTCTGGAGGCCATAGCCGACATACCCAAAGGCAAGGCGGTCTACTGGTTCGAGAGGACGGACATCTTCAAGGCCAAGGAGATCCTGGGAGATACCGTCTGCCTGCGGGGCAATGTCCCTATCTCCATCCTGATCGGCGGGACACCGGACGATGTCAGGGGCTATTGCAAAAGGCTCATCGACCGGGTAGGGAAAGACGGTGGCTTCATCCTGGACGCCTCAACGGTCCTGGACGACGCAAGGCCGGAGAACGTCAAGACCATGATCGATTTCACCAAGGAATACGGGGTTTATAACTGACTTTGGGACCGGCGCGCCTTTCTGTTGTCTCCTCAACACTCCTTTGGTGAACACCCCCCAAACCAGCCCATATGCCGTTCAACAGAAAGGTGAAGAGGCCCCCGAGAAGTTGGCTGACCGTGCAGCGGAGCAAGGGTGCTCCGAGGCCCCCGGCTGTTCAAAAAGAAAGCCCATCGACCCAGACGACCAAGAGGGAACGCGGAAAGACCATGCGAATGCTTGACAAAGAAGAGCGCTCCAAGGCCAGGGCGTCCGACGTCAGGGTGGTGTTTTCCCCGCCTAACGTGAGTGTGCCCGTTTCGCCTGGGGACTCCCTCATGGATCTGAGTCGAAAGGCGGGCATTGATCTTGTAAGCCTGTGCGGAGGCAGCGGGAAGTGCGGGCGGTGCAAGGTCCTGGTTGTTGAGGGAAAGACCGGTCCGGTGGTTTGCAGGGAGCGAAAGGTCCTGACGGAAATGGAGCTTGATCAGGGATTTCGCCTTGCCTGCCAGGTTTTTCCGGAAGGGGATCTGGTTGTTGCCATTCCGCCCGGGTCGCTCAGCGCCCCCCAGCGGGTTCAGACGGAGGGGCTGGAGGTCCCCACAGAAGCTGATCCCGCAGTCCGTGGTTACGACGTCGTACTAAACCCGCCGTCTCTTTTCGACGCCAGGGGGGACGACGAGAGACTCCTGAGCGCTCTTGAGGCGCAGCACGGGGTGACGTGCAAACACATCGACACTGAGGTGCAGAAACAACTCCCCGAAACATTGAGATCCATGGGGTGGGAGGTGAGTGCGTCCGTACGAGAAAGGGAAGTTCTGCGCGTCGGAAGGAAAAGCACACCCTGCCTGGGTCTGGCCATAGACCTGGGCACCACCAAACTGGCCGCCTATCTGGTGGACTTGACAAGCGGCAAGGTACAGGGCAAGAAAGGGGCCATGAACCCCCAGACCGCCTACGGCGAGGATGTGGTTACCCGGATCAACTGGGCCAGGAAAAGCTCGACGGAGGCGCGCAGGATGCAGGCCCTGGCAGTGGAAGGCATCGTGTCCCTTGCCGGTGATCTTGGCGGCCGGTTCGGGGCCGGGCTCGAAAATGTGGTCGACGTGGTGATCGTGGGAAATACGGCCATGCACCATCTGGCGCTCGGGCTCCCTCTCGATCAGCTTTCCAGGGCCCCCCATGTGCCTGCCGTCACCCGGGGCGTGGATGTAAAGGCCCGAGATATCGGACTCACGCTGGCCCCGGGAGCTTATGGCCACTTCCCTGCCAACGTGGCCGGGTTCATTGGCTCGGATCACGTGGCCATGATTCACAGCACCGGAATCCATAGGGCGGAAGACGTCGTTCTCGCCCTGGATATCGGCACCAACACGGAGATATGTCTGAGGGCAAAAGGCGAATTGACATCTGTTTCCTGTGCCTCCGGGCCGGCCTTCGAAGGGGCCAACATCACTTGCGGCATGCGGGCCACGGAAGGGGCCATTGAGCGCGTGGAAATCAGGGGGGAAGCGGTAGCCTGCCACACGATAGGCCATGTGAGGCCGGTGGGCGTCTGCGGATCGGGAATCCTGGACGCAGTAGCCCAATTCTACCTTTCGGGTATCATTGACCGGGGGGGACGGATGACCGAGGTTCATCCCCATATCTGTCGCCTCGAAGATCAGAAGGCATTTCTTCTTTTCTCAGCAAAGGATGGCGGTCCGGAAATCGTCGTAACCCAGAAGGACATCAGGGCGGTCCAGCTTGCCAAAGCAGCCATCAGGGCGGGCATCCAGGTACTTCTGGACGACAGGGGGCTTACCGAAAAGGACATCGAAAGGGTGCTGGTTGCCGGGGCCTTTGGGAGCTACCTGGACATAGGCAGCGCCGTCACGGTCGGCATGTTGCCTCACATTCCTATTGATCGATTTCGCCAGGTGGGAAATGCAGCCGGATTGGGGGCGCGGCAGGCCCTGATTTCCAGGGCCGTCAGGGTGGAATATCAGGAGATCGCCCGGAAAGTCCGCTATCTTGAGCTTGCCAGCGTGCCCGGATTCAAAGAGATCTTTCTTGAGGCCACTTTTTTGGGAAACCGGCAGGTTGGAGATTGTTCACACGGGTAAGGTCTGAGCGCTGAGAACAGAAACCAGAGGCCTCTATCCGAAACCGATGAATCGAGGTCGTTTTGAAGCATGGAAACATCAGTAAGAAGCGCCACCCAGGAAATCATCATCGGCTATGACCGGCCAACGGTGCTGATCGGTGAGCGCATCAATCCCACAGGAAAGAGCAGGCTGACGGAAGCCCTCAAAGAGGGAGACCTTCCCAAGGCCCTCAAGCCGGCCCTGGAGACCTATACTGGCAAGGCCATCGTCAATTCAGTCACAGGCGAGGAAGAATCCCTTGAGACGATCTTGCCTCTGGTGAAGGAGCACGGCGCAGCGGTCATCGGTCTGACCATGAACAAGGAAGGGATTCCGAAGCAGGCAGAAAAGCGGCTGGAGATCGCAGCAAGAATTGTTGAGCGGGCCGAAGCGGGGGGAATTCCCCGTAAAGATGTCATCATAGACTGCCTGGCCCTAACGGTAGGGGCAGACTACAGGGCGGCCCTGGATACCATCGAGGGGGTTCGACGCGTGAGAGAACAACTTGGGGTGAACCAGACCCTTGGGGCGTCCAACATCTCGTACGGGCTTCCGAACCGCCACGTGGTCAACCATGCCTTTCTGGCCATCGCCATCGAGGCGGGCGTCACCTGCCCCACGGTGAACGCAGAGAAGGTGAAGCAAACCGTTCTGGCAACCGATTTGCTCCTAGGCCAGGACCGGTTCATCATGAGATTTATTAGGGATCATCAGGTTCGCTCGAAAGGCAAATGCGGACCCTTGAAATAGCCCACGAGCCTCCGTCTCTTTGGTTTTCATTCAATCTGTTGTCCAAAATGGGCAGCATTTTGCTTTGTGACGGTGATGCAATATGAAAGTGGTAGTTCGCTTATTCGGGACCATGGGACAAGGCTATCCCGGCTATGATCATACACATGGCATGGACCTTGAGCTTCCAGACGGTGCTCGGGTCAGCCACCTTCTCGCGCGCCTGGAGATGCCCAGATCTCAGAGGTGGATGGTGGTCCTGGAGGGCCAAATACTCAAGGCGGACGCTGTATTAAAGGATGGAGCCAGTGTCAATGTTGTTCCGCCTTTTTATGGGGGGTAGGGTGCTCTGCGATTCTTTGAGCAGATTTGGTCAAAAAGGAGGCGGCAATGGAGCTGGAAGGTAAGGTCGGAATTGTAATAGGGGCAGCCAGAGGGATCGGACGTGCAATCACTCTAGATTCGGCTCGAGAGGAAATGAAGATCGCGGCGAGTGGGCGCTGTCAAACGTCTAAGATGACGGAATCCCATTGGCATACCAAGATGAATTTCCTTTACAGGGAACCGGATCATCTTGTAAACATAATCGTCTGTCCACTATTTTGGTGGAGCTCGAACCGTTTAACCTTTAGCAATTTCAGGGAAAGGAGGATTTAGACATGAAACTCAGGGGACTTATCTCGATTGTGAGCTGTTTTTTTGCGATTTCTTTAATGGCGGCGCAACCGTGTCTTGGTGAAGAGGCGAAGACTCTCAAGGTCGGAGGGCTTTTCTGTCTAACGGGTTTCGGTTCTTCGGCCGAAACCTATATCGCTGAAGGGGCAAAGTTGTCTGAGGAATGGATCAACGAGCAAGGGGGGCTCACCATTAATGGGGAGAAATATAAGATTGAACTTGTAATTGAAGACATGAAAGGGACTGCAGATGGCGCCGTGGCAGCAGCAACCAAACTCGCTTACGATCATAAGGTCAAGATCGTCATTGGGACGGTTGTGCCTTTCATGGTGCAGGCAGCCGGCTCGGTGCTCGAACCGGCCAAGGTCCTCCGTCTGGTACTGTATAATTGCGGCATGCCCACAGAGTACGGCCCACAAACCCCCTACATGTTTCTCACCTATGATTCAACCATAGAAGGTATGAGAGCTGCCCTGGACTATTTGAAAGAGGCCTATCCAAAGGTAAAGACCGTCGCCTACATTATCCCGGATGACGGCTCCGTGCCTTATCTTGACAAGATGTTCAGGGAAAAGGCCACATCGCTCGGATACGAGGTGGCCGTCGTGGCCAAATGGGCCATGACGACCCAGGACTATACCCCCATCATCACGAAGGTCTTGGCCGCAAAGCCTGACGCCGTCGCATTTGCCAATGGATGGCCCCAGGCCACGGGGAGCATGCTGAAGGTCATTCGGGAGATGGGCTTCAACGGTCCTGTCTTTGGATGCAACTACGATGACGCTTATCAAATCATGGAAATTGCAGGAAAAGAGGCATCAACCAATTTCTTCATCCATCAGATTGACACGGCCTCCCCTGACATGACACCCATGATCAAAGAAATCGTAAAAATGGCCAAGGCGAAGTATGGAAAGGTCTACGGCATGCATATCTGGGGGTTCAATCCGCTCTATGAACTCAAACAGGTGGTCGAGAAGGCCCAAAGCACGGACCCCACTGTGATCAAGGATGTCTGGGAAAATATGAAGACGATCGACACGGTTTACGGCATCGGACGAATGGGTGGATTGAAGACCTACGGCATCAACCACACGGTGTGCGCCCCGTGCCCGATCGTGGAGCTGATGGATGGCAAGGTAAAATGGGTGAAATGGGTGGATGTTTATAGCCCATAAGAGCGTCGATTTCCGGCAGGGGGGTCATGTGCCCTCCTGCCTACTCTAAGGTGGTTACAGAGAAGCGGAGAGAAGGCGTGATTTCGGAAGTCGCGGCCCAAACCGTTGTAAACATACTGATGATCTCGTCCATCTATATTTTGGTGGCTCTTGGGTTTGCGCTCCTTCTGACCGTCCTCGGAATTCTGAATTTTACCCACGCCGCGATCTATATGGTTGGCGGTTACATCTGCTACCAGCTCGCCGTGGTCGTTGGGTTGAACCAGTGGGTAGCGCTCCTTGTATCGATGATTACTGTGGGCCTCTTCGGTCTCTTCCTCGAGAGGGTCTTCTTCCGCCCATTCCTGAAGGATATGAACCGCATTGTGGTGATCACGCTTGCGTTAATCATCATTTTGGAGGCGACGATCAACGTGACCGTGGGGAGTTACATCAGGCGGATCCCGTCCTTTGTCCCAGCCATTCTCAGGTTCGGCGGCGTCTCTATCAGCGGAGATAGATTGGCTACCTTTGCCATTGGGTCTGCCTTGCTGCTGGGGGTGATCCTGTTTATTCGGAAGACCAAGACCGGTCTTCAGATGCTCGCAATTTCTCAGGACATGGATGGGGCGGCGCTCCAGGGAATCAAAATTCATCGCATCTTTGCGGTCACCACAGCCATCGGGTGCGCGCTGGCCGCCGTAGCCGGAAGTCTCATGGGTGCGATCCTCAGTCTGAGTCCCTTTATGGGGGACCAAATGCTGGTCAAGGCCATCCAGATTGTCATCCTGGGCGGAATCGGAAGCATCGGTGGGGTCCTGATCGGTGGACTGATCCTGGGCGCCATTGACGCTACGCTGCCGCTTTTTATCAGTGGCAGTGCCACTGATTTGACCGGACTCTGCATCATTATCGTCATCTTACTGCTAAGACCTCAAGGCCTATTTGGGCGTGAAGTATAGGCATGCTTAACGGAGAGCGCATCACAAGGGGGCCAAGAAACTGGATCAACATCCCTGTCTATGGCTTATTGATCATCCTTCTTTTTTTGGTGCCGTTATTTGTCGACTCTGTCTATTACCTCCACACCTTTATCGTCACGCTCATTTATATCATCGCTGCATGCAGCCTCCGCACGATATTGATCTCCGGGCAGATCTCAATCGCCCACGCGGGTTTCATGGGGCTCGGGGCCTACGTCTCGAGTATATTTGCAAAGGAACTCGCCTGGACCCCTTGGCTCACCATACCCTTAGGCGGAATCTCAGCGATGATCGTCGGGGTGTTGGCGGGCTACCCGCTTACCCGGGTGAGGGCGATCTACTTCTCCATGGTGAGCCTTTTTGTAGGTCTGGTCATTGTGGCCCTGATTGGGGTATTCGCGAACTATACCGGCGGCGATATCGGTCTCATCGGCATCCCTCCGCTCCCTTCCATTGCCATTCCCGGCCTCCCAGACATCAATTTTCTCAGGTCGAAGATTCCCTACTACTATTTCTTCCTGGTATTGACGATCCTCTGTCTTCTGATACTTTACAGTCTTGAGAACAGCCGGATTGGCATGAGTTGGAAGGCAATCGCTCAATCCTATCTGGTGGCTTCCAGTGTGGGGATCAATGAGTCGGGATTCAGAGTGCTTGCCCTTGCGGTGGGGTGTTTTTTTGCGGGAATCGCCGGTGCCGGTTATGCCCACTATAATATGGTGCTCACCCGGAGCAGCTTTGGTTTCCTCTCCAGCGTTAACCTTTTGATATACGTGCTTGTGGGTGGGACAGCGAGTTTTGCCGGCCCCATTATCGGAACGACGGTCCTGGTAATCGTCCCAGAGATCTTCCGCTGGCTTAAGGCCTTTGCACCATTTGTTTTCGGAGGAATCATGCTCCTGGTCGTTTTTTTTATGCCTCAGGGTATCGCCGGCTTATTTCAACAAGTAAAGACAAGGTTCGCACAATTTCAACGGAGAAAGACGCCCAGAGATGTTTCTTGAGACAAAGGGATTGACCAAATACTTTGGCGGCCTTGCCGCGGTATTTCAACTCGATCTATCCATGCAGGAAGGGGAAATCGTCGGCCTGATCGGCCCCAACGGCGCCGGTAAAACAACGGTCTTCAACTTGATCACCGGTTTTCTCCGACCTTCAGGTGGTAAGATCTTATTTGAAGGAAAAGACATTTCCGGCAAGAAACCCCACTTGATTGCACGGATGGGAATCGGACGCACCTTCCAACTCGCCTACCTCTTTCCCGAATTCACCGTCTTTGAGAATATTGTGACATCTTTCAATCTCTATCCCAAATCGGGGTTTTGGGAGGCCTTGTTCAAAACACCTTCCTACCGCCGCAAGGAAAGATATATTTTAGATCAAGCCAGGGATATCTTGCATCTTGTGGGTCTGGATGGGGTCAAATCCGTGCTCGGTAAGAATTTGCCCCACGGATACCAAAAACTCCTTACCATGGCCAGGGCATTGGCCATTAGACCCAGGCTCCTGCTCCTCGATGAGCCCATCGCGGGCATGAGTCTTGAAGAGATCAATTATGCCATGTCCGTTATCGAAAAAATCAGATCTCAGGGAGTCACGATCCTGCTTGTCGAGCACAACATGAGAATCATGAACTTGTGCGATCGCGTCATCGTTATCAACTTCGGCAACAAGGTTGCCGAAGGGTCGATGGAGGAAGTCCGGGAAAATCAGGAGGTCATCAAGGCCTATTTCGGGAGAGAACATGCTGCTTAGGGTGAAAGATCTAAATGTATATTACGGCAAAGCCATAGCCCTGGAAGACGTCTCTCTCGAAGTGGCCCCGGGGGCGGTCGTGACCATTATTGGTGCCAACGGAGCGGGGAAAAGCACCGTTTTAAAGGTCTTATCCGGTTTATGGCCTTTGACCTCAGGGGAAGTCTATTTCGATGGCAAAAGGATTGAAGGGATGGAACCTTACGGGATTGTTGGCCTCGGTCTCGTTCATATCCCAGAGGGGAGACGCCTTTTCCCTTACCTGAACGTGCTCGAAAACCTTAAGCTCGGCGCGAGCCTGCGAAAAGACAAAGAGGGGATCAAGCACGATTTTGAAGGGGTCTTTGCCCATTTTCCAATATTGCGGGAGCGGCGAAATCAAAAGGCAGGAAGCCTGAGCGGGGGGGAGCAGATGATGTTGGCTATTGCCCGAGGCCTGATGTCCAAACCCAGACTGCTTATGATGGACGAGCCCTCTCTGGGGCTCGCTCCCGTGATGGTACTCGAGCTGATTTCTGTGATTCAGACGATCAATCGGAGCGGGGTGAGCGTCCTTCTGGTGGAGCAGAATGTCTTCCTGGCCCTCCAAGTGGCCCACAGAGGGTATGTGCTCGAAGTTGGTAAAGTCTTACTGGAGGGGAATATCGAACAGCTTAGAGGTAGCGAGGTGGTCAAACGGGCCTATCTGGGCGAATAGAGCTAAACAATATCGGAAGTTCAGCCGCGCAGTATTTGAGCCAGAAAGCAGCGCATCCGCATCCATGAAATTCTCCAGAAATTAACATTTATATGGAGAAGGAGGACGACAACATGGTCAAGATAATGATAGCCCCAAATCGCTATATTCAAGGTCCGGGAGTTACAAACGAGACGGGGACCTATATCTCCCACCTGGGATCCAGGTTCTTCTTTGTCGGCGGGCCCACGGCGGCCTCGATCGTGAGTGATCGAATCTCCGAGAACTTCAGGGACCTGTCCCTGGAATACCACTTTGAGGTTTTCTCTGGGGAATGCACCCGGTCGAGCGCGGCAGAGCTTTCTCAGAAGGCGAGGGATTTCAGCGCAGAAGTCCTTGTCGGAGTGGGCGGGGGCAGGGTCATTGATACGGCCAAGGCCGTTTCCCATGATCTGGATTCACGGCTCGTCATCATTCCCACTGTTGCATCAAATGACGCACCCTGTAGCGCCTTAGCTGTGCAATACACGGACAACCATGTCCTTGACCGATTTCTAATTCTTAAGAGGAATCCGGACGTGGTGTTGGTAGACTCAAAGATCATCGCTGAGGCGCCCACCCGGTATTTTGTCGCTGGCATGGGCGACGCCCTCGCAACCTGGTTCGAGGCATCCACCTGTACCAAGTCGAGCGCAAAGAACCTCCCTGGGGGAATAACTACTTCGGCCGCTTTAACCCTCGCAAAACTCTGCTACGAGACCCTTTTGGAATACGGCGTATCCGCCAAATTGGCCGTTGACAAGAACGCGGTGACGCCGGCGGTTGAAATGGTGATTGAGGCGAATATCCTTTTGAGCGGTTTAGGGTTTGAGAGTTCGGGTCTGGCCGCTGCCCATGGAATTCACGAGGGACTGGGGGCTTTGAAAGGAAGTCACCGTCCCTTGCACGGAGAGTTGGTCTCCTTCGGAACCCTTGCTCAGATTGTACTGGAGAATTATCCAAGAGACGAAATTGCCAAAGTGATTGATTTTTCTAATGCAGTCGGACTACCGGTGACATTGCGACAGCTTGGCGTCACGGACACCTCTCCTGAGAACCTCATGGAGGCCGCACGAGTCGCATGCATGGAGGGGCTCACCACCCACAATTCGTATTTTGACATTGATCCTGAAATGATCTTGGGTGCTATTATCGGCGCCAATGCCTTGGGGGAGGCCAGTCAAAAAAACCGGGGGGGGTGAGATTTTTGTTTCTGGGCATTTTGGCGTAATCAGGGCACTGGTTTCTCATTAGGTGTTGGGTCGATCCCGAACATCCGAAGACATTTTTCGAGACCGCTCCCAAACTTGAGGAGAATGGAAAGACGGGACAAATAATCATGTCGAATGAACACAGGCCGAATCGTTGGGAAATCATGGATAACCTCGGATTTGACAAGTATCCGCTCGAGCAATATGAACACATTGGAAAACGGGGGGTTCGCCGCATAGACGGGTACGAAAAGGCAAGCGGAAAAGCGGTCTATACCATGGATGTCCAACTCCCGGGGATGCTCTATCTCAGATTCCTCACGTCCCCATATCCTCACGCTGTAATCAAGCATATGGATACGAGTATGGCCGAGGCCCTCCCCGGGGTAAGGGCCGTATTAAGATATGATGATCCCGAGTTGCCCTCTGAAGCGGATTTGGGCGGGCATGCCCTTTCATCTGTTCCTGTTCTCCCCAAAGTCGCCCATTTCGCGGGGGAAGAGGTTGGAGCCGCTGTACTCGCAGATAGCGAAATGATCGCTGAAGAGGCCTTGCGTTCCATAAAGATCGAATGGGAGGAACGTCCCTTCGTCCTGGACCCAGAGGAAGCCCTGAGGCCAGATGCCCCCCTTGCTAACCCTGAGGCGTTTCCCGATGGAAATTATTTCAACCAGGGCATGCTGGACGTGGAAGAACTGGGGGATGTGGAAAAGGGTTTTGCTGAAGCGGACAAAATCATTGAATTCAAGTCGGTTCGACGCCTTCACACCTGGGTCGGCCCGGAACGTCCTTGTGGGGTGTTCCAATGGACCGGAGAATACCCCGAAATCTGGGTAAAACAACAGCGCCCCCACATCAGTAAACGCGTGGTGTCCGGCTGGTTTGGCGGAATACCCATGAGCAGGATACTGATGCACTGTCCGTATCAGGGAGCAAGCTTCGGCGGATGGAGTCAGACACCCTGGAACATGGGAGGACACTACTGTGCTGCGCTCTTGGCCAAGAGAACAGGGAGGCCTGTTAAATGGACTTTTACTAGGCGGGAGGATTTCTATGGCGGGGAAATGGATGAGGGCGTCTACTACTTCAAAGTGGGCGCAAAAACAGACGGCACCATAACAGCCGTCAAGGTGCAGGCTGTTCTTTCGAATCTCCTGTTCCCTGTCTTTGGCGTTGCCAGGCACTTCATCGAAAATACCCGGGTCCCCAATGTGTACGGAAAGATTGTTGCGGTACAGATAAATAAGGGGCCGACCGTTCCAACCCGGTGTGAACAGAACTCCAATTGCCTCAGCCTTACCCTGGTCTTCGACCGTGTGGCCAATGCATTGGCTCTAGACGCCATTGAAATCGCCCTAAAGAACGATGGCGCGGACGGCCATGATATGACGTGGTTGAACGATCGGAAGGCGGAGATGGGGTTTCAGGTCAGGGACAGCCTGAAGGAGTGCATTGAGAGGGGTAAGGCCCTAATAGAATGGGATAAAAAATGGCACCCACCCGGTACGAAGAAACTCGAAAACGGCAGGATGCACGGTCTTGGTTTTACATGGAACCATGAGTGGGAGGATTCTGCTGGATCCAGTGAAATGGCCATTTATATCGAGCGCAACGATGGAACGGCGAGGATATTGGGGATGCGCTGTGACAATGGTGTGAATGCAGAGACATCCTATTGCCAGATTGCCGCGGATGAACTGGGGATGCGCCTGGAAGATGTCTTTTACAGGCCCCAGTTAGACACAGGATTCTTCGCCATGACGCCGGATTCTTCCACCAATATGTCTGTCAATGGATTCGCCATCAGGAACGCGGCCAGGGGCCTGAAACAAAAGATCCTGGAAGCGGCAACAAGCCCGAGCGGAATGACCCAGAGGGGCAGTTACCCGCCGGCCTTTCCGGGTCTGAAGCCAGATGAACTGGACATCAAAGACAGTGTCATCTATGTGAAGGCCGACCCATGTCAGAGGATGTCTTTGGCCGAGTTTGTTCAGCCGATGGGTGCCGAAGGTCCCATGTGCCATACGCCAGAAATGGGAAAAGGCGCGCAAAGAAGCAACTTTTCGGTCCCTCTTTTTTCCCATGCCTGGCAGGTTCAACAGGGCGCTTATTCAAGCTACCGCCCCCGTTTCTGCCGGCAGGCCCATTTCATGGAGGTGGAGGTTGATACGGAGACCGGAGCGGTTATCGTCACAAAGGTGGTCAATGTCAATGATGTGGGCAAGGTCATAAACTGGGAGGGATGTGAAGGGCAGCAATACGGGGGCACCTATATGGGTGTCAGCAGAGGCCTGTTTGAGGAGGTCGTACACGATCCAGGTACCGGGGTGATGCTTAACGGCAATCTTGTGGATTATAAGATTTCTACCATCAAGGACGTCGGACCCATTGAAACAGCACTGGTTGAGACGGCAATGGGGTATGGCCCATACGGCGTGGTCGGCATTGGCGAAGATATTGCCACCGTTGTGCCGGCATTATTAGGCCCCGCGGTTTACAATGCACTGGGCATTTGGATCGATGATTTTCCCATTACCCCCGCAAAGATCCTGAAGGCCATAAAGAGGGACAAAGAGAAAACAGAGTGAGGTTTGGGTCTGTTGTTGAGAAAGTGGGAGTTTTGAATAACCCTTTTTGAAATGGGAGGTGAATTATGGGTGAGAAAGGAAAACAGATGGTTCTGCCGCCGCCCGCCCAGGTGGGCGTCGTCGTTAGAGATTTGAACGAGGCGATCGATTATTACGCCAAAACGTTTGGGCTTGGCCCATTCCAGACGATCGAATTTGCCCCTGACCAGCACTGGGTTCACGGCAAACCGAGCCCGATCCGGCTCAAAATAGGCATGTGCCAGTGGGGGCCCCTGATGCTTGAACTCATTGAACCCGTGGAAGGGGATGCCCCACACAAATGGTTTCTCGACGAAAAAGGGGAAGGGATGCAGCATCTTGGCTTTATTGTAGACGACTATGACGAATGGTTGAGCTATCTCAAGGACAAGGGGATTCATGTTCTCATGAACGCAGAAACCGACGTCGAAGGGATGGGACACGTCCGGGCAGCGTATATGGCCTCCGATGGGACGGGCGGCGTCCTTTTTGAGTTAATCGAGATCAAACCATAACGGCCTTGGAGAGAAAGGAGGGGTATCATCATGTCTTTGGAGAATGAAAGACTCTTGGCATTATATCGCAAGATGCTTTTGGTCCGTGCCATGGAAGAGAAGCACGGGGCGCTCTTGCAGGAAGGAAGAATCCAACTGATGTCACATTTCGGTACAGGGCAGGAGGCCGTCGCCATTGGGGTGACAGGACCTCTGAAACAAGAAGACATCCTTTTTGGCACCCATCGGGGTGTGGGGGAGTACATTGGAAAGGGGATGACGCCGCAAGACATCTGGCTCGAATACTTGGGTAAAAGAACAGCCGTTTGCAAAGGAAAAGGCACGCTGCACCTCTGTGACCAGAAGGTGAATATCCCCGGACTGGTCTCCAGCCTGGGGTCAGATTTTTCCTATGCAATAGGCACGGCCCTGGCCTCAAAGATGCAAAAAAAGGACCAGGTGACCTTGTATTTTGTGGGAGAAGGGACCTGCAACCAGGCCGATGCCCATCCCTCCATGTGTATGGCTGCCCTATGGAAGCTGCCTGTGGTGTTTGCCGTCTGTACAAACCAGTTTTGCGAGCTGTCCTACATGCAAGAACACTACCCCACCGAGGATGTGGCGCCACGGGCTGCAGGATACGGGATTCCTTATGACATCGTGGATGGCCAGGATATCGAAACGACCTACGATGCAACGGAAAAGGCCGTCGCCCATGCGCGCAGCGGCAAGGGCCCTTACCTGGTGGAGTATAAGACCTTTCGTATGGCGCTCCACTTTTCAGGCGACCCTGGCGGTTACGTAAAACCAGAAGATCTGGAGAAGTGGGGAAAGAGGGATCCCATAGACCTTTGTCAGGCCAAGCTGCTGGAAAGGGCGGTCCTCACGGCCGATGCCGATGAAAGGCTCCGGCAGGAGGTACGGACGGAAGTGGACAAAGCGGTAGAGGAAGCGTTTGCAGCGCCCGATCCGACTATGGAAGATCTGTTCGAAGACGTATATGCGCAAAAGGGGGTGATATAATGGCCAGAACGATTAGTTTTTTGCAGGCCCTTAATGAGGCAATGGCTGAGGAAATGCGGCGGGATCCGAGTGTTTTTGTGCTTGGAGAGGACGTTCGGATCGGGGCCTTTGGCCAAACCGCTGGATTGATCAAAGAGTTCGGAGAGGAAAGGGTTCTGAACACCCCCATTGCTGAAAATGCCATTACCGGTGTTGCCATGGGGGCTGCCATGAACGGGCAGCGTCCGGTCCTGGAGCTCATGTTCTGTGATTTTGCCATGCTGGCCATGGATCAGATTTGCAATCACCTGGGTCAGTGGCGTTATGTCACCGGAAACCAGTACGGCCTTCCTCTGACCATTCGAACGGCCGTGGGGGCGGGCTTCCGGATGGCCTATGGTCACTCCCAGTGCCTGGAATCTCAGCTGATCCAGGCGCCTGGCCTGATACTGGTGGAACCTTCCACGCCTTACGATGCAAAAGGCCTTCTGAAATCGGCCATTCGAAGCGATGATCCAGTAGTGTTTTTTGAACACAAAAAGCTGATTTTGGGGGGTGTTAACGGTGAGGTCCCTGATAAGGAGTACACCATCCCGTTCGGTGAGGCCGTGGTTCGAAAAGCAGGTAAAGATGCAACGGTTGTGGCCTTTGGATTTATGGTGTATGAGGCCCTGAATGCAGCTCAGGATCTGGCCCAAGAGGGTATAGATATCGAAGTCATCGATCCGCGGACCATTGTTCCTCTGGACAAAGACACCATTTTCGAGTCGGTGGAGAAGACAGGGCGTCTAGTTACTGTTGAGGAAGGAAGAATAAGGGGCGGCCTGGGCGCCGAAATCGCAGCGCTCGCCTCTGGGGATTATTTCTCTTTGCTCAAGGCCCCGGTGCAAAGAGTGGCCGCGCCCATGGTGCCCATTCCGGGCAGCCCGGTCTTGGAGGATCTTTATTTACCTAACAAGGACTCCATCGCGCGTGCCGTAAAGCGCACGCTGTAATCGCTCTCGAAAAACGGTCGGGGCTCCAGGCCTTTACCGAGTCTTCTGGACCCCGGCCCAACCAAACCGCTGGCGTCTTATCCAATGAATAATCAATGGGGAGGTTTCAGATGCGATTGAAGGATCAAGTGGCGATCGTAACCGGTGGAGGAGGCGGCCTGGGCGAGGGAATTTGCCTTTGTCTGGCCCGAGAAGGGGCTCACGTGGTCGTCAGCGATCTCCAGCAAGACTTGGCAAATAAGGTAGCCCAGAAGCTCAAAGAGACGGGGCAAAAAGTCCTGGCTGTTCGGACGGACGTGAGCGTGGCTGAACAATGTCAGACACTCATTGAGGAAACCTTCAATAAGATGGGGCGAATCGACATTTTGGTGTGCGGTGCCGGTGTTGGCGGGTTCGTCTACCGGGGTGAATCGGACGAACCCCCCATATTGGAGAACATTTCGGAGAAGGAATGGGATTTGACCATAGACGTAAACCTCAAGGGGGTCTTCCTGTGCAATCGGGCGGTAGCCCCGTATTTCAAGCGACAGAATAGGGGTAAAATTATCAATATCTCATCCATCGGCGGCCGAAAGGGCATAGACTGGATTCCTCACTATTGTGCCAGTAAGGCCGGCGTCATTGTCCTGACACAGGCCATTGCCCTTCAGTTGGCCCCTTACAATGTGAATGTAAACACGGTCTGTCCCGGTGTCATTAGGACACCCATGTGGGATACGGGGGCCAAGGTGTTGTCCCAATCCTACCCCCCCTTCCAGGGACTGGGCCCGGATGATGTCTTTAATGCGGTTGTCCAGAACATGATCCCCATGAGAAGGCCACAGACGGCGGAGGATATCGGAAATACGGTGGTCTTCTTGGCATCCGAAGAGGCCAAGGAGATTACCGGCCAGGCGATCAATGTGGATGGCGGGGCCTTCTTCAGTTAATTCCCTGATGTAATCCCTCAACTTTCCTGCAGGGGATTTCTGGGGTTGAAAAAGGCTTTAACCAAGTGCTTTCCTCACAGGGTACGGTCATGATTCCGGCCAAACCCTGACAAACAAACGAGGAGTATTTCAGATATGATTGCACCGATTCTTGTGCCAAAGTTGGGAATGACCCAGGCGGATATTACCGTGGTGAAGTGGGCCAAAGGGGATGGGGACCGAGTAGACGAGGGCGAGGCAGTCGTTACCATCGAAACGGCCAAGGTGACCTATGAAATCGAAGCCCCGAAATCCGGCATGGTGTTCATTCTGAGGCAGGTGAAGGACCGGGTGAAAATCGGTGAAACCCTAGGCGTTGTCTCCGATAGCCGGGAGGAGTTCGAAGCTTACAAAGCGAGTCTGCAGCAGGAAACACAGCCGAGGACAGGGATCTTTTTTGATGAGCCTGAAGAAGAGTGGGGAATCCGATTATCTTTCGATGAAGAGGAGGGGGAAATCGTTCCGGCTCCCCAGCCCACCCTTGAATTGGGTGATCGTGTCGTTCTTGAGCGAATCCCTTTTGTCGGGATGCGCCGGACCATTGCCGATAATCTTGTTTCGAGCCTCCAGACCGGGGCCCAATTGACCGTTGTCTCTGAGGCCGATATGACAGAACTGGCCCAATTTCGAAAAGAACTCCTCCTGGACCGCCCTGAGGAGCGGATCACGTTTGTGGATATGCTTGTCAAGCTACTCCCTTTCGTGCTCAAAGAGTTTCCCGTCTTGAATTCAACGATCATTGGGGATGAGATCATCTGCTGGGGGGAATACCATATCGGGGTAGCTGTGGCCCTTGACGGAGGTCTGGTGGTTCCGGTGGTACGGAACGTAGATCGAAAGGGCCTTGTTGTGGTCAGCCGGGAAATCAAGAAGCTGGCTCGAAAGGCCCGGCGCAATGAACTTGAGCCTGAACATTATCAAGGGGGTACCTTTACGCTCAGCAGCGGGGGCAATGTAGATGTGGACTTCATGACACCCATCATCAACCCGCCCCAGAATGCCATTCTTGGTATCGGAAAGATCGGTCCGAAGCCCGCTGTTTACGAGAATCAACTGGCAATCCGAACCCTAACCCATCTCTGCCTGACCCACGATCATCGCGTCATTGACGGCGTTCCCGCAGCCGGTTTCTTGGGTAGACTCAAGCAGGTCATCGAACACCCCGAGTTCTTTAAACGTATTCTCAAATGATCAATCACTCTATTTTCCGAGGTGAACACTCACATGGTTTACCTTAGTACCTTAGAAACAAATTTCTTCGCAAAATGGACAGAAAATATTTCGAATTATTTCTTGATCACGCAAAGCCGCAAAGCTCGCAAAGGAAAACAATGACGAGACATCTGTGTAAAAAACTTGGCGTCTTCGCGCCTTTGCGAGAGCCTTTTTTGGTTCCGGTTTATCCGGGTTAGGGATTTAAGGAGTTGAAGCAAATGACCATGAAACAGTGTGACCTGCTGGTGGTTGGAGGGGGGCCTGGAGGATACACAGCGGCCATCCGCGGGGCCCAAAAAGGATTAAAGACGATCTTGGTGGAAAAAGGTCCTCTGGGCGGCACCTGCCTCAACCGCGGTTGCGTACCGACCAAAAGCCTTCTCGAAGACACGCGAATCATACCGGCTGTTCGAAATTGCCATTTTTTGAAGGGAGACATGAAAATAAGTCTGAAGCGCATCGCCGATCGTAAGAGATTGGTTGTGGAGGGATCACGCAGTTGGGTCCAAAATATTCTCTCGGGAAATGGGGTAATCCTCTTGTGCGGCGAGGCCTCCTTCAAAACTCCGAATACCCTCTGTATACAAACGTCAGACGGGGAAGAAACAGAGATCAATGCCTTGAAGATCGTTCTGGCCACAGGGTCTGTTGAGGAGTATACGGCTGGGCTTCAGGTTGACGGGCAGGACATCTGGTCCACAGATGAGGCCCTATCCCTCAAAGCGATACCCCGTCGCTTGGCCGTGGTGGGTGCAGGGAACCGGGGCGTTGAATTTGCCTCCATCTACTGCAATCTGGGTGCCAGTGTCGTGCTGATCGAAAAACAGAAACGCATCTTGCCGCGGGTGCATCCGGATCTGGCGGATCGTTTTAAGAAGGTTTTATTGGACCGGAAGATCAAGGTTCTCACTCGGACCAACGTGATCGCAGCCCATGGCGCCCCTGGGGCCGGGGTAAAGCTGACCCTTGAGGACAGCAAAGGCCAGCAGGAAGTCCAGGTAGACAAGACTCTTTTGACCGGACACAGGCGCCCCTGCTATCAGGGTCTGAACCTGGATGCAGCGGACCTGGTGCCAAAGGAAGGGGTATTGGAACATAATATGGCCTTGGAAACGCCGGTAAGAGGCATCTATGTGATCGGTGATGCGGCCGGCCCCCCTTATTTGGCACACAAGGCCATCTCGCAGGCCATAGTGGCCATCGACCATATCCTTGGATTTGAGAATGGGAAGCCATCTCCCTTCGTTCCAAACTGCATATACGGCGATCCAGAGGTCGCTACGGTGGGTCTCACTGAGGACGAAGCCCTGAAGGAAGGCCGTACCGTCAAGTTAGGGGAGTTTCATTTTGTGGGCAATGGCCGCGCCGGAACCATGGGAATTGACCAGGGTTTGGTCCTGATCGTCTCCGACTCCAAGACAAGGGAGGTTCTGGGTGTTCACATCATGGGCCCTCAGGCCACTGAACTCATCTCGCTGGCAGCCCTGGCAATGCAAAACGGAATCGACGTGGATGGTATCAAGAAAACGGTCTTTGCCCATCCAACATTGGCTGAAACCTTTTTTGAGGCAGCCCTGGCCACAGACGGAGAGGCCATCCATTTGTTAATGGATGCCGAAGAGCATGGGCCCGAAGGTTAACACAGGGGGTTTTTAGTCTTCGGTGCACTTCACGCTTATTCTTTCTCCTGGCACCTGGCTTCTGAATTCTTCCTACTCCCTTCACTGATAAACTCGCAAATGTCTTACGTCTGAAAGGCGAAAGTGTTGACCTATATCCACCTCCATCCGGTCTGGAAGAAAAGATGAGTGATTGCGCTCATACAACTGGATTTACAGGATAGATCTCTGGATGATAGATTTGGTTGAGGACTCAAATGCAACCTGATCTCTATTCATCAGGTTTGAAGGAGATGCCATGGATATCATCGGGCATAGAAGGTCTTTGAAATGGTTCCCATTGTTGACCGTGTTGTGGCTCCTTGCTTGCGCACCGGCTATCCCTCCCGAAACGCTGAAGAATGTGGATCAGAGCATTCCTTTTGAGAGTTTATTGAAAGATCCAGAGGCCTTTCAAGGAAAGTCTGTACTTTTTGGGGGTGACATAATCGAAACAGAGAACCTCCCAGAAAAGACGCTGATCATTATTTTGCAGCATTCGCTCAACTCAAAAAGGAGGCCCATCGGAGGGGATGCCTCAAAGGGAAGATTTATTGTTTCTGCGCCTGAGTTCCTGGATCCAGCCATCTATCGCCCAGGGAGACAGATCACTGTGGTGGGTACGGTTGCAGGAAAAGAGGTGCGCACTTTGAATGAGATCGAGTATGCCTATCCGATCATTGACAGGCAACACCTTCATCTCTGGCCGGTAGAAAAGTACGTTGACACAGAACCGAAGGTCTATTTCGGCATTGGGATAGGAGTTTACCGTTGAAGCTGGGAGAAGCCAAGATGATCGGGATGGTTGGGATAATTGTCATCGGCGCCATAATCTGGGCTGGGTGTGCCCATGTCATCTCAAAAGACGTCCTCCAGCAGGTGAATAGGGGCATTGACTTTGCGGAGTTGAGGGAAAATCCATCGGCCTATAGCGGAGAGATGGTCCTACTGGGTGGGGTTATTGTAAAAACGAGATACCAGCAGGACAGGACTCTCCTTGAGATTTATCAGACCGCAATGGATCGTGAGGACCGGCCAATTGGTTTGGATGTATCAGAGGGGCGGTTTCTGGCTGAATATGATGGATTTCTGGACAGCGAGATCTACCGCAAAGGCCGAAGAGTGACCATCGCAGGAATGGTCGAGGGTGAAAGGATCATGAAATTAGGGGAGATCGACTACCACTATCCCTACCTCATCATAAGAGAAATCCACCTTTGGAAAGAAGAACCGGAAATCTATCAACCCTATCCCTGGTATCCCATGGGGCCGTGGGGCCGATGGGGTCCATGGTATTATCCTTACTGGCCTTATTGACCCAACAGATCCTATCCTAATCTACTATTCATCGCAGGAACCACAACCTTACCGATTTGTAATGTTCAGGAAATGTTGTGGAAAGGAATCTGCCATATATTCCTCCCACAGGGCAGGAAACATGCCTTTGAAGTTTTTCCGATACCAGAGGACGAAAGGAGGCGATAGATTCGATGGGTTATGGTGAGGGGGATTTTTCGCACAGACTATCAATAACAGAAAGGGGTAAATCATGGAAAAAAAGAAACTGATTTGGACTCTCTATCTCCCTGACCGCAATGTGGTGCACTAAACCTAATGCGTCCAATAGGGCTAATCTTGGCATGCGTCCCCATTTATCATTTCCCGGTTTTCTTTTGAACTTAAAATCTTAAGGGCGTCCCTCTAATCACAAATCAAGATGTGACCCCACTTCACTGACCGCTTTAACTCCCCAATAGCAGCAATTCCTTTCTCATTGCGCTTCAAGCAAGGCGCCTAGCTCAGCCTCCAGAGCCTCGGCGGTGTTGAAGAGTATTCCATGCACTCCCAGTCTCCGGGCGGCCTCTACATGGCCCATGGTGTCATCAATAAATACGGCCTCATCGGGCTCTACGCCTAACCGGTCAAGCGTCGCCTGGAAGCTGGTTGGCTCAGGCTTCATTACCCCCTCATCGCCGGAGCAGAACACCACATTAAACAATTCAAGTATCCCCCAGTCAGCCAACCATCTCCTTATGCCAGGGGGCGAGTTGGAGAGTACGGCCAATTTATAGTGGCTATGCAGGCGACGAATCAGGTCCAGCACCCCCTCATTGATCTCCTCATCAGAATGGTAGCGGCGACGGAACGCGTCTATTTCCTCAGGGGTCTTGAGCCCAAGCTCAGGTCCAATGGCATGCCAGAACTCTTCCGCCGTCTTTCGGCCGAGAAGGGTATCCTCCCAAGCCTGGCTTCCGAACATGATGGGGTTGAGCGTTCCAGGCGCCAGCCCCAAGTCTCTCTCGTAACGACGAAAGAGAGACGGTGGCTTTTGCGCCGAGATGACTCGCCCGAAATCAAAAATGATAGCTTTTATCATGGATACTCCACTCTAAATTGAGCGATCTTTGAAGTGATTTTCAGATCTCTGTGCAGCGTTGTAACTGGTTTCAATCATTCGTTCCCTGTTGGCCCCAGACCACTCTCCCAATGACAATACCTCGCGGAGGGCTTCCAAGGCATCAGTCGGGTGGGGACCTTTTTCCAGAAGTCGTTGGAGCGAGACGGACAGCCAGATACAGCGGATGTAGTCTGGCAAGGCGCTTATTTCCTGATCTTTTAGGAAAACATCCTCTTTCTTATCATCTAAGCCAAGAGCGCAGGCGTAGTTGTGCATGAAGTTCGTGACCTTGTCCCACTCAAGAAAGCCGGGATAGACCAAGTGCTTCAGGTGGCCCGGCCGGGGAGAAGCAAAATAGATAATCACCTCGGCCAACTCGACGACGCGTGGCTGCCAGCGAGCCTTGTCGTAGTCTACGACGCCGACAATCCGGTCCTCCTCTAGGAGTAGGTTGTCCGCATGATAGTCGCCGTGGATGACGAGATGGGGGAGCTGCGCGTGCCGGGCGAAGGAAGCCTTCAAGTCCGCTGTCTGTGATTCTAACCGACGGACGATATTTGACATGGTTGGGTCCCGACTCAGTGCCCAGGCCTCTGTCAGGCCGGTCAAGCGGGCGGTCAGGATCGCAGGGTCGTAGAGGCCCCCTGGAGGGCAAAGGGCCGGAAGAGGCTCGAAGCCTTGAACCCAATCATGGTAGCGGCGCAGCGTTTCAACGGCTGCTTGAAAGTGCGCCGGTTTAGCATGCTCATAGGGTACACCATCGATATACGCCTGAATCTCGTAGTACTCGCCATCCAATACCAAGAGAGTCTCGCCCCTGAGGTTGGGAAGAATGGCCGGGGCTGGAAATCCCGACTGCCGGAGGTGATGGCTAAGTGCATGTTGGGCGCGGATCACTTCGGGGTTACGCAACTCAGGATGGCGGCGCTTCAAGAAGTAACGCCCCTGTGATGTATCGATTATCCAGTTCTGGTTGACATAGCCGCGCTCGACACTCTGGGCACACCTCAGTTTGCCTAGGTCATAGTGTCCCAGCACCTGCCTCATTTCATGCTGGATCGTCATAGGTGTGACTGTGATTGTGATAGAGACTATGATAGATTTTAGGTTGTAGGGAAATCCCTCTTGGGCTATTAAACCCGGTTAATAAAATTCACAACAAAAGGAGGGTCTTCCCATGACCAGTAGAGTAAAAAAGAAACAAAATTATTCTCAAAGGAAAAATGGGTTCAATCGGTGTAGACATGCGCAAGCGATCTTGTGGAGAATATCCTCTAAAAATCCTGCTTTTCACACAGGGAACTGGGAGTCCGAATAGCAAGATCGGTGATGTTCTTATAATGTTTAGAGGCCTTATCCATTGTAGCATATCCTTTTCGAAACATTTAAATAAATAGCGGTTCTATTTCCTGCTCTTCGACCATACCTTTCATCTCCGCATCCGGTGGAGGCAAATGAAAACCGGCCGCAGCCTCCAACACCCGGGGCAGTTCCTGCATATCGCCTACCGTGATCAGGAAAATTCCGGAAATTCCTAGTACCCAATGAACGGATTTAATTATGGATTGCTCATCACTCAAAGGTTCGTACCAGGTGACACGGCTTTTTTGTTTACTTCCCCAGTAACCCCGTGCGATCGATTTTATGGTCTGTACCGCAATATTGCGCCCGTGGCAGTAGGAAACAAGATCATCAAAACCGGCGGAGTAGTACGGGTTTTGCATCAGCAGATAGTTACACGGCAAAAGAACGCTGTCAAAAGCAAATCGGTCTAGGCTTTGCCGGTGCATGGAAGGTGCTTGGATCCCGTGTCCGGTAATCCCGATAAAGCGGGCCAATCCCTTATCTCTGGCTTCGACTAAATACTCCAAGGCTCCTCCCGGTCCCATTATCGTCTCCCGCGCAACAACGTCGGTGAGATTGTGTAGCTGCAGGAGATCGACGCCGTCAACCTGCAATCTTTCCAGGGAACGATGGAACTGTTCGCGAGCATCCTGATAGGTCCGTTTGTCCGTCTTGGTAGCCAGAAAAAAATGATTCCGGTATTGCTTCATCCAGGGTCCCAGGCGAAGCTCCGCGTCCCCATATAAAGGCGCCGTATCGATATGATTGATGCCGTA